>JAFAIO010000340.1 GCA_019236675.1 Verrucomicrobiota bacterium
GTCAACAACGCGGGGATTAGCTCGATTTCGCCGGCGGAAAACGTCTCGGCCACCCAATTTCGGCGGGTCTTGGAAGTGAATCTGCTTGCTCCTTTCATGCTCTGCCGCGTTTTCGGTTTGCTTATGTTGGCCCAGCGATCCGGGAGCATCATTAACATTGCCTCGATTGCCGGGCTGATGGGAATTTCTGACCGGGTGTCCTACAACGCCTCGAAACATGGAATGATTGGTCTGACCCGAACACTTGCGGCTGAGTGGGGTGGGCGGGGAGTCCGGTGTAACGCCGTGTGTCCGGCCTGGGTGAAAACCCCCATGGATGTAGCGGATCAAGCTGCCAGCGGTTATACCGATGACGATATCATTGACCGCGTACCGATGGGGCGCTTCGCTTCACCTGAGGATATCGCGGCAGCGGTTTCCTTCTTGGCGGATCCAGCACAGAGTGGCTTCATCAACGGCCAATCGGTTGCGGTGGACGGCGGTTGGACCGTGGATGGATCGTGGCAGAGTCTGCGGCTGAAGAGGCGCTGAGGTAAAAAGGGAAGGCGATAGGTAAAAGGAGCGCTGCATCAATCAATATGTGCTTGCCCGGTCAATAATATGATTTGGTGGTTACGGGGCGTCTGTCGCCTTTGCATGAGTTGTGCAGCGCTCGCACTCTGACGCAATAAGAAGCGCCAGAAATCAGCACAGGAGTAGTAAATCCGTGAGCCCGTTGAGTGATGCCTTCAGGCGGCCGCGTCGAACAGATCGGCTTTGCTGAGGTGGTGGGAAATCTATGCCGGTGTGATTTAATTCTAGATTTCCTAGTTTTTACGGACATTAGAAGATGTTCGTGCACCCGCCAGAAGTTAACAATGCCTTATCTCACCCGACGTACTATTCTGGTCCACCAATGCCAGTCTTTTACTCAGATAAACTTTAAAACTCTCCAGACGTCCGATCTTGCGCTCAATCGATGCTAGCTTGCGTTCGATCAGGATGACCTGCCTTTCATCAACCGCCGGGTTCGCTTCGTCTGCATTGGTAAGTTCCCTAAGCTCCGCGATAGTGAATCCGGCGAGCTGACCCTCCTTAATCAAAAGGAGCCGGTTAACTGCATCCTCGGCGTAGTCACGATAGTTGTTCTTCTTCCGTTGTACGTACCGCGCCGGAAGCAAGCCCTCCTTTTCATAAAAACGAATCGTGTGCGCCTTTAGGTTGGTTTTCTTTGATAATTCACTAATTCTCATGCGGTCGGTCACGGCATCTAACTGTGGAGGTGGTGTGCCGACTAACCGATCGCGGCTGCCCGTTGGCCACTTCGATTCTCAATTCTAGAGGATTGCGGCCATTCATACAATCTATATCTAGTAGCCATGACGCCGCACCTCTCGTCAAATTTTGCAAGATCGTGATCGGAAGTGGCAAAACCTTAAAGCCTGCTCCACAGTCTCAGTGCGAGTCCGTAGAGTGGAGTTTAAGTCTTCTGTTGAATACCCGACAAAGGCAGTCATAATATTGCAATTGCTCGCATATCATATATGACGCCTCATACATGACGCCTCATATATGATACTCCGATCTCTCGCGGGTTAACAGTTGAGGTAGGTAATTCTACCTATGTCATCCAACAAACCAGGTGCTCTGTTTAATCTTCCTATTTACCTGGCTAGGTAAGATCGCCCCGAATAATTAAGTCGGCCGCGGAATTATTGCGGATAACTCAGAGCCGCGTCTGTCAGCGGGTCCCTAGAATAGTAATTTAACCTGAGCCTTTATAATTTAGTTGGAGCCAACAAGAGCCTCCCCGCCTGAGTAATGACGGGTGGTCAGTTGAATTGATAGTAATAAGTAGACCCGAAAGTATAACTTTCGGGTCTGTCGCGTATGTGCTGAATGGCGGCCTAACCGGTTTTGTTGATATTGTGAATAACTAAGACGTTCAAAATCATCAATAACGACTTAGCATATTTGTCGCTCAACTCTCCGCTGGTTTTGGGCATGGCTATTACGAAGGATAGCTCGACGCTGTACATTGGTAATAGGGACACGAGCGTTAACAATGTCGATATCCCCACGGGGGGTGTTGACGATACGATCTTTATGTTCCCCGGCATTAGTCCGTTCCTTCAGGATATTGGGCGGGTCCTGGTTAGCCCGGACCAGAAGTGGGTCGTAAAGGGAGTGTTACGGGACGAACAGCCGATTTTTTGAGTAGTGTAGTTAGTGAAGAAGAGCGTGCCGGGGCTCAACGCTACGCCAGCGTTGGAGCCCGGCACTGCTTTTTTACGTTCTCGATCCGTGCCATCCTCCTGGCCTGCTTGCGCGATTAATCGCCTTGCGCCTGGCCGTCTTTGCTATTTGCTATTGGTATTGGCTAGCGCACCCCCCTAACTCTTAACGACGGAGCAACCGCATGACTGAAACAAAGAAGGAAGCACGACGGACGGTCATGGTTTCTGAATTGACCGACGGTATTTTGGACCCGGCTAAACCAATGCTGGGCCCGGTGACATCCGGTGGAACCATTGTCGGAAATACTGCACCGGGTTGTTGGGGACCAATGATCACCCCTAAAATTCGCGGTGGACACGAAGTAACCGTGCCCGTCTATGTCGACGGAGCGATGCCGGGCGACACCGTGATTCTTCGGATCCGGGACATCAATGTGACTTCGTTCGCGACTGCCTCGGGTCATGACCGCTGGGTTGAAGGGCATTTCTTGGGTGATCCTTATGCGGCGCCAAAGTGTCCGAATTGCGGAACGTTTTATCCGGATACCTATGTAGAGGGGATAGGCCAACAGGCTGTGCGCTGTGTGAAATGCAATACCCCGGTTACACCATTCCAGATCGTCAATGGCTACACCGTCGTGTTCGATGAGACCCGGCAGGTCGGAGTTACAGTCGTTCAAGAAGCCGCGGAACGAATTGCCCGCTCGGCCAACCAGTTCGCAGCCCTGCCGGAAAGCTCGGCTCAACATTCAATTTTGACCTACGCACCGCATGACCTGGTTGGACTGAGCGCCCGGTTACGCCCATTCCTGGGGCAACTCGGCACCACTCCTGCCATCCGGATGCCGGATTCACATAACGCTGGTGATTTCGGTTCGGCATTGGTCGGGGCTCCGCACGAATACGCGATCACCGCGGAACAGCTCGAGCTCAGGACCGATGGTCACATGGATATTGATGCGGTGCGGCCGGGAGCGATCCTGCTGGCGCCAGTGAAAGTGCCAGGTGCTGGCATTTATTTCGGGGATATGCACGCCCTCCAAGGTGACGGAGAGATAGCCGGGCATACCATGGATGTTTCCGGAACTGTGACTTTGGAAGTCGAGCTGTTGAAAGGGCTCGGCCTGGAAGGACCGGTGTTATTCCCGTTGCCTGAAGATCTGCCGCCGTTAGCCCGGCCGTTTAACCAAGCCGAGAAAGAACGAGCCCGACGCCTAGCTACGAAATGGGGAATCGAAAAACTGGAGGAATCTGCGCCGATCTCGGTGATCGGTTCCGGCCCTGATCTGAATAAAGCGACTCAGGTCGGGCTTGGTCGAGCGGCAAAATTGCTGACGCTGACCGTGCCTGAAGTAATGAATCGCGCGACTATCACTGGCGGCATCGAAATCGGCAGACACCCGGGTGTGATCCAAGTGACGTTCCTCGCGCCCTTGGCCGCGCTGGAAAAAGCCGGACTACTTCCGTTTGTGCAAGAGCAATACGCGGGACTCGCCTGAGGGGCCCGACGGAAGATGCATTCGGGGTTGTTATGCCCGAGGGCGTCTGTGACCTAAGACTGAGCGCAACGTTTTTGGCGTGCCACAACCGCGACGCCCCGGGAACATCCGTCCCACCCGTAGTCTGCGGAGGCCGAACCGTGCCATGCCGCTTGAGGTTGCACGTGGTAGTCTGGTCACTCGATCAAGGGAGCCGCGGCTAACACGTCGTTGGGACGCGAAGCGCTCTGTGTGGAACAACGCCGGCGGTAATGGAGCGCGGAATGCGGCTCCCCTCCGTTCTCGCCGGCTATCGGCTATTGGCTATTCGCTAACGAGCCTAAGGCGAGTTAGCGCGCTATTCGCCAGTTGTTACCACATCAAACATTAACGACCAGCGCGAATCGCGCAGGATCCAGACCCGCAAATATCCAACCGTAGACTTCTCGTCTGACTGGGTGCCATAAGTAAACCCGAGATTGCCGGATATGTCCCCTCCAGCTTGCGAGAGTTTTGTTCGCTTAGTCCTTTGGCTGTACAAAAATACCGCGAATTCGGGTTGTCCGGTCTGCGGCGGTTGGTTGTCGCGTTCGAATACGGTCTCCGCTGAGGCGACAGAACGGTAGATGTGGTCGAGGTCCGTAGCCTGACTAAACTGTTCCCGTTCATAGGCCAAGAGGTCAGCCGGCGTACCTTGACCGGATGCGTCGGGATAGCTTTGAAAATCATCGGCTGGATCCTTGGCGAGAGGTCCGGTAACGCCGATGTCGGCTGCCACCTTCCATCCTCCGTCATTCTGCAGTTTCCAGAGCGAAAGATAATAGCCGAACGACTTTTTGATCGCGGTTTGTAAAGTGTAGGGCCCCGTACTCACGGCCAGTTTGCCGGTACTCGCCACCCGGACAATTATCGGCTCCCAAGTCAACTTGACCTTCGGCGAACTCGTTTCTTTTTCCAGGTCGGGACCGGCCAAGCGCGGCGCTGGGTCGAAAACGATGGCATCCGCTGCGAAATATTCGATAAACGAATCTCGAATCCCGATCTCGGCGCAGCGCGCTGAGAAGGCGCGCTCGGTCTGGGCCACTAGTTGAGCGACCGGCTGTTCGTCAGCTTTGACACAAACAATAGAAAATGACGCAGCGAATAGAAGGCATAAGGTTCGTAAACTTCTCATATCCAGGGATGAACGTGGAGCAGACAGGGGATAGGAATTAGCAGAGTTAGCAAAAAGGGGGAAGAGGTTTTGTGAGAAGTGAGCCGTGAGGGCCATGACATTCGCTGCGCGCAAAATCGGAGGGGCGTTGGAGCCTTATCGCGCCATAGGCTTGCGGAGGCGGATCGCAAACGTGTCGACACCGACAGTCTTCGCAGATATGGCGCTCGGATAGACGGGACGCCCTGGGATGGGAACAGCTTCAACGCGTTGGGGTTGAAAGAGCCGTGGAAAGTGCCGAATCTATAGGGAGACGCGGTCGGATACGATTTTTCGGTGATATTGGCGATAGACCGGTTCCCAACTTAAAGGCAGGACACGCCTAATGCGGCTCCCCTCCGATTTGCGTAGGGCCCGCACCTCTCACCGATCATTTCTCATTTCCCACTTCCGAAGAAGCGGCGCTACCTCGCAATGCTCCATTCAAGATCAGGGTGACAACACCTACGAAAGTAACGCAGCCCCCAGCGATCAAGGAGGGGATTGCCGCCAACGTCCAGAGATTTTCTTCGCTGACAGGCTGAGCCAAGACAACCAAAGAAATCACGGCGACCAATGAGCCAATCACGATAAAGATGATCGCGAGCCAAAGAAGGCGGCTCGGTGGCCGTTCTTTCTGCTTATTAACTGGTTCTTCTGGTTCGTCCATCGCGCCGTTGACAGCAAAGTAAGCAGTAGGTCAGTAATCAGTAATCAGTTCTCAAGTCCGATCACTGTTCACTGCTTACTGCATACTGCTTACTTCCACGCGGGCAATTCACCGAAGCTGCGCTGCTAAGATAAAGCAGGTCAAGGCAATCAGACCGGTCGCACCCGCGATCAAGAATGCCGCCTGTTGGTAGCCGGGTAATGCCATCCACCATTGTTCCGCGTGAATCACCATGACATACACCTTCCCAAATCCCATCTCGATCTCGCGGTCCTCTTTTCGTTGATTTTCGAGCTCCATCGTCTTGGTCAATTCGGCTGAGTCCTGGCTTTTGGCAGAGGCGGCTTTTTCCCCAAACCAATAGACCCCTTCGGCGGTGGCCAGCCCAAGGACCAAGACGATAAGACCAGTGAGACTGACGCGAGAGCGGTTCATAGCTCTGCGAATGATCGAGAAGGACCTCGCGGAGTTCAAGGAGAAGCAGCGCGCTGGGGTGGTGAAAGGTGAAAAGTGAAAGGTGTGGAGGCGCTCCGGTTTGGTGGGGCGAGGCTGCCGAGAGACGTGACCGTTTTCAAAAGCGCGTCTGATGTTCCGGCTCCGAACGGTGGGGATAGACCGCATAACGTGCCGAGCCGCGGCCCGGCGCATGGAAAGGCCTAATCGCACGGAATGTGGCCGAAGCACTGATCACCCTGATCATCCTTCTAGGTCTTTCAGGAGCCTCGCCCCACCAAAAGAGGCCTGCCCTCCAGTCTCCGCACTTTTCACTTTTCACCTTTCGCGTTCCCACCTCGCCATCTGCACTTGACCAAACGAATGGTCGCGCATCTGGTTTACTCGCAATGTTCGCAATACTAGGAGCTAGCGGAAAGGTTGGACGAGCAACGATCGGAAAGCTTCGAGCTCAGGGAGCGCCTGTCAGAGCCGTGGTGCGCGAATCCTCTAACAAAACCGATCTCGAGGCGTTGGACTGCGAGATCGCGGTTGCGGATTTCCATGACGCGGAGGCGATAGCAAATGCGATTAAAGGAGCGAGCGCCGTGCAGGTGATCTGTCCCGTGAATAATCGGGCGAACGATGCGCGGAAAGACATGGCGAACATCATCGACGCGATCACTGCCGCTCTGATGGCTTCCCATCCGGAGACGGTTCTTGCGATCTCCGACTATGGCGCCCACGTCGACTCTGGGACCGGCATCACGATGGCTTTCAATTATATGGAAGCTCGTTTTAGTGCGGTGCCCGGCAGGCTGATATTTCTTCGATCAGCCGAGCACATGCAAAACTGGGGGCGAGTATTTAAGCTCGCATTGGAAACCGGGATGTTGCCGAGTTTTCATCATCCGGTCAGCAAACTTTTCCCGACGATCTCGGTCTCCGATCTGGGGCTCATTGCTGCCGATCTTTTGCTGGAAAAGCCTGTGGAAACGACCCCTCGCGTCGTACACGCGGAAGGGCCCCGTCGATACAGTGCTATCGATGTGGCGGCAAGTTTGAGTGAAATATCGCACCGGCAAATTGTCGCCAAGGCGGTCCCGGAATCGACTGGATCCCAGTGCTGACTCGAGGCGGAGCCAGTGAGAGTTACGCAAACCAGATCCGCGAGCTATATGTCGCTCATAATGCCGGGCGGATTGATGTAGAGCCCGGTGGCGAAGTTCGGTTGGGAACAATCGAGTTGGGCGAGGCGGTTAAAAGCATGTACGCGTAGAAGAGAGTCGGTGAATGGGCGAATCGGCGAATGGGCGAATCGGCGATGCTGCAATGGGATGAATTCGGCGAGCGCTGCGCGCTCATTCTTGCCCATACCTAGGCCGCGGACAATATTTGAATCGCCGTTTCGCCCACACGCCCATTCGCCGATTCGCCTATTCGCCGGTGCGCCCATTCACCGCCACGCCTCCTGCCTCCCGGATTCTGGCTCCTGACCCCTTCTCACTCCTTGTACTCCTTGAACTCCTTTCCTATATTTCCCGCCACTTTTTTCTCATGGCTGAAAATCCGATTCACATTGCCAAGATTGCTCACGAACTGAAACTGCAGCCAAACCAAGTCCGAGCGGTTGGCGGGTTTTTCGCGGATGGCGCCACGGTGCCGTTCATAGCTCGTTACCGTAAGGAAGCCACCGGTTCACTCGACGAGGTTCAGATTGCCACTATTCGGGACCGCCTCGAACAGCTCGAGGAAGTCGATCAACGGCGGGAAGCGATCCTCAAGAGCTTAGAGGAACGCAACCTCTTGACCGATGAACTTAAGAAAAAGTTGGGCGCGGCGGAGACGCTGACCGTGCTCGAGGATATTTATCTGCCGTTTCGCCCCAAGAAACGTACCCGGGCCACCATCGCCAAGGAAAGAGGACTGGAACCGCTAGCCGATTTTCTGCTTCAAAATCAAGCGGTTGCGGGCGCCGATCCTTTGACAGAAGCACAGCGTTTTCTAGTTGAAACTGAGGAGGAAGAAAAAGCGGTGCGGACGACGGAAGACGCGCTGGCAGGCGCGCGAGATATTCTAGCCGAGCGGATGAATGACGACGAGAACGCCAGAACCAAAATGCGCGAGTTATTTAATGCGAAAGGTGTCCTGAGTTCCAAAGTCATGACTGGGAAGGAGGAAGAAGGCGCTAAATTTAAGGATTATTTTGATTGGAACGAACCGGCAGCTAAAGCGCCTTCCCATCGTATTCTTGCGATTCGGCGAGGTGAATCGGAAGGATTTCTCTATTTCCGAATTCAACCACCGGAAGAGGACGGGCTCAGCATTTTGGAATCGCTGTTTGTTCGGGGAAAGTCAGCGTGTGCCGAGCAGGTAAAGATGGCGGCACACGACGGCTATAAACGTCTGCTCAAGATATCGATGGAGACGGAGGCGCGGATCGCTTTGAAGAAAAGGGCCGATGAAGAAGCGATAAAGGTTTTCAGCGACAACATTCGCGAATTGCTCATGGCCGCGCCGCTGGGTCGGAAGAAAGTTTTAGCAATCGACCCCGGGTTCCGTACCGGCTGCAAAATTGTGTGTCTGGATGCTCAGGGCAAACTTTTGCATCACGACGTCGTTTATCCGGAGCAGGGGACCCGAAACGCAAGTGAAGCTGCCACCAAGATTCGCGCCTATTGTGAGCATTTCGGGATCGAAGCCGTCGCGATTGGGAATGGTACGGCGGGACGGGAAACCGAAATGTTTGTTCGCGGTCTGGAGCTACCGAAAACGATCGCGATCGTAATGGTGAATGAAAGCGGCGCCTCCGTTTATTCAGCTTCGGACGTAGCGCGCCAGGAATTTCCAGATCAAGATGTGACTGTACGCGGGGCTGTTTCTATCGGGCGAAGATTGATGGACCCGTTAGCGGAGTTAGTGAAGATCGATCCGAAATCGATTGGGGTTGGTCAGTACCAGCACGATGTCGATCAGCGGGCATTGAAACGATCGCTAGACGATGTGGTCATGAGTTGTGTCAATAGCGTGGGGGTGGAGTTGAACACGGCTAGCCCGCAAATCCTGGCTTATGTCTCCGGCTTGAATGCGCAACTTGCGGAAAACATTGTCGCTTACCGCAATGCTAATGGACCATTTGCGAACCGGCAACAGTTGCTAAAAGTTCCACGGTTAGGCCCAAAAACGTTTCAACAGGCAGCCGGGTTTCTCCGCATCCGGGAGGGTGCGCAGCCACTCGATGCCAGCGCGGTGCATCCGGAAAGCTACTCAATCGTGGATCAGATGGCAACGGATCGTGGTTGTACCGTGCGCGATCTGATGGGCGATGATGCCTTGCGCAAAGGCATTAAACTGGACCGCTACATCACGGGCGCTACCGGGTTACCCACGCTAACCGACATTATGAACGAGCTGGCGAAACCGGGACGCGACCCCCGAGACCGATTCGAAATTTTCTCGTTCACAGAAGGAGTCAATAAACTTGAGGACCTGAAGCCCGGACTCAAACTGCCTGGCATTGTGACCAATGTTACCGCCTTCGGCGCATTTGTTGATATCGGTGTGCACCAAGACGGGCTTGTGCATATCAGCCAACTAAGCGATTCCTTCGTCAAAAATCCCGCGGACGTTGTTAAGGTGCAGCAAAAAGTGCAGGTGACCGTTCTGGAAGTGGATCTGCCGCGTAAACGGATCGCTCTTTCGATGAAAAGCCGGCCGGAGATCGGATCGACATCTTCTCGATCCAACGATCGCAGTCAGACGAACAAAGGACAATCAAGCAACCGCAGCAGTTCCGGTAAGCCGGAACAGTTCGGTGGCGATTGGTTTAGCCAGGCGTTGAACAAGAAGAAATGATCGGCTGTTTCGCCCGTTCTAACTGTTGTCCCGCTTCAGTTCAACTTTCCCAACGTAGAAGACCGTTTTCAGGACGTCCTCAAGCGCATGCTTATCTTTTCGATAACTTTTTTCGTTCCGGGATGACAAGACCACGTATCCCACGGCGCCAGGTAACTGAATATAGGCAACCTGCTCCCATTGGGAATAAGCGGCCGTGGCGGGATATTCATTGATAAAATAAGCCTCACCACCCTTCGTCTTTCCTGACGCGATCTTTTCTTTTGGGATACCATGTTTCTTTTTCATTTCCTGGATTGCCCGCGCCGCAAAAGCCGCCGCGTCAGTGAACTCTTCGCCGGCGACATTTGCATACATGACGGTGTCGGCGCCTGACCACGACGAACCTTTTGGGTATAGAACACAAGGCAACCCTTGTTCGACTCCAGCTTTGACATCGAGAACCCATCCGTCTGGCGGGCTGATGTTAAACGCGCCCTTGTCGCCATAAACGACCCCGCCGGCAATGTTCTCTTGCGCATAACTGCTGGCGCAGAGTAGGAGCCAGGCAATGGTACTGACCGAAGTAAATTTCATGGTGGGGTAGCGATTCTACGCTCCCCGCCTTTCTACACAAAGACGGTGGGTTGGGGAAAGATCATTGGTAATTAGTAGGGCAGTTACCATTATTGGTGGGGGGCACCGTGGAGCGCTGCCTCGCTTGCGAGGCCGATGGTGAGCAAGGCGGAGGACTACACACACCGATCGTCAGGCTGCGCTCTATGATGTGAAGAAGCATGGGTCGCGACATAGAGCGCTGATCGAAGTTAGGTGGGCATTGCGATGTCCCTTGCTCACCCTCGGCCTCGCAAGCGAGGCAGCGCTCCACACCACTTTGCCCGCCGAGCCCCTCAGCACAAACGCGATCGGGACTCGGCGCCGAGCCGTGATTCCGCGCTCGACTACGGCTCGGTGCGCTTTGGCTGACTGAGTGCCGTCCTCTCACGCTTCAATCAGTGGTGATATAAATAGTGGCAGACACAAGATTTGTGCCGGTCGGATTGACCCCGAATAACGACAAGACGTAGGTAGTCTTCGGCGTTAACCCCGTAAGCTCAACCTTTGTATCTTTGGCGATGTAGAAGGTGAGGGCGCCAGTGTCCACTTGATTGACTTCGATAAGATAACCATTCGCCTGCGCTGCTGCGGTCCACTTAAGAGAGGCCGTGGTTGTCCCTGCGGTTCCGCTAAAGCCGGTCGGTGTATTCGGCGCCGAGCCTTCGACGACCAGGTGACATACCAGACTATTGGCCGCGAACAATTCTCCGTACATTGAGCCACAACCGGTACAGTTATCATATCCAGGACCGGCGTTATACCCGGGAATTCCATACAAAGTGACATCCCCGTTAGAACCATCTTTGATGTCGATCAGACCTGGCTCCGTGAAGGCCAGAAAATAGAGATCGGGATTGATATTACCGAACCGGCCCAGTCCAACGATTTGCCGGGAAGCATCGATAATGCTCAGAAGGCCAGCCCACATCGGTGAAGAAACGCTGGTTCCACCGACTTGTTGCCATCCGCCATTGATCGCCGAATAAACCGCTACACCAGTCAAGGGATCGCCAACTGCGGCTACGTCGGGAACGTTTCTCATCGTATCAGAGCCTCTGTTTCTGGTGGCAACCGAATCCGATTGAACAGCCGCTTGAACGCTGAAGCCTCCCGGCTTGCGCGGGTAAAGCGTGCGAACCTGCCATTCCGGAATCGCCCAATAGTTGCTGACCCCGCCACCGGTTGCTCCGAACCCGGTCGCTAGATGATTCCAGGTTTCCTCACTAAGATAAACGCTATTAGTCCCGGTAAAAAGGGATGTGCCGCCGACCGCAGTAACGTAGGGCTGACTGCTCGGGTCGGAAACATTGAGACTATTGCTGGTGTTGCCATAGGCGCCGTGATCACCAGCGCTGGCAAAAACCGACTGACCCTGAGCAGCCAATTGTTGAAATAGAACGCCTTCGGCCGCCATCTGGGTTGTACCCTGGTTGGCTTCATCGGTTCCATACGAGATACTGATGGTTTGTGCGATGTTATCGTTTGCCATCGCTGCCAATGCATCCAGCAGAGCGACCCCGAACGGATCGGCTCCGTCCTCGTAAACATCGACTCCTGCCACGGCGGGATTAATCCCGATCACCATGTCGATATCGAGAACCGCTTCGAGCTCAATGATGGGATCGTTGATCCCGCCGCCGTATCCATTCACCTTCCGTACCGTAATCGGAACATCCGGAAGCCTGTTCTCTTTTTCGTACTCGGTGATGTCACTTTGAGCAAAGCCGCCTTGTTCGAATAGGGCAACGGTCTGCGTTTTCTCCGGGCTTAGATGAGTGGGG
>JAFAIO010000462.1 GCA_019236675.1 Verrucomicrobiota bacterium
CAGTGATGGCGCAGCAGGGAGCCAAGCTTCTCTGGATCGATCTCTACGCCAACTGGTATACGCAGAATCAGCGGATTGGAGGTACCCACAGCCGTACCTATGAGTTCCTCACGGATGAAGATCGTGAAACCGACCGTTTTCTTTACGCAGTAAGCCACCTCACAAATCCGCCGTCTCCGGCGTGGCCATTGCTGTTAACAACTCGAGCGACGTCTGCTTATTGGCACGGACAAGATTTTATCGCTTACGTTCTGCCTCCCACAAATGACGTTCCCTATCTCTACGGTGCTGAGATCGCAGCCAATGAGTCCCGAACGATTCTGCGAAGCTTCATCGATCCGGCAACTGATTACAACACGAACTTCTTGTATGGCGAGAACCACATGGCCAACCCGGCAGGAACAGGGGGTCTTTACTACCCGTTTTCGGTCGGCTCGACGCAATCGCTTTATGATAGCCCTCAATTTGAGGGGTTAACCATTATGATGCCCGGCAACGGGAGCACGGTTAACGTCAATTTCAATATGCAGGGTGTAGAAAACTACTACCTGCAAGGAAGTGCCCCAGCCACTCTAAGCCCGTTCATTGCCAGTGTACAAAATGCGGCTGAAACTCTGTTTGTGGCCTCGTCCAGTGGTCAAGTGGACGCGACTAACGGCGCGACGGAAGTAGCCTCGAGCATTGTTATACCGAACACAGCGCAGGTTTGGATTGGCAACGCTACCACGCCGGTGAGCCTGAGCCCCGGCCAATCGGTCTCTTTGGATGCCGGCTCGACCATTTTTGTTCAAGTTACTAATTCCGGACAAGCTGATACCCTAGTAACCGGCATTCGTTTTCTGGTCTCGACTGACATGAGCGGTAACACGATAGGCCTATCTCTGGTGAATGACGGATCCGCCTACAACGCTCTGCGGGTCACCTGTGAGCACACCGCGACAGCTCCCAGTAGCGGCTATGCGGTAGTCGCATTCTGGACGAGAACTGCTTATTGCTCGGACACCAGCACGAACTTCAATGCCTTTCGAACGGCGTTTACTTCGGCCAGCGTCTCCACAGCGTATACTGCTGCTACCGGCCAAGTGTCTCTCTCCGTACCGGGGTTAAATAGCACGATGAGCGTGCAGGCCAATGTTATTACCCAGACGATCAACTCCCTTTCCGGAAGCGACCTGGACTCAGCCTTTACACTTCCGCTTCTGAGTGTCAACGGAACGGAATATGCCACTGACACGGTTCAGAATTGGACAAGTCAAGATGTGGGGAATGCGATGGGAGGAAGCGCGACCCAACGCTCTTCTGAAGGACTTTACACCGGGCAAGTCCAAGTAATTGGGGGCGGCACGGATATCTGGGGCACGGCTGACGGATTTCAATTCTACTACCAACAGCTCGTCGGTGACGGCACGGTAATCGCGCGCTTGACCAGTATGCCTAAAGGGACAGGAATCAGCGCATGGGCCAAAGCGGGGGTCATGCTGCGCAACGATCTGACGCCAGGGAGCATGAATGCACTGTGCAGCCTGGATGGCACCCATGGTCAGCGCTTTTCGGTCCGAACAACGGAAAATGGTACTTCGACCCGGGCCGGGAACATGACGACTACCCAGCCGTACTGGTTTAAGATTACGCGCGCCGGCAACGTTTTTACCGGTTACAGTTCGCCGGACGGTGTCTCTTGGACCCAAGTCGGGTCGGCCGCGACCATCCCGATGAATACGACGATCTATGCCGGCATCGCCGTGACCAGCCAGAACGAAAGTAGCCCGATTACCACCGGATTCGATAGTGTAGGCGTACTCCAACAGTTGTCGCAAAACCCTCTGTTGCCCTCACCAAAAGCTAAATAAGATTCGGGCGATCGTACAAGTTGCGAGCGGATCGGCCAACTAGCAGTCAGGCTGGGTTTGGTGACCAGGTCAGTCTTCCCGCTTTCCTCTCAAGGTAGTTGCTGTCGAAACAAAGCTCGGCTCGCCCCTCTTAGGCGACGAGCTTTGTCCAGCTGCTTCCGTTCTGGGCGCTGGCGACAGCCGTGACGATAAAAGCCATCCCCAGTACTCCATCTTCGACCGTCGGATAGTCAACGTCCGGCGGGATCGATTTACCTGCTTTCACCGATTCGATGGCCCGGGCAGCTTCAAGATAAATATTCGCAAATGCCTCAATAAAAGCCTCCGGATGTCCGAATGGAAGTCGGGTAAACCGTTTCGCAATCTCACTAACGTAACTGTTCCCGCGACGGTAGATCTTCCGAGGCGCATCGGGGTACTTAACAATGAGCTCATTCGGATGTTCCTGATGCCATTCCAGTGACGCTTTCGTCCCGTAAACGCGGATGCTGAGATTGTTTTCTTCACCGACCGAGACCTGCGAGGCATAAAGGACCCCGCGGGCTCCGCCGTGATAACGAATCAAGAGATTGCCGTCGTCTTCCAAGCGTCTGCCGGGAACGAAGGTAGTGAAATCGGCGCACAGCTCCTCGATCTCGAGTCCGGTGATGTATCGGCCCAGATTCTCTGCATGGGTGCCGATGTCGCCGATGCAGCTTGAGGCTCCAGTCCGGGAAGGATCGGTGCGCCAAGCAGCTTGTTTTTGACCTTCAGCGTCAATCGGCTGAATCAACCAGCCCTGCGGATATTCCGCTACCACTTTGAGAATCTTACCTAGGTCACCGTTCCGAACCAGTTCACGCGCCTCTTTGACCATCGGGTAGCCGGTATAATTGTGAGTCAATGCAAACACCTTACCGGATGACTTCACGATCTCGCGTAACGCTTTTGCCTCAACCAGATCGAAGGTCATCGGCTTATCGCAAACCACGTGGAACCCAGCTTCCAGAAAGGTCTTAGCGGGAGGGAAGTGTACGTTGTTCGGCGTTACGATGGACGCGAAGTCGATGCGTTCGCTCTCGGGCAGCTTGCTCTCCGCGGCTGCCATCGTTTCATAGTCGGGATAGACTCTTGACGGATCCAGCCCCAGGTCTTCACCTGAAGCCCGAGATTTGGCCGGGTCAGATGAAAAAGCTCCCGCCACAAGCTCAATGCGCCCGTCCAAGCGGGCTGCCATCCGATGCACACCGCCAATAAAGGCGTCCCGGCCTCCACCCACCATCCCCATCTTGATTTTTTGGGTCATAAGCTTTCTTCTATTGCTCTTGGTGCTGGTTGTTCAGGCCTTCTTGCGTTCGAAAGCGGCATCAAATGCGGAGCGGCTCGGCGCAAAATCGTACGACTTCACATTGCGGCATGATTCCGTTGCTCCGTGGACCCGGTCCATCCGGCCATCTTCCCACTCAATGGAAAGTGGGCCCGAGTAACCGACATCATTCAGCGCCACGATGATATCCTCAAATCGGACATCGCCGTGCCCGATCGAACGGAAATCCCAATAACGGCGGTAGTCGCCAAAATCCGTGTGGCCACCGAAAACACCAACGTCACCGTTGCCATGTCCCCACCATGCATCCTTCATGTGGCAGTGGTAGATGCGATCTTTGAACTCTCGAATGAACTTCACGTAGTCGACCCCCTGGTAACCCAGGTGCGACGGATCATAATTGAAGCCAAATCTTGGATGCTGGTTGAGGGCTTCCAGGGCTCGACGGGCCGACGCGATATCGAACGCGATCTCGGTCGGGTGAACTTCGAGAGCAAAGTTTACGTTGTATTCCTCGAACACCTCCAGAATCGGTAAGAACCGGCGGCCGAAATCTTCGTACCCTTTTTGGAGATAATCTTGGCTAGTGGGCGGGAATGCATAACAGGCGTGCCAGATGCTTGATCCAGAGAAACCGTTGACCACGGCGGGAAAATCAAGGTCTTGATGCGGCTTGGCGTCGATAAAATTCCGGCAAGCTTGTGCGGTCAACTTCATCTGCTCCGCTGCGCGCTGGCGAACGCCTTCCGGATCACCGTCTCCCCAGATATCGGGCGGTAGAATTGCCTTGTGCCGTTCATCGATGCGGTCGCAGATTGCTTGTCCAACCAGATGGCTCGAGATCGAAAACGCCGTCAGGCCATTCCCGGTCAAAATTTGCCATCGCTCTTTAGAATAATCCTTGGATGCAGCTGCGGCGTTGACATCGAAATGGTCTCCCCAACAGGCCAGTTCCAGGCCGTCGAAGTCCATCTTTTTTGCTATTGCTGCGAGGTCCTTTAAGGGAAGATCGGCCCATTGGCCGGTGAACAGGGTTACTGGTCTAGCCATTGCGGAGGATTGAAAAGTTTGGGGGTTGATTGAATGCTACTAGACGTTTCATCGTCAAAGTCCGCAAGTCGATCGATTCAAAATTGACCAGGATTGAGAAGTGTTTGAAAAACGTCCGGCATGCATGCCGTAGTCTCTCCCTTATTAGCAACAACAAATCAGCTTGATTCCTCGGTACTTACGCTGATGTTCGACAGCGGGGGTGGGGGGTATCGTTGCTTCGTACGCGAAAACCGACGGGTTCTTACAGGAACCTCGAAGCCCTCCGGCATGGCAAGATCTTTGATCTGGGGGTCAACGGAGCGCAAAGGTCAGAGGGCGAAAAAGCCTCCGTGAATGCCAGGCTCCATCCAATTGGTCGGCAGGCCTGAAAATTCGCAGAGGGGCAATGGGAAAGGGGTCCGCGGGAGAGGGAAAAGCGGCGAAACAACGGTCGGTCTGACCGGTGCTCCACCGAGAGGAAAAGCGCGTAAGCCCGCGAGGTAGAAGGAGATGTAACCGTAACCTGATCGAAATTTAACTTTGAAGAAATGTGAAAATAATTTTGCTAGACATCTTGGAGACTTCGATTACATACGAGTCAGCAAGAGGGTTTTGAAATACCATAATTATCAGTATTTTCAATACAAGCTATAGATTTATCTAGAACTTGGTTAGGGGGGGAACTTTGTTAGGACTGGTCGCCGGCTAGCTCATCCTGGATGGGGTGTGGTTTGATCCCGGTTTCCTAGGGGCATGGTTTACCCTGACCGCGCATCAATAAATACGGAGGTATGGGTTTATGGAAACTGGGTCTCAAAATCGCACAGAGCGGACGCTGTCGTTCGTAATACCGCTTAAGGACGAAGCGCCAACACTGGAAGAATTATTTAATAAGATCGCGGAACACGCATCCGCGCAAACAGCGCTCTGGGAGGTAATCTTCGTCGACGACGGGAGTACCGATAATAGCTGGGATGTTATTCGAGGACTGGCGGCCGAAAATCCGGATCGGATCAAGGCAATCCGGTTCCGGCGAAACATGGGTAAGGCGGATGCCTTAGCGGCTGGATGGCAGGAATGCTCAGGAGATTTCGTTTTTACGATGGACGCCGATCTCCAAGATGATCCAGCCGAGATCCCGAACTTTCTGCAGAAAATGGAGGAGGGATGGGATATCGTTTCCGGTTGGAAACGCCGCCGGCACGATCCTTGGCATAAAGTTTTACCCAGCCGGGTTTTCAACCTGATGCTGAGCCGGGTTAACAAGGTCAAACTGCATGACCACAACTGCGGCTTTAAATGCTATCGGCGGGAGGTAGTAAATGCGATCCCGATGTATGGAGAGATGCATCGCATGGTGCCATCGCTGGCCGCAATCCATGGGTACCGCACGACGGAGATCCCGGTTAAACATCATCCCCGGGTCCATGGACGCAGCAAATACGACTTCAGGCGGTACCTGCGGGGGTTCCTCGACATGTGGACCGTCAATTTCCTGCAGAATTTCCGCCGGCGCCCGTTGCATTTCCTTGGCAGTGTCGCTCTGGCGATGTGCGCCGCTGGGGTTTTACTCGCGATTCTATTACTGGCGCTTCCTTTGCCACTGAAATTGGCGGAGCAATTGAATGCGGCGCCTCCCGTCTTGGTGGTTGGTGGTCTGGTGACGGTATTGCTGGGACTAACCTCCGAGTGGAGCCTCCACGAGAACACCGAGCAATCAAAGCATAGACCGATCGTATCGAGCATCGGCCTACGGGCGGAACCGGTCCTTCGGTTGCCGTCAAGCGAACATCCTCGAAATGGCAATTCTCATCATGGACCGCTCGCTGTATTGATCGAGCGGGACAGCATGAGCCGGGACGTTCACTCGTCGCACCTGCGAAAAGCCGGTTGGAGCGTTATCGCTGCGAGCTCATGTCATGAGGCGCAGTCGCTGATGAGCGGTCCGGTGGAGGTTCTGTTATTAGACTCGTCCAGCGGGACCGGGACCGAAATGACGGAGTTGGTCCGGGTTGCTCGCCGTACGTCGCCGAACCCCAGAGTGATCGTTCTGTTCAGTGACACGGACGCTAATCCGAGTGACATGACGCAGGTAGGCGCTTTTGCTGCTTTGCTCAAACCGGTCGAACCAACCATCGTTGTCGGGCTGGCCCGGAACGCCTTGAGCACGGGGCGCCGGAGATCGCTCGTTCCCACTGCCTGATGGTTAGTAACACGGACCTATGAAATTCACTCCACAGAGTGATATGAACAGTTTGCGGATTGCAGTATTGGGCTCAACCTATCCTAGAAACCAGGTGGACCATGAGGTCCCGTGGCTTCGGGAGTCGGTGCGGCTACTGGCGGAGCGCGGCCACAAAGTTACGGTCATCGCTCCGGCGTATTTGGGTCTAAAGGACCACGAGATCGACGGCGTTCAGGTGCGCCGGTTTCGGTACGCGCCTGCGCGTTGGGAAATGCTGACTCATGGTGAGGGCGCCCCAAACAAGCTTAAGAAGAATCCGGTCCTAAAGCTGTTATCGTTGAGCTATCTGATCAGCGGAGCCTGGACCGCGTGGAAGATCTGTCGCCAAGAGCGTATTGACGTTCTGCACGTCCATTGGCCATTCCCGCACGGCTTAATGGCGCTACTGCCGGGTTGGCTGCTGAAAAGCAAGGTGGTCTACACCTGCCATAGTGCCGAATTCGCGCTTGCGGCCGGGAGTAAGTTGTCGACCTCTCTCTTAGCGTTCTGCTTACGCAGGTCATTCGCGATCACTGCCAATAGCACCCACACCGCCGGATTGGTTCGACAGGTCTCGGGACGCGAAGCGCAGATCATCCCTTGGGGAGCGACGATTAACGTTGATCCGGCAGCGGAACCCACTCCTCAACAGGTTCCACTATTATTATTCTCAGGCCGTCTCATCGAACGAAAGGGAGTTGATTTCCTCCTTCGAGCGATGCCGTCGATATTAAGCCGGCACAAGGTGCGCCTGGTGATAACCGGCGACGGTCATTGCCGGTCTGAATGGATGGAGCTCGCGCGGTCGCTCGGGTTGGGTGGAGAGGTGGCTTTTGCTGGTTTTGTAAGTAACGAAGAGCTCGGCTCCCTATTTCGTTCGTGCTCTATTTATGTACATCCGGCGATTGTCGATTCTAAGGGTGACACTGAAGGCCAAGGCGTCGTTTTGGTCGAAGCGCTGAGTAACCGCCGACCTGTCGTCGCTTCAGCCGTCGGCGGGATTGTCGATGTAATTAAGGACGGCCAGACCGGATTGCTGGTTCCGGAAAAGAACCCTGACGCTATCGCTAAAGCCGTCGTCCGTTTGCTCGAGGACCCTGACTATGCCCGCCAGTTAGGAGAGCAAGGATACACCCATGCCTGCAGCTACTTCAATTGGGGCCGAATCATGGACCAGTACGAATCCATTTACGCGGAAAGCGTTTCCACATCGCCTCCTCGTAACGTTGAAGAAGAAGGGGTTCAGCCAGCAACAACTTAGGGAAAATAAATGGAGAAAAACAAGCCTACAATACTCGCCGTCATTCGCCGCCTGCTGCCGTGGGTTGCGATCGCCTGCGTCATCTTGGCGTTAGTGCCGCGGATGGGCGAGCTCAGGCAATGTCTAGAACGGCTTAGTGTAGTTTGGTTGATCCCGGCATTTGGACTCTGTCTTGGCTATTGGTTCTTTAACGCTGGAGTTTGGTCTTGGATCCTTGAATCGCTCGGTTATCCGCTACCGTATCTGGTGGCAGTCCGCGCGTGGCTGACCTCGGAATCATTGCGCTGGCTACCGGGGGGCGTTTGGAAATTTGCCTCGCGGGTCGTGGCCGCGCAGAACCTGGGAATTCCGCTGACCATCGCTTCCTTGAGCTTACCCGTCGAATTAGCGGCTGCCGTGCTGTCTTGGGTGATCGTGGCCGTTGGAGGAATTCTCTTTTCGGGTTTGGCTGGCCGATTCTTTGAGGCGTACTCAAAATGGATCCTCCCGGGAGCCGGGGTCGCAGCTGGTGGGCTTTTACTCCTGGGTTTGGCTTGGCCGGTTCTTTCCCGCCTTAAGTTTGTTCGAGCCAAGCTGGAACAGTTCGGTACGGTTTTAGATCG
>JAFAIO010000484.1 GCA_019236675.1 Verrucomicrobiota bacterium
CCAGTATAAAGGGTCGTACCACCGACCCCGGTGACATAAGGTTGTGACGCTGGGTCAGACACGTTGTAGGGCTGGTAATAAAAACTTCCGTAGGCGCCATCGTCTCCGGAACTCGCGAGCACGGTGATCCCTTCCGCGGCACACTGCAGGAGCGCAGTATTTTCAGCGTCCATCGTGTTGTTACCTTGGTATCCCTCATCCTGGCCGTAGGAGATGCTTAGGATCTGAGCTTTATCATCGTTGGCAACCGCGGTGATAGCAGCGGGCATGGCGACATTGAACGGGTCGTTATTGTAGTCATCGACATACACTAGCACTTCAGATATGTACGGGTTAATTCCGACGATGGTGTCGATATCCAGGCACGCCTCTAGCTCGATCGCCTTCTCCACTTGAACTGAAGAATTGTCTACCGCAATCGAGGTCTGTTTAACCGGAGGCAGGTTGTTCCTTTTGAAATAAACCGCGGTATCACTCACATTATAACCCCCCTGCTCGAAAACGGCGATGACGGTATTTTTATCGAGTTGTCCGAAACTCGGAATGCTATAGGCCGTTCGCAGATCTTTCGCGCTGTAGGTTCCACCAGGGCCGGTTCCGCCAGCGGTATCGGCTCGCATCTTATCGGACCGTACTAACGGATCTTCGCCAAGAGTCTTGGCCACTTGAACCAGCGGGGCTAGCCGCTTGCCAGAGGTCAGCCCGATGACACTGGAGACTCTCGAAGCGATCTCGACTGGGACAACAGGCTTAACACTCGCCGAGTAGAACGTCTCGCCGTCAGACGCACGATAGGTGTTAAGCTGAGTCTTGAAGACCTCTTGGAACAGAGAAACACTGCCCCGCACGACCAAATTGATGCGGCTAGTGGACTCCTGGGATATTTGGAACCCCTTAGCCAACGTCCAATTTTTCAGGTAGGCATAGTCTTCTGCACTCCCACCGAACCTATGCGCGAATTGTTGTGGCGTGATGTATTGATGGTAAAGCGGATCACCGGAGGTCGAAACATGGTAAACAAAGTCAGCAAGACCTGCAGGATCTGATGATGGTAACGCTAACAGCAGGCTGATTTGCTTACTCCCATCCAGAGGGCCAATTAACTGTGATTTGGTAACCAGGGGTGATAGCTCTACGGTTGTAACTTCCGCGTATGCACTGCTGACCATTAGTAACAACGCCGGAAGAACTCGGAAAAGCGCAGCGGCGTCAATTCGACGCCGAACGGCGCCCTGGTCATGCGAGCTCGGGCATAGCCGAGCTCGAGACGTAAGTATAGCTTGCATAGGTTGTGTTAGAAATTCAGGACCTAGTTTCGAGTGTTTGGAGCTAGGAGAACTTGCGCGCGCTAGCGCTTCGGAGTTGTGAAACTCACGTACGAGGAGGCCGAACCGCTGGCGTTATAGCCATACACATAGACCCAGTACTGCGTGTTGGGAACTAGGCGGTCGATTTTATAACTAGTATTATCAGCCTTGACGAGAAAAGCGTAGGCAAAGGGTTCGCCGGGGCCATAGTATCCACCGGTGTAGGGATCACTGGAATACAATCCGATCAGGTAGGCGTTTGCGCCGCTCGACGCGGTCCAGGTGACTTTGACACTGGTCGGGGTCGGTTTCCCTACTATAGAGATGGTGGCCGGACCAGGGGATGTACCAGGCTGCAATCCCCCGCTCAGGATCTGGATCCCAAGCCCGGCTCCCCACATTGAACCGAACCCGGTGGTATTACTGTAACCGAGGCCGTTGATGTAGCCGGGACCACCGAATGGTATATAACCGTTTGAACCACCCTGGATATTATAGGTGTACTCGTAAGGGACACCGTAGCCGTAGGTTTTAGTTCCTAACGCGTAGAAAGACGGATTGAAGAACCCGAGGTTTCCTAGACCCGACCATTTGAGGGCAGGATTGATGGTGCTCAAATAGCCCGCCCAAATCGGGCAGGAAACACTGGTTCCGCCGATCTGGGTCCAACCGCCGTAGTCTTTGACATAAATGCCAACGCCGGTCAAAGGGTCAGCGACGGCTGCTACATCCGGCACATTCCGGTAGCTACCCGATCCCCCGTTATCGGTGTAAGTAGGAGTTCCTCCTGCCGCGAGCTGATAGTCAGGTATTTGCCAGAACGAACTAACTCCGCCACCAGTAGCTCCGTAGTTAGGGAAATCATCCCAGGCTATTTCGTATTCATAGTTTTGGACGGAGTCGGTGAACAACGTTGTACCGCCGACGCCGGTGACGTAAGGGTTTGAAGCCGGCTCAGAGACGTTGTAAGGGTAGTTGTAGCCGTCACCGAAGGCGCCGCCGTCTCCGGCACTGGCGAGAACGGTGATCCCTTCGACAGCTAACTGTTGCAGAGTTGTGTTTTCGGCGTTCTCCGCGCTAGTGCCAAAGTAGCCTTCATCTTCTCCGTAGGAGACGCTGACGATTTGCGGTGTACCATCGTCGGCGATGGCCTGGAAAGCATCTACCATTGCGACCGAGAATGGATCGTAGTGGAAATCGTCGATATAGACCTTTACTTCCGCGATGTTCGGATTCATGCCAACAAGCATGTCGATATCGAGACAATCCTCGCCCTCAACACTGGGCTCGATGTCAATAGGAGACTGGTCGACGGCTATCGCGGTTTGCTTCGTATTGTTGCCGACGTTGAATTTGTCGAAGTATTTATCGACGTCTGAGGGGCGGTAGTAGCCTTGTTCGAAAACGGCTACGATCATACCTTTCTCAAGATTGCCCCAGTTCGGAATCGAATAGATGTAGCGCAGATCTGTGCACGAATACGTTCCGCCGGGACCGGTTCCGCCTGCGGTATCAGCCCGCATTTTATCCGACCTCGCTTTTGGCTCTTCGCCGAGCACTCTGGCTATCTTGGATTGGTGGGCAAGCGGCTTGCTCGCGGTTAGACCAATGACGCCTGAAATCTTCGATGCGATCTCAACGGGGACAGCTGGCTTGATGGTCGCAGAATAGAAGGTCTGGCCGTCTTCTGCCTGGTAAGTATTGAGCTGGGTCTTAAAGAGCGTCTGAAATTGGGACACGCTGCCGCGCACAGTTAGATTAGTACGAGTAATGGATTCTTGAGACACAGCGAGCCCATTGGCCGCCGCCCAATTCTTGAGGGCGGTATAATCCGATTCATTCCCACCAAACTTTTGTGCGAACTGCCGGGGCGTTAAGTACTTACGGAACAGCGGATCGCCCGGTGTGGATACATGCTTCACAAGATCCGTCAAGCCTGCCGGGTCCGAGGACGGTAGGACCAGCACCACACCGATCTGCTTATTGCCGTCGGTAGGGGCAATCAGCGTGGATTTGTAGATTAACGGTGACAGTTCGATGGTTGTTACTGCCGCGAACAGCGCGCCGGACTTCGACAGGAGCAAGGCAGAAGCAAGTCCGCCGAGCACCGTATTCCTCAATCTTCTCGCCGGAAGAATCCGGCACCTGATTTTGAATCGATTTTCCATGGTGTTTGAGTTCTAGAGCTTTGAGACGGAAGGAGAAAGGCGGGTTTCCAGACCCGACGCAGCATTGGCCGATGGTCGGCCCGATTGACGCGCTAAACGCACGCTCCGGGCAGGCCAAAAGTGGTTTAAGCGGAGGGGTTGATACATAAAACGTCCCTATTTCCCGAAAAAAATCTGAAAAGTTGCAGGAAATTTTTGCGTGGCGCATACCGGCCCCTAAGTCTCACGGGACGTGGTGATCGTGGAAACGGTGAACGAATGGGACCTATAGGACTAATGAGACTTATGGGACGGAATGCGGAGGCCACCTGATGGCCGCGAATCGCCAATTACCCATTCCACTTTTCACCTCTTCCCCCCTCTCACTTCTCACGTATCTTCGAGTGGCATGACCAGCTGGCTGAGTTCAAGCGTGGGAGGACAACTACGATTCGAGACCACCCAGTGGAGCTTGGTTTCCGCCGCGTCGGACGAGCAACAAAAGCTCGGAGCCCTCGAACGTCTGTACCGAAGCTATTGTACGCCGGTCTATTTTTTTATCCGGCGACGCGGATACAGCCGGGAAGACGCCCAGGACCTGACTCAGGATTTTTTTCTTCATCTAGTAGAAAAGAACGCCTTCAGCAGAGCGGATCCGAGTCGGGGCAAGTTCCGGACCTTCCTGCTAGGTGCATTAGAGTTTTTCCTGCGTCATGCGACCGAACGTGCTCGCAGCCAGAGGCGTGGAGGCCAGAGCACCCTGGTCTTTGTTGATGCCGCAACCGCCGAAGCACAGTATCAGCTGGTTGATTCCGCGTTAACGGCTGAACAGATTTTCGACGCGCGTTGGGCTGGGACACTGATCGAAGCCGCCGTCGCCCGGTTGCAAACCGAGATGGAGCAGGCAGGTAAACGCGAACTGTTCGATCATATCTGGGGATTCGTTGCCGACGACGAAGAGAGCTCCTATTTAGAGGTAGCTCAGCGGGCCGGCTTGACGATGTCTGCGGTCAAAACTGCGATTCATCGGTTGCGGAGCCGTTACCGGGCATTACTTCGGGACGAAATCGCGCGTACGGTCACCAGTTCAGCCGATTTCGATGAAGAAATCCGGGCCCTGCGCAGCTCACTGGTAGGGCGGCGGACGAGGCGCTAGGAGCGAAACGACGAATAGGCGAAACGGCGACGCGGCGACTAGCGATAGCCGATAGAGCCTTTCGCAGGTCTTGCCAATTCCCATTCTTTTCGATAACACCGGAAAATGCGCAGCCGCCGAGTACAGAGTTCCCCTCTCGCTGTGTCGCCCATTCCATTCGCCCTTTCGCCATATCGCCTCTGCTACTGTTCGCTTCACTGTCTCCGGAGCCGCAGATGAGTGCTACCCCAACGATCTCCTCCGAGACGACCTGCCGGCTTTGCCAGGAAAGCATCGGGCCTGACGACTCGTATCGAGGATATTGCTTTGGCTGCTTGTTAGTGCCTGCCCTTGATTCGGACGAAGCTGCTGAGCATCATCAGGACGGGTGGTTTGACCCTTACGAGATTTTGACGCACCCCGACGGTTCCTTTATCGACCTCGGTCGCGGGTCAATGGGGATCACCTACCAGGCGCTTGATACCACTTTACAGTTTCCGGTTGCACTAAAAGTGATCGATCTCAAGGCGCCCGGGCTGGAGGCGAACCGAGAACGATTTTTGCGTGAGGCACGGGCAGCAGCGCGGCTGCGACATCCGCACGTGGCCGGCGTCCTGTATTACGGCGTCAGAAAAGACGGCCAATGCTTCTACACCATGGAGTTAATTGAAGGCGAGACCCTTGCAGAACGCGTTCAACGTCAGGGACCACTATCTGTTAGTGATGCTTTAGAAGTGATAGCCCAAGTGGCCAGCGCCCTACAGGCCGGCGAAAAATTTGGACTTGTTCACCGCGATTTAAAGCCGGCAAACATCATGTTGGTCGCCGGGCAGGGCATCAACGTTAAGGTTATCGACTTTGGATTAGCTAAGCTAATCGGAAGCCAGGAGCCAGCAGATCGCATCACCTACAACGGGTTTGTCGGGACACCGGCGTTCGCTAGCCCGGAACAGTTCTCCGGTAATCAGATTGATCAACGTTCCGATTATTTCGCGTTGGGGGGCACGCTTTACTATCTGCTAGCAGGGACCCCACCGTTTCGAGCGCGCAATTCCAATGAAATCGCGCAGCACGAGGCTGACCTGGCAGTTTCGATCGCTCGTCTTAAATCCCCGCGCCTACCTTCGCCGGTCCTGTGGCTCTTGAGCACCCTTTTGAACCCGGATCCAAACCGCCGGCCACACGATGGACAGGCTTTGGTAGAGGCGGTGGCAAAATCTCAACGGGCAACAGCGAGCCGGAGCAAATGGGAATCGCCTTGGTTGATTCCAGGTATATGCGTGATCTTGGCGATGGTAGGGACGATCGTCTTCTTCGGCGCTGGAAATTTAGTTCGAAACAACGGGCTAAAATCCATCGCGGTTCTCCCTTTCGATAACCTGAGCCCGATGGGTGATAAGGCCTACTTTGCTGATGGCGTACAGGACGAGATCCTAACCAATTTAGCGACAGTGGCTGATCTCCAAGTCATTAGCCGCGGCAGCGTTCAGGGCTATCGGAACCTGGCAACCCGGCCGCCGCCAGCGGAGATCGGTCGAGCTCTCCATGTGAACTACCTCGTCAATGGAAGCATCGAACGCGACGCGGATCGGATCCGGGTTAGTGCTCAGTTGGTGGATGCAAAAACAGGACACGAGCTATGGGCGCAACGCTATGACGGCGATTTGACAGACGTGTTCACGATTCAATCCCGGATCGCAGAAATCATCTCTCAAGAACTCCAGGCAAAGCTTTCCTCAGCGGAAAAAGCTTCGATGGAAGAGGCGCCCACACCCGACATGGCTGCCTATGAGCTCTATCTTCACGCCAAAGAGCTCTTAGTGAATTATGATGAAGCGACACAGGGCTGGGAACCGTTAGACAGAGCTGCTCGGCTCCTGGATGAGGCCGTGACCAGAGATCCGAACTTTGCCCTCGCATGGTGCCGGCTAGCGACTGCTTACGATTACTCCTACTGGTATAATCAGGACCATTCTGAGAGCCGGCGCGCCGCGGCGGAGAATGCTCTTCAGAAAGCTTTGCAGCTCAAACCGGATCTCGGACAAATTCATCTCGCGGCTGGGCTTCATCTATTGGTCACCACGCGGGATTATCCCGCGACTCGTCGAGAACTGGAGATCGCTCATCGCACTCTGCCGAATTCCGCCTACCTGTTCGATCTATTGGCTAATGTCGATTCCCGCGAGGGAAGGTGGCGTGACGCTCTCCAAGATTACGAACGAGAGTTGAAGCTGGATCCTAATAATCTCGGTTTGATCATCAATCGGTATAACCTTTATCTCTCTCACCGGCAGTACGAGGAACTTCGCCGATTGTCGGAACAGACCGTATTCAAAGGAAGTAACGCGCAAGCCATCAATTTCGACAAAGCGTTGACCGCATGGCAGGAGAAAGGTGATACGTCGGCGCTTCACGCGCTTCTTGATGAACCGGCTGGACCGCTGCGCGCCATTGGGCGAGCGACAATCTTGAAAATTCTTTGTGCGCTAGCTGACCGCGATTTTGCGCGTGCCGAGAAGATTCTGGCTGCGGATCCCAAGTCAGAGTTTGAGGGAGGAAACCGCAGGTTCGTGTGTCATGATGCTTTGCTGGGATGGATCAAAGGGGCGGAAGGTGACGACGATGCAGCCAAGGCTGCTTACGCGAAGGCGCGTCCCTTGCAACTCGCTTACGTGCAAAAATGGCCCGACGACGCTAACCCGTTGATGATGCTGGCCGTAGTCGATGCTGCGCTCGGTCGCAAGGACGAAGCTCTTCAGGAAGGACGACAGGCGATCGCGATGCAACCGATCGCGCGAGACGCAGTCGACGGGCCAATGTTAGCAGTCGACCTGGCCCAAGTTTATCTTCTATGTGGCGAACACGAGTTGGCTATGAAACAGCTCGAAGACCTGGCGCAAGCTCCGCAAGCGCTAACTTACGGCGATCTGGCAAAGCTCCCTGATTGGGATCAACTACGAAGTGATCCAAGATTCCAGAAACTGATAACTGACCTTAAGCCGATCCCGATCGTCAACCAACCGAAAGCGAAGAACTAGAGACCCATTAGGGAAGCTCTTCTTCGGCACCATCAAGACACGCGCGGATCTTTCGCACTAGTTTTTCGGGTGCAAAGGGTTTCTCAATGAAATTAGGGTTACCGCGCAACAGCGCATCGTTTCCAAGGATTTCGTCGGTATAACCGCTGCAAAAAATCACCTTTAAATCCGGTTTCTCGGACCGCATTTGGTCAAATAATGCCCGCCCACTAACACCGCCGGGCATGACGACATCAGTAACGATCAGCTGGATGGATTCATGGTGTTGTCGCCAAATTTCCAACCCGGCGGCCCCGGAATTGGCGGCACGGACCCGATAACCGTAGCGAGCTAATGTATGCGCAATCGACCGCCGGACGGTTTCTTCGTCTTCAACTAACAGGATGGTTTCGGTGCCTCGGGGTACAGGTGGCTCTTCAGCTGCTGGAACAGAGGCGGACTTATTCTCAGCTGATCTAGGCAGATACAAATTAAAAGTCGCACCTTCACCCACTTGACTCTCCACTTCAATCCAACCTCGATGTTGTTCCATGATGTTAAGGACGGTGGATAACCCGAGCCCAGTGCCTTTACCCAACTCTTTGGTAGTGAAGAACGGCTCAAAAATACGCGGTAAATGTTCTGCTGCGATTCCCGCGCCTGTGTCGGAGACACTGAGACGCGCATATTGACCGGGCCGGCGGTTACGTGAACGCACGGCTTCTGACCTACCGACCCGAACTCTAGAGGTCACGAGAGTGAGCCGGCCACCATCGCTCATGGCGTCCCGGGAATTAACTGCGAGGTTAACCAAAACCTGTTCTAACATGCTGGCATCCGCAAATACTGGCAGTGCATCCTGGGCATACCGTGTTTCCAGAATAATGTGTTCACCAATCAGTCGTCGCAGCATTTTGACCACTTCGGCCACAACTTTATTGAGGTCGAGGGCTTGTGGCTGCATCAACCGACGGCGACTAAAACTCAGCAATTGTCGAGTCAGACTGGCTGCCCGATCGGCAGCGTCGGAAATCTCGTAAGTAATCGCCGTTCGTTCCGAGTCCGACAATTTCGCCGTCTGCAGTAGCGATACATTTCCTTTAATTGCGGTCAGAACGTTATTGAAGTCATGGGCAATACCACCGGCTAGTTGACCGAAAGCTTCCATCTTTTGAACCTGCCGGAGCCGTTCTTCGAGTTGTGCTTTTTCAATGGCGATGCCGGCGAGGTGAGTTGTGCCCTTAAGTAACCGCAGCTCTGCCCGGCTGGGTGAACGCACTTCTCGATAGTACATGGCAAACGTACCGAGAACCTTGCCTCGGCGGGAAACGATCGGCGTGGACCAGCATGCTCGCAGCCCGTGGGGCTCAGCTAGGTACTTAAAGGGCGCCCACAGTGGGTCGGTCTGGATATCGGTCACGATCACCATCTCTTTCCGGTAAGCGGCGGTACCGCACGATCCAACTGACGGACCAATTGGCGTGCCATCGATGGCTCTCATATAATCCGCAGGCAGGCTAGGTGCAGCAGCATGGCGCAACCGTTTGCCCTCCGGATCCAGAAGTAAAATAGAGGCAAGTAAGCCTTCGAATCGAGCCTCGCTGAGTCGCATCAGCCGGTCAAGCACGTCGGACAGCGGTGCACCCAGGGCAATCATCTCCAGAATAGCGTTTTCCCCGGCGCGCAAACCTTTTGTTCGCCCGTTCCATAAATCTGGGATTATGGTTCGTGTCATGCTTTCAACTAAGGGAATACGGATAAAGCACAATCTATTGGAAACCCGGACGTTAGTCAGCTCCTTTCCGCACGGACTTCATGGCACAGCGCTTCTTCTGGCCTAACGAATCTTTATCCGGTATCAGCATGCGGGTACATGAATTTTAGCTCTTTCCTCCAGCGACTACCGGCCGCACGCGTCCTACGCAAGACCAAGGATAGCTTAGTAGCAGTGGGTGCAAAGGATCGGCTCAATCAATTGATACGGCCGTACGGTAGAGTGTTAACCTTTCAATTGGATAGTCGGAAACACACCGTTTTTGCGTCGTTCCGGCTAAAAGGGGAAATAGAAACGGTAGAGTTTTGGATTCATCGCTATCAGGTGGTCCAGGACAAGAAAGGGCAGACCTTCATCGTCGTCGATGG
>JAFAIO010000497.1 GCA_019236675.1 Verrucomicrobiota bacterium
TTTGCTCGAGGTAGTCCTCGACAGTCGAAGACCTCGCCACCGGAGCCGAGTTTTCGGGCATACTGAACGAGTATGCTCTGGTAGAGCGTGGGTTGCAAGCCAGGCGAAGCGGCGACACGGCGAACGGGCGAAAGGGCGACATTGCGATGCGGCGACGGGGAGCGCGCCGGGTGGTCAGGCGGATGTCACTTATGTGACTCAGGACCCATAGGTCCCATCCAAGCTTCCTCCCAACGCGCTCCCAATCGCCCAATCGCCCAATCGCCCTTTCGCCGTTTCGCCCCATCGCCCCTACCGCCCCACCAATACCGCGTTCACTTGTTGATTGAACCCGACGCTGCTGATTAACACTTCGTTCCCGTGGATCTCGGTAACCCCTCGCGTTACCGTCTGTAACCGGTCTCCGGCATGCAAAGTCGGCGGAAGTTTCTGTTGTTCGAGCGCGAACTTCGCCAAAACCAATTGTAGCAACGCACTCGCCCCAAGGGATTCTCCGGTAGCAGGTTTATGGGCATAAACCGGCGTAGAACCAAACTGCGATGCGAATACGGCTTCTTCAACTCGATCAGCAAATGTTCCATTAGCGCTGGAAAGAATCCCGGCCGGCGTCCGGCCATTGCATACTCGAGCAACCACGTCCGCCAGTGCAGCCGGAGCTTCTTTCTGGGAAAAGAAAGGGAGACCGGCAGAGGTCTCAACAAGACGCAACCAACCAGAACGGCTTAACACCACAGCGGCAGCGCTTTCGGCCAAGATGGTACCCTGTCTGGGACCAAACACCGGGAACGAAGTTTGATTGCTGGCCATGCGCCAAGTGGCAAACCCGTCTGCTAAGACCCAATCCGCTTCTTCAACCCCGACTACGACACAGAACGGGAGCGCCGGATCAACGGCTAGAAGTTGAGAGGCGAAATGGAGCGCCGATAACCCAACCGAAGAATCTCCCACTAAGGTATAGTCGCGGCCATCGATCTTCAGCAACGCTGCGAGATGGCTGGCTGGAGCGTTGTATACCGTCTCGGGGAAAAGGAGCGGACTAGCAACATTTGCCCCTTCCGTGAGCACCTCGTGATAGAAACGGCGAGTATAATCAACTCCACCACAGGCAATGGCGAAGACGATCGCCCCTTTTTTTGCCTCTTCTAACTGGATTCCCGCATCCGCTAACGCTGCCAGCCCCGCAGTAACCCCGAGCAGCGAGATTGTGCCCGAACGTCGCAACCGAGGCTGGCGTCCTGCCGCCGCAGTGAATTTTGCAGGTACCGCACTATAATAATAGGAACGTCCGCCGAATCCTTTCGGCAGTGGCTGGCGAACTGCTTCGGCGCCTCGGACCACCTCATCCCAAGTCTGCTCCGCAGTGGCCCCAACCGGCGTGACCCCTCCGACGCCCTGAATGAAAAAACCGACTTTAAGATCCACGGATTTCACAGATTACGCAGATTGACAGAGCACGCTACATCTCGGCCACGCGCAGGCCTGCAATGACAAAGACGATTAACGCACCACAGGGTGACAGAGCGCCGGAGCCGGAAACCAAAGGGGACAGAGACAGAAATTTCACAACAAGGCCACGAAGTCCGCAGAGGTAAGATTTTTAGATAGTTCGAAATCAGTCTTTGTGGCCTTTGCGCCCTTGCTGCGGAATTGTCTTTGTCCTCTTGCGGTGTTGTTGTCCAGGCTCTTAGTGTGCCGCCTGCAGGACTAGGGTCGCGTTAGCGCCGCCGAAACCGAAAGAGTTTGATAACACCCGCTTGATTTTGGCCGGCTCTTCCTCATTGCCAACCACCCGAAACCTCCAGTCTGGTTCAGGTTGCCGGAAGTTAATATTAGGAGGGATAAACTGATGAAGTATCGCTAACAAACTGAAAACGGCCTCAATGGCTCCAGCGCCCCCTAAAGCGTGGCCCATCATCGATTTGGTCGAACTGATGGCGACACCAGGCATCAGTTCCGAGATCGCTTTTCCTTCGGTGGCATCGTTGAAAACTGTGGCGGTTCCATGAGCGTTTACGTACTCGACCGACGCCGGATCGAGCTGGGCGTCTGCCAACGCTCTTTTCATGGCCAGTTTCGGGCCGATCCCGGAAGGGTCCGGTTGAGTCAGATGATAGTTATCGGTGGACACACCATAACCGACTATCTCACCCAGCACAGTTGCTCGACGGGCGGCAGCCGCTTTTTCGGATTCAAGCGCTAGTACGGCGGCTCCTTCGCCCAGCACCAATCCATTCCGGTCCCGATCAAACGGCCGGATCTTGTCCGGGGTGGCCGCCTGAAGCGAATCGAACCCGGTAAACACAAGTTCGGATAGTGGGTCGTAACCACCGCAGATCACCGAGTCATAAAGCCCTGCCCGAACCAGCTGAAAAGCATGACCGATCGCGTTGGTACCGGAAGCACAGGCGTTGGAAACGATCTGCGCAGGAATACGCCAACCGAATTTCTCCTGAACATCCAAAACCGGCTTTTGGGCCATATAATTCGCCACCGCTTGAGCCGCACCAACCCGGCCGGTTGGTTCGATCAACGAACGGTAGAAGCGCTCTCCATTGGACATGCCGCCGCTCGAGGTAGCAATCACCATGATTTCCGGGGAAAATTGGCCCGAGGTCCGGATCGCCTCACGTGTTGCTTGCAGCATCATCAAAGAGCTACGATCCAGCCGCCGGTTCTTTCGGGTCATCGGTTCTTTCAACCATTCATCCGTTACCTGACCCGCGGTGCGGCATCGGGTCTTAGAAACATCGAAGGCTGTAACCGGAGAAACACAATCCGTCCCGTTACGCAGACTCTTCAGATTCTCGGCATTGTCGCCACCTAGAGGTGACACGATTCCGTAGCCGGTGATAAAAACCCGCTGCATTCTGGCGTTATCAGACATCAGTCAAACTAAAAGAAAGCCGTACACCAGAGTGACGCCATCGACAACGGCGGATAGGGCCTGCCGCGCGCGAAGCAACAACGGACGGGACCGACCGTCCGCTTTCCGCATTTTCTTCTAAATTCAGCAATTTTAGATTGACGCACAATTGATTAATTTTATATACGCCGGAGTTAATCGCGTGGATCACAGACCCCGACGGAACGGGTCTGCTTTGGCGCGGGGCAGAAGTAAGGATATTAGGTTTACCAACTCAGTCTATCGCTTCAGTACCCGCAGAGAAGGATGCTCTTCCGGTCTGAAGAAATATGACTGGCCGTCAGCTTATGCATGGAGTCTGCGCAGTTTATGGACTTGGTTTAAAGGCTACTCCCGCTCTAGTCCTTCCGGATCCTATCCCTAGCTCCAGCTAGGAAATCCAAGGATGCGGACCGGATCAGTTACTGTCGACTTCTTACTCGGGTCGAAGTCAGTTCGACCATGAGTAGCCCAGCTTTTTCGCTTCGAAAAAGACTGTGCCCGAAGAGACAGACTTGTCTCCGAATGTCCGGCTAAAATCCAGAAAATAAGAGACCCCGGAGGGAGTGTCGTCTTTAGATCAGACTGTCAACTACTAACTCCAGTGTTAGATCTAACTACTCAACACATTCGGCCACCGTTAGTTTAAACTAACTATTTTAAGCTAACCATTCCCAATGAACCAATTTCGTCTAGCTAATTCAATTGGATTTCCGGTTGCAGGAACTATCTTGCCGAGTTATTCAATTTTGTTAGACGACTAATCCTCCGGCGCCCTGACGAAGCTAGGAACGTTGTTTTAAGTTTCTCCCTCCCGCTTATCGGCGACCGGATTTTTCTAACTAATATGCAAGGTCTACTTGAAAACTTGGGCCGTACTTATTCGGCCCGTTATGTAGGAGGCGCTGGTTACCGGCGCCGATTCGGAAGTTTGGCGCTGGGCGGACTTGTTTCTGCCTCGCTCCTCTTCACATCCAGCGCCATGTTTGGCGCTTTAACGAGCATCGAGCTGTGCCCATTAGTTGCGAAATCCACCCTGGTTTCGCCATTGGATACAAGCAAAACCGTCGGTGTGGTGCTGGCCCTGCCGTCTTCAGACCCGGCGGGTTTGAAGGCCTTGGCCGACCACGTTTCGACGCCGGGCGATGCGCTTTACCACCAGTACATCACTCCGCAAGAGTTTGCGGCCAGGTTCGGCGGTGACGCGTCTGACTATCAATCCCTGAAGAATTGGGCGACTTCCAATGGCCTGACCATCTCGCAGGAATCGGTCAGCCGCACGATTCTGACGGTACGGGGTAGCGTGGAAGCGCTAAACCGGATCTTCAAAACCCAACTCAATAATTACAAGACCAGCGACGGGGTAAGCTTTTATTCGGCTGGCGTTGCGCCGACGGTGCCGGCTGAGATCAGCTCGAAGGTAGTCGCCGTGATCGGTCTGACCTCGGGCAGACCGAATGCTTCCTTGGCCAAAGTAGGCAAGGTACTCGGTGAACACCCGTTAGCCAACTCCGCTCTTAAGCCGGCGGGTCAGACCGAAGCCTTAGGAACCGGACCTGGCGGAACCTATGCTCCGCAAGACCTGCACACCGCTTACTCGGTGCCGACTTTTGGCACTTTAGTGAAGAATCAAACCCTGGGCATATTCGAGCAAGGCTATTACAATCCAGCTGACGTCAGTTATTACGAGAAGTATTTCAAAACCGGGTCAGCCGTGAAACAGGTTCCTGTCTCGGTCGACAATTCTCCGATTTTCGTGGAGCCGGCGATCGAGGTCGAGGCTTGCCTCGATGTTGATATGATCATCGCGATGAACCCGAAGGTGGCCAAAGTGCTGGTGTACATCGACGACTACCAATACGATCCGTTCGATGTTGCTATCACTGATGCCTTCGCCAAGATCGCGGATGACGACCAGGTAAGCGTTGTCAGCGCCTCCTATGGAGAAGATGAAGGCTTCTTCATTGCGGATGGTACAGAGGTGGCCTTGGACACCGCTTTACAACAATGCGCGACCCAAGGCATTACGGTGCTGGCTAGTTCCGGTGACAACGGTGCTTTCGGTGACGGTTACTATGCTCCGTACAACGTTTCTAACCCGGCTACCGATCCGTACATCACCGGCGTTGGCGGTACCCAACTACTGACCACTACCGGAGAGGAATACGAGCTTGAGAACTGTTGGAATGAGTTCCCATACTACGGAGCAACCGGTGGCGGTATCAGCACCTACTGGGCCCAACCCGCCTATCAAAACTTCCCCTATTCCGGTTACACGGCCGGAAACGGCGGATCGACTACTAAGCGGAACGTCCCGGATGTGGCCGCGGAGGCCGCTGTGACCACAGGTGTAGCGGTCTATACCAGCGATCAAGGCGGCTGGCTGCAAGTCGGTGGCACCAGCGTGGCCAGCCCGCTCTGGGCAGGTTATCTGAGTAACATCAATGCGGCGCTGATCTGGACCGGTCTGGGACGGCTCGGATTCTTTAATCCGACTTTGTACTCAGTGGGCAAATCAGAGTTCGCTACCCCAGCCGACTACATGTATGACATCACGAGTGGCAGTAACGGCTACGTTCCATACGGTGGCCCCGGTTACTATAACGGTTTTGGTTATAGCAACACGACTGGAAACGGTTCAATATGGGGTGGCGGATTTGGCTTACAACTGCTGATCGGCGGGACACAGGCGGGGACCCCTCCGGGCGCGCTCATCGTTGGGCTTAAATCCCCAGCGACGTCCAGTAGCGCTACGATCGGATGGACTAACTCGAGCGGTGCAGTGGGTTATGCGATCGGCCTTTATCATGCCGGTGCGATATTTAACAACACGGCAGCCTACGTCGCGAAACCGCCCACGACCAGCCTTACGTTCAAAGGCTTGAGCCCCAACACGGCCTACAACGTCTTCATCTGGGGCTTCAATGCCAGCGGTGGATCGCCCTTCGCACACGTCGGCTTCACGACTGCGCCTTAAGCGGTCTTGAGCCGTTGTAATTAGCAAACCGACCAGTATAACTCCGGCAACCTCGAGATTCTTCGAGGTTGCCGGTTTTTTTGCGCCTTGCGAACAGGCAGACCGATTCGCCTTTGACGGCGTTCCCGGCGTTGACTACGCTGTCTAATGGCATCCAGCGCGAGCGAATCGCCCCGGTATCCGGTCCGGCGTTTTTGCTGGATGATGGCGAATGCCGCTCGTTGGAAATGCCCAACTTGCGGACGCCGGCCGATTTTCATTCCGTGGCCTAAGGTTAGAGGTCTTCAGGATTGGTTCATGCCTTTAGACGGCTGTCCGGATTGCGGCTATCCATACGAACGCGAACCGGGTTATTTCCTACTCTCGATCTTCGCGATCAATTACGGCGGTGGCGCACTCATCGGACTCGTACTCTATTTGATTTTCGATTTCTGGATCAAATTCCCGATTTGGTTGACATTGGTTTTGGCGATTGCCCCGATCCCGATTTTCAACCTCTGGTTTGCTCGTCATTCCAAAGCGTTCTTCATCGCGTTCGATCTGTTTTTCGATCCGCACCAGCGAGATGAAGGTGACGGTGATCAGCCGGCCAAAACCCCAAGCCCAAAAACGCCAAAATTGGATCCGGTTAAACGCTGATCGCCCAATGAGCCGAAAAGAATTAGGCCGGCTGTTCCCGCCGAAATGCCTCCAACGTCTACGACGAAATCGGTCTGACCGAGGGGGGAGGCGCCCCGTTAGCTAAGGTGACTTCGGCCTTTCTAACTAGAAGACCAACAAAATACAGGTCCGGGAGTCCAAGCCATTTCGGGGATTACCGGATTTTTTCTTGGGTGACGCAAAAAAAAGCGATTCCTCTTGTGCCGCAGCCTTTGACTATGTTAGACGACATTTCCTGCCTGTGTCTCTGACCAAACGAGAAACGTTCGTTTCTTGCACCCGCTTCTCAGCGGCCCGGGTTTCTAACTCATGATATGAAAGGTCTACTTAATCCTTCGGACCGGAATTCTCTGGTCCGTTTCTTCGGGGGCGCCTTCAGCCGGCGTCAATTGACAACCGTAACACTTGGGGCTTTCGCCTCTTTGTTATTCGCGCCTTGCGGAGCATTCGCGCTATCCACTGCAACCGTCGAACTGTCACCGATAGTTGCTAAATCAACTCTCCTTTCAGCGGTGGATCCGTCCAAGGAGATCACGGTGCTTCTAGCGCTGCCATTGTCGGATGCCAAGGGCGCAGCGGAGCTGGCGGAGCACGTTTCCACAAAAGGTGATCCGCTTTTCCACCACTTCTTAACTCCGCAAGAATTCGCAGCCAGATTCGGCGCGAACGCGGCCGACTATGAAGCAGTGAAAGCCTGGGCTATCGCCAATGGGCTTAAGATCTCATACGAGGGCTATGCCCGGACGATCTTGAACGTGCGCGGCACGGCGGCTCAACTCCAAACGCTGTTTAGGACACAGCTGAACAACTATCGTTCGCCAAAAGGCGATGAGTTCTATTCTGCCAGCATCAGACCGATCATCCCGGACGAGATCTCTGGGAAGGTAACGTCAGTGCTCGGCTTAACTGAAGGCGTCCAGTTGGCGCCCCAATTCAAGATCGGCAAAACTCTCGGCGAAAACCCGGAGACCCCAGCTATCCGTACTGACACCGCTGGCGGGACTGGCATCGGTGGAACCTACTCGCCGTCCGATTTGCGCAAGGCTTACCTGGTCCCGGAGTTCGGGGCGCTCGCGCCACAGACCGTAGCTCTCTTTGAACAAGGCGGGTTCGTTAAGACGGATGTTGAGAAATTCCTGACTCATTATGGCTTGCCGACAGTACCGATAAAAGACGTCCCTGTAGGCGGCTCCGATACGAAAGCGAACGGGGCTTCGGTCGAAGTGGTACTCGATATTGATGCGGTTATCGCAATTAACCCGAGCATTAAAGAGGTGCTGGTGTACATCGCTGACTACCAAACCATTCCGTTCAGCGTTGGTCTTGTCGATGCCTTTGACCAGGTTGCCTCAGATGGCAAAGCTCAGACCCTGAGCGTTTCCTACGGTACCGACGAAGTGGTGCAGGGGTTCAGCGCTGCGGATAATGAATACACTGCGTTACTCGGGCTAGCAGAGGTCGGAGTCACAGTCGTGGTGAGCGCTGGCGATGACGGCGCTTATGGCCGAACCGGAACCGACACTTTCCCCGCCACGTTGAATGCTCCGGACCCGGGTTCGCAGCCATTGGTTACCTCTGTTGGTGGCACTACTTTGTTTACGTATGTCGACCAGCAATATCTCGGGGAAGAAGTCTGGAATGACCTGGGCATCGGCGACGGCGCGACCGGTGGCGGCGTCAGCGGCTTCTGGAGCCGTCCATTCTATCAACCGTCAAGCCTGGTAACATTAAATGGAGGGTCCAGCTCGGCGCGGAACGTACCGGATGTCGGTGCGTTGGCTAACCCGTTGACCGGGTTCGGAATCTACGTAAAAGCTGCCGGCGGTTGGATACAGATCGGCGGAACCAGTCTTTCTGCGCCGCTCTGGGGTGGTTACATCAGCATTTTGAACGCTGGTTTGCAGTATCTCACCGGGGTTACCACTCCGGAGATTGGGTTTTTCAACCCAATCCTGTACGCGACGGTGCCCGCTAGCGCCTTTCCCGCCGGGTTACTATACCCGGTCTTGGACGGCTCCAACGGGAATGTCGAACTCTATGGCACAGCCGGCTTTAATGCAGGGCCTTATTACAATAACTGCACCGGCGTGGGCTCATTATGGGGACCGTTTGCTTATGACGTGTTCACTTATACCGGTACGGGAACACCGACACCGCCTGTTGCACCCGCTAATTTAGTCGCCAAAGCCACGGCAACATCGGTGAAAATAACCTGGACAAAATCGACCGGAGCAACCGGTTACGCGGTTTTTGTGACCGCGATTCAGGGTGGTAGTACTTCATTCGCCTCACAAACCTTCCTCACTAAGGGATCAAAGATCAATGTGACCGGTCTGACGTCGGGACAGGAGTACGGCATTGCGGTATCAGCAGTAAATACAGGCGGCGCCAACCTATCGGAAACGACAGTGACGACACCGTAAACCTTAGTTCACTCAATTCGAGAGATGCTCAGGTCCGGCGGCTGCTTTCACGGCAGCCGCCGGTTCCATTTAGGGGACAGGCATATTGGGCCTTGTCCGGTCGGAACCTCAGAGCGGCGAATATAGAGCTCAGACGCCGCAATGGCGGTGTGTAACGGAATCCCCCTGCGCACCATCGGCCTCGCAAGCGAGGCAGCGCTCCACCATTGCCCAGCTTGCGACCAAAAAGATTCGATGCGATAGGCTGCGCATGCAGTCCCTTTTGGCTATTTTACAGCTTGCCGCGGTTGAAGTGAATGCCTGGAAGATCATTGGCTGGACCGGCAATCTAATATTCGGGCTTCGTTTTGTTTGGCAATGGATCGCTTCAGAGAGAGCCAAGAAAAGCATAATTCCCCCGGGTTTTTGGGAGATCAGCTTGTTGGGCAGCATGATTTACACGAGTTATTTTATCTTTTACCGTCATGATTCGGTCGGCATCATTTCCAACCTGTTGCCTCTGCCGCTATATGCACGAAATGTAGTCTTGCATTGGCGCCACGCGCACAATGATAAGAAGGTAGAGGAATCGGCCAAGGAAGCCGATTCGGTGGTGGAGTAAGAACCGCGAACAAAGACCAACCACGAATGGCCACGCAGGGACGCGAATGACAGAATCTCAACCGCAAATAAACACAGCCCCGAAAGTCTCCGGGGTAAAATTGCGCAGATTAGATCGGGTTTATCAGCATCTATCTGGGCTCGATCTAGGTGAGCCCATCCAAGCCCGGTCTCACACGAACTTGCGCGGAAGGTTCACTACCGGTTAAACTCTTTATTCGCGTTCATTCGTGTCCATTCGCGGTTTTAGACGATTTTTCTATGATTTATCTCGATAACAACGCAACCACGGCTGTCGACCCTCAGGTACTCGACGCGATGCTGCCGTACTTGAAGGAGCAATACGGCAACCCATCCAGTGCATATTCTTTTGGGAAAAAGGTGGCTCGAGCGGTGGAACATGCTCGGGAACAAGTGGCTGCATTGTTACATTGCGACCCCGCTGAGATTGTTTTCACTAGCTGCGGCACCGAGTCGGATAATACGGCGGTTCAGTCAACGCTATGGATCGATCGGGATCGGAAACATATTATCACCAGTAAAGTCGAGCACAGCGCTATCCTCAGACAAGCGGAGGCATTGGCCCGGCGCGGATACGAGATCTCTTGGATCGAAGTGGATGAACGAGGCCTGCCGGATCTTGCCGCCTTGGAAGAGGCGATTCGACCTGACACCGCCATTGTTTCTTTGATGTGGGCTAACAACGAGACTGGCGTGCTCTTCCCGATTGAAGAGATCGCGGCTATTTGCCAGCGCAAACAGACAATTTTTCATACCGACGCCGTGCAGGCGGTAGGGAAAGTGCCGATCGATCTCCGAGGCGGCAATATTCAATTTCTAGCACTATCGGGGCACAAACTGCACGCCCCGAAAGGAGTGGGGGCGTTGTATGTGAATCGGCGCACCCGATTCAATCCCTTTTTGATCGGAGGCAGCCAAGAGGAAAAACGCCGCGGCGGCACGGAGAATACGGCTTCTATTGTCGCTTTGGGTAAAGCGGCTGAACTTGCCTTGGAACATCTCACCGAAGAGAACACGCGAGTGAGGGATTTGCGGGACCGATTTGAGCAAGATGTGCTGAAGCGGATCTCCGGCGTGCGTATCAACGGAGATACAGAGCACCGGTTGCCTAACACCGCGAATCTGGCGATCGAAGGAGCTAGCTCCGAGGGGCTACTGATGCTGCTCGATCAGAAAGGGGTTTGCTGTTCGGCCGGATCAGCTTGTACCGCGGGCTCATTGGAACCGTCTCATGTGCTCAAGGCGATGGGTTTCTCGACGGAGCGCGCTCGGGCTAGCCTTCGCTTTTCGTTTGGGCGGTTCAATACCGAAGAGGAAGTGTCTTCCGCAGTCGGCATCCTAGCGACTGCGGTGGATAGGGTTCGGTCGGCGGATCGTGGCGTGCTGGTTAGCGGTTAGAAAATCGTTCTCGTCCTCGTCCTCGATTGTCTTCGCGGCGCGTGGTGAATGAATGTCGCCGTGGGTTACGCCGAGCGCGTCGATCCAAAACACATCCGATAGAGCAGCCACCCGAGCAGACGTTCCCGGGAGCCGCTCGCTGCAAGCCGATAGAGCAGCCGACTTACAAAGCGGCTCCCCTCCAGGCGCTGGGTATCACACCATCACGCGCCGCGAACCCGATCTAGGACGAGGACGACGACGAGTACGAGAACGATAGCCAAGCCTACACTACGAACAGGCCCATAAATTCATCCACAGGCGTTTCCAATAGCCGCGGTGAATCCCCGAAAAGAGCTAGAATGCGCCCGGAGTTTTTCTCGGAAATTTTGCTTCGCAAACTTTTCTCGAACTTCTCGAACAAGAGCGGTTCGCCCTCTTTTCTCCGGCGAGGATGTCCGATCGGATATTCCACTGCGACTTTTTCGGTGGCAGAACCGTCGCGGAAGAAAACCTGAACCGAGTTCCCGATCGAACGTTTGTCCGGATCCAAGTAGTCTTTACTGAAGTCCGGGTTCTCGATGACTTCCATCTTTTCCCGCAGGACATCGACCCGCGGATCAGCCGCAGCAGCGTCTTCGTAATCTTCCGCGGTCAACTGTCCTCGAATTAGGGGAACCCCCACCATATATTGAATGCAATGATCGCGATCGGCCGGGTTATTTAAAGGGCCGGTCTTATCAATGATGCGTTTCCCGGATTCTTGAGTTTCAATCACCACTTTGGAAATTTCATCTAGACGGTCCTTGGTCCGAACAAACAGTTGTAAGGCTGCTTCCACGGCCGTTTGCGCGTGGAATTCCGCCGGGAAAGAAATCTTAAATAGGACGTGACGGATGACATAAGAACCAAGCGGCTGTGCCAGTTGAATCGGTTTACCCTCGAAGAGGACATCTTGAAATCCCCAGCGAGGCGCGGTTAAGGCGGTCGGGTATCCCATCTCGCCGCGAAGCGCTTGTAGGCCATGGAAAACGGCGCGCGAGGTGGCATCACCGGCCGCCCAGCTTTTCCGAGAACCGGTGTTAGGCGCGTGGCGATAGGTGCGAAGCGCGCCTCCGTCGATAAAAGCGTTCGAGATAGCGTTCACAATCTCGCGCCGAGAACCGCCCAACAGCCTGGTGATTACCGCGGTTGACGCAACCCGGACCAGGAGGACATGATCCAGGCCAACCCGGTTGAAACTGTGCGAAAGCGCCAGCACCCCTTGAATCTCGTAGGTCTGGACCGCCGCCTTTAGCACGTCACGGATGGTTAATCGACGGGACTGGGAGTTTCCTGACCTGCATAGATAATCGGAAACGGCCAGGATACCGCCAAAATTATCGGACGGATGCCCCCACTCCGCTGCCAGCCAAGTGTCATTAAAATCGAGCCATCGTATCATGGCGCCGATATTGAACGCAGCCCGAACCGGTTCGAGCTCGTATGAGGTACCCGGCACCCGGGCACCGCCGGTCAAAATCGCTCCCGGAACAATTGGCCCCAACAATTTGGTGCACGCCGGGTAGGAGAGAGCCTGTAAAGCGCACCCGAGACTGTCCATTAAACAGAGCCGAGCCACCGATTCGGCTTCCGGGTCGACCGGCGACTCGCTCAAGACATAATCCGCGATTTGTTGGAGCAGAGTATCCTCAGGGGGGCGGTGTGAAGACGGATTCATCGTATGAAATATCCGCAGATTGCAGAGAGCGGAAAGTGTTCGGGGTCAAAATTATGGGACAGTTTGATAGCTTGGTGAGGAACGATGAGTTGAAATATCCGCAGATTACACAGCCCCGAAAGTCTCCGGGGTGAAATTACGCAGATTTCGGGTTTTCGGCCTCGAGATGGCTAAGGGAGGCTCCAAACTAATCGGTTCGGTCGCATATAGAGCGATGATTTCGCTTGCCCGGAGGGGGCAAGAGGACTCAGCCCAGGGTTTTAACCGTCCTCTAGGTGTGACAGGACATGTGCCCTGAAAGTGGCACCAGAATAGCGTTGTCGGTCGAGTTTCCGCGCCCAATCCTAAACCACAGGCCTGCAGTAAGCTTAAGAAGCAGTTCCCTAATGTGCACGACCCACCGAAAACCCGAAATCTGCGCAATTTCACCCCGGAGACTTTCGTGGCTGTCTAATCTGCGGATATTTCTATCTCTGCGGATTTTTATCGCTTCTCGATCGGCACGAAGGGCCGGGGCTCGGGACCGACGTAGTCGGCATTGGGGCGAATCAGTTTGTTGTTCGCACGCTGCTCCTCGATGTGCGCAGACCATCCTGCAGTTCGCGCCATTACAAAGATCGGGGTGAAATGAGCCGTTGGAATACCGAGAAAATGATAGGCGGTCGCGCTGAAAAAATCGGCGTTGGCAAACATGTTTTTTTCTTCTTTCATCACGGCTTCGATCTCGTCCGAAACCTCGAAAAGGTACCCATCGGGCGCTGACTTAGATAAGCGCTCCGACCACCTTTTGACGATCGCATTGCGAGGATCGCTGTGCCGATAGACTGCATGTCCAAAGCCCATGACTTTCTGTTTGACGGTTAACAACTCCAGCACGGCGGCCCTGGCCTCTTTTCGGGTCTTAAATCTCTGGACCAGCGCCATAGCCGCCTCATTGGCGCCGCCGTGCAACGGCCCTCGCAAGGTACCGATGCCGGCGGTAATGCAGGAATAGAAATCCGACAACGTCGCTGCACAGACCCGACAAGCAAAGGTCGACGCGTTAAACTCGTGTTCCGCATATAGGATTAACGAGGCGTCCAACGCCCGCCGCGAAGTCTCGCTCGGTGCGTCCCCATGTAACAAGGTCAGGTAATGCCCGGCTAACGAATTGGCATCGTCATCCGTAGCGATTCGTTCACCTCGGCGAGAGAAATGATGCCAATAAGCGAGGGCGGAAGGAAAGACAGCCAGGAGCCGCTCCGAAACGTCTTTCTGCACCGCAAAACTTGACTCGGGTTCGAGCGATCCCAGGAACGAACAAGCGGTGCGTAGCACATCCATCGGGTGTGCATCTGCAGGGACCAATTCAAGCACCTTTCTTAAGGCTTCCGGCAATTGCCGTTTCTGCTTTAGCCTAAGGCGAAACGAATCGAGCTCAGCCTGGACGGGCAACACGCCGTGAATCAGCAAATACGCCACCTCCTCGAATGAGGCCTGATCCGCTAACTCCTCAATGGCATACCCACGGTAGGTTAAACCGACCCCTTCTTTGCCAACCGTCGCGATTTCTGTTGATCCAACGGTTTGCCCACGTAAACCGGTAGCTGCTGGGGGAACGTTCGCAGTGCTCATGCTTTTCTTAATATTTCAATGAATCTAACCTAGATTCATACTCGTGGTAATTCAGTACCTCGTAGAGATGATCTCGGGTTTGCATCGCGCTAACCGCTGATTTTTGGGTGCCGGAGTGGCGGATGGTTTGATACACGCTTTCAGCTGCAGCCGACATCGCCCGGAAAGCGCTTAACGGATAAAGCACAATCCGGATCCCGGACGCCCGCATCTCTTCCACCGAGAAAAGCGGGGTTTTGCCAAACTCAGTCAAGTTCGCCAGCACGGGAACCTGGAGACGCTCTGTAAATCGGCGATAATCTTCGAGGCTGGTGACTGCTTCCGCAAAAATCAGATCTGCTCCTGCTTCAACGTATTGCTCACATCGCTCAAGAGCGGAATTGATACCTTCTCCAGCGACAGCATCGGTGCGGGCCATTAAGACAAAGGAGGGATCGATCCTGGCGTCGCTTGCAGCCTTAATCCGATCGACCATCTCCTGTGGCTCCACGACTTCTTTATTGGGACGATGGCCGCATCTTTTGGCCTGAACCTGGTCCTCGATGTGGCAACCTGCAGCGCCGGCCCGACCTAGATCGCGAACCGCGCGAGCGATATTAAACGCGTTGCCCCAGCCAGTGTCGGCATCAGCCAAGAGCGGCAAATTCGTGACCCCGGTGATCCTGCGAACGTCTTCGCAAACGTCGTTCAGATTGGTCATCCCGAGGTCCGGTAACCCAAAGGATGCATTGGCGACACCCGCGCCGGACAAGTAAATCGCTCGAAATCCCGCCCGCTCAGCGAGAAGCGCACAGAAAGCATTGATTGCGCCCACCATCTGCAACGGTCTTTCCTCCTCGATCGCAGTTCGCAAGCGGATGCCGGGGAGAGTTGGCGATTGGTGAGTGGTAATTGGTGATTGGTTAGAGGGGCTCGTCACCTTTTAATCATTTAACCCGCGGCTGAGTGGAGTTCAAGGAGTCCGAGGAGTTCAGAAGCCAATATGACGAGCCTTGGTTGAAGAATCGTGCTCAAAAATAGAAATTGATGCATTATCTGCGCAATTTCCGAGTATTCGATCGACTTTTAAGCGTCTCCTCGTTCTACACCGCCTGAACTCCTTGAACTCCAAGCGCGCTATAGTTTAAAACTGACGCAACTCAAGCCTATGGCTCAGATTGGCAAATGCTCGAATCGCGTGGGTTGTACCCTCGCTTATACCGGTCAAGAGATCCGTTTCGAAGGTTCGCCTGTTTGCCCGGAATGTGGGCAACCGTTGACCGAAACCACAAAGCAAAAACCACCCAGTAAGCTCTGGATATTGATCTTCGGTCTGATTGTGCTCGTGGCGATCGCCGGCGGTGGATTCTATGCGGTCGAACGCTTACTGACCGCTAGCGACAATACCAAAACCAGCCCGACGGCAACCCCGTCACCAGTGGTGCAGAACCAAAGCGATGGAAAGACGGTTGATGGGAAAAGCACAGTTCCGACGGACGTGCTCAACAAGGTCAACAATCTATCCAGTCCGACAGCGAGTCCGCAGGCTTCCTCGTCCGCTACTCCGGCAGTAAGTGCTTCGCCCGAGACGCAACAGTCGCCGCCCGGCCCGAAAGAAAGCCCTGAGGCCAGCAGCGGTGATAAGCCACCACAAGGCGACGCTTCGCCCGCCCAGGGCAAGTCTCCTCCCGCCGGGGGCGCCAGCCCTGATGCTCGTCACCAAAACCAAGGCCAACAGAAGTCATCCGACTCCGGAAGTGGGGATAATTCGGGGCAAACAGTCGACACTAAACCGAAGGAGTTGTCTTCGGCCGAGTTGGGAGCCAGCAAGGAAGATATCAAGAAGCGGATCAACGCGATTCCGCGGATGAGCGATTCGGAGAAAACAAAGCTCATCGATAAACTCGATTCGGCTCAATATATGCAACGGGTCGGGGTCGTGTACTTCCCGCCGGGGAGCACCGTTCTTTCGAAGCCGTCGGTGGACAAGCTCGTAAGCTTATTTAAGGCACCGGAGCTGGTACAAAAAATGAGTGACCCGACACTTGTGTTTATCGTGGCCGGTTTCGCCGACCTGACAGGCGATCCCAGAGGGAATTATAAATTATCCGACGATCGCGCCCAAGCCGTCTCAAACGCAATGTCCGAGGCTGCGGGCGTGCTCAATCTCGTCCGCACGGTGCCGATGGGAGGAACGGATCTCCTTAGTGGCAGTGGCAGACGGCCGGACCAAAATCGGGCGGTCGAGATCTGGGCGGTAATCCCTCAGTAAGCCCGCGTTGCGGGAAAATGCGTCAAAGCATTTACCCGCAACGCAGGCTATTAGCGGAATGCTTCGGCGACACCGGACATTCCGCCGGGTTCGGGATTGACCGATCACGGTTACGCCCAGCGGAATACCTGGCTGTAAGCCGGGAATTCCGCTCATAGCCGGTAGCGCTGAAAAAGGTTAAGCTTTTTCAGCGCTGCGGGCTTAGGCGCAGGCCGATGCGCAGGGCGTCGAATTCTACGTGGTGCCGAACCTTGTCCAAAGGACGGCGCTCACCTCTTGGCAACGTCACTCCATCCAAGCGAAGGGGCCTACTCACGTTCCGAGGGGTCAAAATAAACCATTGACCTTGGTCCCTACCAACTAGCGCATGACGCGCTTCCAATCCGGGAATTTGCTTGAACACTTCAGGGGCCAGATCCGATTCCGCGCCAATAATCGTGCCATCCCGGCACACAAAAGACTTACCTTCGATCACGAGTTCAAGCCGAGCATTCTTAGGCGCAGGCGGACGAAAATCACCTTTTGAACCAAAATCGACCGAGCTCGTTTGCCGGCCTTCGTCCGGAGAAGACATTTAGGCATCCTAAACAGATTCTTAGCGGCTGCCAATAAAGAAGCGCCGGCAACGCAGGGATCGCCGATATCGCCGGGAACGAA
>JAFAIO010000526.1 GCA_019236675.1 Verrucomicrobiota bacterium
GATCTGCGATCGAGAAACCAGCGGACTATTGACGTAAAAAAATGGGTTATGAGTTGTGGCTCCGATTAGCCGGACAACACCGCTCTCGACGTCGGGCAGCAACACGTCCTGCTGGGCTTTATTAAAGCGATGTATCTCGTCCACAAACAAAATAGTGCGCATTCCCCTGCTCTTTAATCTGAGCTTGGCCGCAGCCACCGTTTTTCGAATATCAGCTACACTGCTTTCGACTCCGCTGAGACGCTCAAAATGGCTGCTCGTCGTTTTGGCAATAACCTGGGCGAGACTGGTCTTGCCTACTCCCGGCGGCCCATAAAGGATGATGGAGGTCAACCGATCCGATTCGATCGCTCGCCGCAAGAGTTTTCCTGGACCGAGGATGTGCTCTTGCCCAACAAATTCTTCCAGTGACTGCGGACGCATTCGAGCCGCCAACGGGGCGTTGGCTTGCACAGGATCGCCAGCCGGCGACGCCGCTTCGGCGAAAAGGTCGTCCATAGGAAAGTTTCCCGGATTTATGCGGTGAAGTCCAGAGCGTGTAGAAAGGCGGCAGTGGTAGGGCGAAAACCCGACTTCGCAAAGCCTACGTCGCGGCCTAACTGAAGAATTGCCACGGATCTAGAGCAGGGCCGCGCCAAAGCGTAGCGGCGGCGGGTCTCGGCGCGCCAAGAGTGCCGCCATCTATTAACATCCATCCCGCGCCGGATTTGAGCCACGGGATGCGGTCAAAAGCACACGAACGGCTCAAAACCGGCGCGTTTCTTTTCAGGTGGAAAACTAAACCATGGGCGCGCCGAGTTTTTCGCCCTACCGGCTCGGGGCGTTGCGATAACATCGGTGGCGTGATCGCTCACCCGTCTTCTCCAAATTTATTTCTTTGCGATCCGAAGGCACTCCACGGTTAAATTACCGCCGGAAAAACTGGTAGGAGAGAAATGAAATCAATTTTGGTGCCGGTCGATTTTTCGGATGTGACTCTTAAGGTGGTAAAGGCGGCCGTTTATCTGGCTAAGCCTTTTCAGAGTCATATTACACTGATGCACGTCGAATGGACCGAGCCGGCGCCGGAGATCATCGACTTTGGCGCAGGACCGAATCTTGTCCCACCACCCCTCCGGCTCGAACCCGAGGTTACGGAGGCGAGGAAGAAGCAGCTCGGTGAGCTCGAAGAACTGGTCACGTCCGTCGGTCTGACATCAACTACGATCGAGCTTCAGGGGCCGCCTGTTGAGGAGATCCTGGCACAAGCGGAAAGCGCGCGAGTCGATCTTATCGTGATTGGATCTCATCATCACGGAGCGCTTTACCACCTCTTCGAGGGAGGCGTAACCGAGGGCATTCTCCGGCGCGCGCGTTGCCCAGTCTTGATCGTTCCGCAGACCGCTGCCAGCACCGACGACGCGCTTTAACCGCGATCCCGAATCCCGGTAGAATCGCCACCCAAACGTACAAAAATCTCACGCAAAGACGCAACAGCGCAAAGAGTAAGACAAAGACCGATTCAGAAAAGGCCCCAGAGATCCTTGTTGCCGCTCTCACCTCCTGTTTAGCCCCTTTTCTTTGCGCCTTTGCGGCTTTGCGTGAGATTTTTGTTCTTCGATTCCGGTTCTGCCGCGGTATGTAATCTGCGGATCTTAACGTGAACTTCGCTTTTTTACCCGGTTTAGCCGTATTAAATCCTTCGGGTCGGGACCCGGACCAATCGTTCAGGACTGGTCTGCCTGAGCCGAGCTTCAACGGCCATCCGCCGTTGAATTATCACGCCTACGCAGCATGCACCCATGGTGGATTTTATCGTACAACGACGTTAGCCGGTCAGCACCGAAACGTTTTGTTGCTTCTAAGAGGAAACCTCAAAGCCGCCCGGACGGCATTTGCTAATCTGAAAGCGCACGGATGTGTCGTTGCGATCTCGTTCAAGGAATCAGGAACCCACCAAATCGCCGACCAATTCCAAGACGCCAGAGTGCTCGATACTTTCTGCGAGATTGCTGCGAACGCCGATCTTTGTCTTTCCAGTACCCCGGACCTGGTTCCACTTTATCGATCCGTATCGCGCAAGGTAGCCTATATACCAACCCCTTACCCTATCGACGAACCGGACTGGAATCTCTCGTTGCCGCTGGAAAAACGGGCGGGGATCTTTATTGGGACCAGAGAATTTGACGTTCCATCGCGAAATCATCTGCTCGCTCTGACGGGGGTAAGAAAGACTTCCCACCCGGTCACGGTCGTCGACAAAGGTTCGCTCGGGTCGAAGAAATTGTTGGCTGCGCTTCGGTTTCCTGCCGATCAACTAACAGTGCTACCAGCGATGCCGTACTTCGAGTACACCCAGGTATTACGCCGTCACCGGTTGGTGCTGCAATTCGATCAGAGCCGGGTACCAGGCCAAGTCGCAGGTGATGCCCTCCTATGCGGCATTCTCACCATTGGCGGAAACGGCGCCATAGAAAGGGAGATCGTCCCGGAGCTGGTCAGCGATGGACAAAGCTTTGACATCCTGCTGGACCGTATGCTGCGGCTGCTTAGTACGGATTCTGAGTACAATCAGGCCGTCGAATCGATGCTGAACCGGGCCAGAGAACGCGTCAGTTTCAGCAGCATCCGAGCGGAGCTCAACAAGCTATTGCCGGGCGTTGTTGAACAGTGAAAGGTGAAAGGTGAAAGGTAAAACGCGCTCGGCATTGATGCGCGCGTGTCGCAAGCGGAATGCGACGCTCCGATTCGGATGGCGTCCCGCCCTATCACTTTTCACCTGTCACCTGTCACCTTTCACTTTTTCCTGCGCACCCACTGCAGATGCGGTTACACTAAATAAGATGGGACACGAACCACATTCTCCGCTCAGCGAATTGAGCCTGGAAGCGATCATTGCTTTGCTCCATTCGCGCGGGCTAAGGGTAACGAAGGGTCGCCAAAAGATCCTGCAGACGTTGCTCGATGCGACCGAACCGTTATCGCTCGAGGAGATTCAACGTCGGTCGGTCGTTGATGGCGTTGCTCCGGATTATGCGACCGTGTTCCGAGTGATGGGATTATTAGAAGAGCTACAAGTGGCCCAACGCGTCCACCTTAATCGCTCCTGCAGCTACTTCGAGCTGCTGGATCCGCAGCAACATTACGACCACCTGATTTGCACCCAATGCGGTCGGGTAACTTTGATGATCGATTCCTGTCCGGTCGAGAAAGTGGAACAGGCCATCGGAAAACGTTACGGTTTTACCGACGTCCGGCATTCGCTCGAGTTTTTCGGAAAATGCCCGGAATGCCGATAGGAAAATTTCACCACAAAGACACAAACGACACAAAGACAGAAGACTTAGACAGGGGCAATAGAGGAAACGGTGGTCGCCATTGGCGCAAGCCTCTCACTCTGTTTGTCTGTTTCCTCCTGCTAATAATCTTTGTCTTCGTGTCCTTTGTGTCTTTGTGGTGAAATTGGTTGTTGCAAACTCATAATTGCTTCGTAGCGTTCCATCCGCATGCGCTACATCGCTCAGCTGCTTAGCCTTGAGCTCCTCCTCGGGAGTGGCGCCCCGAACT
>JAFAIO010000553.1 GCA_019236675.1 Verrucomicrobiota bacterium
AGTCGTTTCTCGACTATTCGATGTCCGTCATTATCTCCCGCGCGCTGCCCGATGCTCGCGACGGATTAAAACCCTCCCAACGCCGGATCCTCTATGCAATGCAAGGACTCGGCGTGCTGCCCAATCGCAAGCATACCAAGTGCGCAAAGATCGTCGGTGAGACGATGGGTAACTACCATCCTCATGGCGATATGGCGATTTATCCGACGCTTGTCCATATGGCTCAGCCTTGGGCGATGCGCGAAGTCTTGATTGAAGGCCAAGGCAATTTCGGCTCGATGGACGGAGATCCGCCGGCATCGATGCGGTATACAGAAGCCCGGCTAACTCATCTTGGCGCTGTCCTGATGGAGGATATGGACCGGGAGACGGTGGATTTCGTTCCCAATTATGACGAGACCACCGAGGAGCCGACCGTCTTTCCGGCAGCGTTCCCGAACCTCCTGGTAAATGGCGGCACTGGTATCGCCGTGGGGATGGCAACCAACATCCCCCCTCACAACTTGGGAGAGGTCATCGCCGGCGTCTGCGCGTTGATCGACAATCCCGCGCTGACCGTCGACCAGCTGCTCGAGATTATAAAAGGGCCCGACTTTCCTACCGGTTGTACCATCTACGGCGTCAGCGGCATCCGGCAATACTTCGAGACCGGCCGGGGGATTGTCCGGGTGCGAGGCAAGGCAACGATCGAGGAGGGAAGACAGAACCGGGAAACCCTGGTCATCACTGAGATCCCCTATAACGTCAATCGAGCTGAGCTGATCAAGCGGATTGCCGCGCTGATTCAGGAAAAAGTGATCACCGACATCAGCGATATTCGCGATTTGTCCGATGAAAACACCCGGATTGAGGTCGAGCTCAAACGAGACGCAAATGCGAATGTCGTCTTAAATAACCTCTACAAGCATACCGCATTAGAGAGCACTTTCGCCGTTAACATGCTCGCCATCGATCACGGGCGGCCGAAGCTGCTGTCGGTCATCGAGGCTCTGCACTGTTACATCGAGCATCGACGGGATGTCGTGCTCAGAAGGACTCGCTACTTATTAAGACAAGCAGAGCAGCGAGCCGAGGCCTTGGAAGGCTATTTAATCGCTCTCGCCAATCTCGATGATTTTATCGATATCGTGCGGAACTCAGCCAATCGGGAAGAAGCGCGGGTAAAACTGTTGGCTTACGAATTCAGCCAGAGCCAGGTCGAACAGATCGGAATTCGCATTCGCAGCGCCGCGCGTTTGGTGGACGGGCGATATAGTTTTAGCGAACAGCAAGCAGATCAAATCCTTGAGCTCCGGCTTTATCAACTGACGGGGTTGGAACGCGAAAAGATCACTGAAGAATACGGCGAGCTTCTTACCCGCATCGATGATCTGGTCGATATTTTGAATCGGGCTGATCGGGTGATGAGCATCATCAAGGAAGAACTCTTAAAGGTTAAGGACAAATATGATTCGGCGAGGATGACGGAAATCGTCCCGGCCGACGGTGATATCAACATCGAAGATCTTATCGCCAACGAAGGGTGCATTATCACGATTACTCACGGCGGTTATATTAAGCGGACGGCAGAAAGCGAATTCCGAGCTCAACGCCGGGGCGGTCGGGGAGTGCTCGGGATGGCCACTCGCGAAGCCCAAATGGAGGGCGAGGAAGGCGATTTTGTTGAGCACCTATTCACCGCAAGCACTCACGATTCCCTTATGTTCTTTACGCAGACCGGCCGCGGCTACGTGGAGAAGGTCTACGAGATTCCTGAGATGAGCCGGTCCTCAAAAGGACGTTCGATTGCGAACTTGCTGGAGCTGCGTCCTGAGGAGAAGATCGCGTCTACGTTGCGAATCGAAGCAAAAAAAGAAGAGGGTTCCACCGAAGAAACCACTTGGAACCCGAGCTTGCACATTATGTTTGCGACCCGGCATGGTCTGGTGAAAAAGACCAACCTTTCTGAGTTCGCCAACGTCCGCCGAGGAGGAATTATCGCGATTCAAATCGAGCAGGACGACGAGTTGATCGACGCTTTGCTGACCAACGGCAGCGAAGAAGTCGTGCTGATTACCAAACAGGGGATGAGCATCCGGTTTCACGAAGACGAAGCTCGCGATATGGGACGAAATGCGATTGGTGTATGGGGTATCCGACCCGAGGCGGGAGACGAAGTCGTCGGGATCGCGAAGGTTGTTGCCGACGCTAAATTGCTCGTGGCCGGAGCCAACGGCATCGGAAAAAGAACTGACTTCGAGGAGTATCGTTTGCAGTCTCGAGGCGGAAAAGGAATCATCACGATGAAAACCGGAGACCGGACCGGCGAAGTGATTGGCGCTTTGTCGGTTCATGAGGCCGATGAAGTGATGCTCATCACCACCGGCGGGCAAATGGTTCGCATCCGTGTCAGCGAGATCCGGGAGACTGGTAGAAACACGATGGGCGTAAAACTCATCAATCTCATTGAGGGCGAGAAGCTACAGGATATCGCCCCAGTCGTTTCGCAGGAAGCGCTCGGAACGGAGGGCGAGGAGGGCTAGGGATCAGGGCTGCGCCAGGGGCAAATTTCGAGTCCAGACGGAGCGATCTGACAGACGCGGAAACACCGCGGAGCTAGATCGTCATAAGATGGTCCGGAATCGTTATAAAAGAGCCCCGTAGGAACTAAATCTTTATAGCTGCGGCCTGTCCAAAACCGACAGCTATTAAGATCTCACTCCTACGAAGCTTCCGCCCTTTGAATCGGCAACCAAAGAAGGCGGCCTGCGGTTCGTAGTCTACCCACATTAGGTCTGCTCCTTCCAGACAGAACGAGCCAATCAGACGCAACTGTGAGCAGAGTTATGCATAATTATAGCCACTAATTAGCTCATCGCGGCTCATATGTCGCAAATAGCGACGTTGTGGCCCGTGTCCCGACTCCTTTCTGCTTTTCGTGAACTAAAAATTCTTTTGCGGTTGCCGACGGTCGTTTGCTCTTTAGAGTTTAGGCACTTCTGTTATGGGAACGCGAAAGCGAAAACTGTCAGTCAAGAGGCTCCCGGTCCAGCGCCAGCTTGAGCTTTCCCACGAGGGGCAATATTTCGACCTGAGAGCGCTATTCGATAAGTTAAACGCTGAATATTTCAATGGCGCGCTTCGCGGCTACACCATCACTTGGGGACGTAAACGAAGGCTGCCCCCGAAAGAATACTTTGTCTTTGGTACGATCCAGGAAGAGGACCGCATAATTCGGATTCATCCGCTGCTCGATGCACCGTTTGTTCCGACGTGGTTTCTCGAATACGTGATCTACCACGAGATGCTTCACGCGGTTGTACCCGAAGAGGAAGATGCTACCGGCCGTCGTCGCATTCATACCGACGAATTCTACCGCCGAGAACAGCGATTTCATTGCTACCAGAGAGCCCGCCGGTGGGAAGACGAAAATCTGGACCGATTTCTGAGATAGAAGGGGCCGGATTATGGAGGTCTTGGTGGTCACCTGCACCTTTCCAGACCACGAGATCGGCTGGAGAATCAGCCGAGCAGCAGTCGAAAATGGTTTGGCCGCTTGTGCAACCCTTATACCGGAGGCCAAATCGATCTATCGTTGGAAAGGTCGGATCGAGACCGCCAATGAAACAGCGGCGTGTTTCAAAACTACTCGCGACCGGTTCGAGGCGCTAAGGACCTTTATTCTGAAAGAGCATCCGTACGAAGTTCCGGAATTAGTTGCCTGGACGGTCTCGGATGGCTCCCCAGAGTACCTGGCCTGGGTCGAAGCAAGTACGAGAAGGAGGAAATAGACGGCGGACGGAAAATCTCGGCCCGCCGAAGACGTTTTTCTTAACTTTCGCGCGCCGAGGTTTTCTCACTATCGACGCTGGGGTCGTCGAGCCCAGCGCCGCGCGAAACTCTAAATAACCAGATAACCCCTACGGTTTCTTGGTCGCGCTAGGGAACCCACCTGGCTTAGTATTTACCGCCGGAGTATTCGAGGCAGCCGGACTTGTACCTTGTTTGGCAGCTGAAGGCGCTGCTGCCGGCCGATTCGCGTTCAACTTCGCGATCACCATGTCGCTGAAATCGATGTCGGACCTAGCAAAAAGCAGGACGGGTGTGCCCAAGGCAGCGCTTTGTCCTGATTTATCAAAGACCAGATCGAAGTTCTGGGACTTAACCTGGTCGGTCACAACCTTCATGATCTCTTCCACCAGGGCCGTAACCATGTGGGATTTCTCATCTTGGAGCTGCTTCTGGCGAGTCGACCGAAAATCCTGAATTTCGCGCTCTAACCCGTTGGTTTCGGCGATCTTTGAATCGCGTTCTTGAGCTTTCTGGTCTTTGCTGGCGCCACTCAGGTCGGGCTTATTTAACTCCTCATTTAGCTTATTGATGGAATCAAGATTCTTCTTGTAGGTATCCATCCGCTGGTTCAGCTCGTCTTGGGCAGACCTTTGAGCTTCCTCTAGCTTTTGTTGCGCCTCTTGAGTCTTGTAGTAGCCCGCCATGACTTTTGCCATGTCGATGGTACCGATTTTCAACTCCGCTTTTGCTTGGGACAGTACGCCAAAGCCCAAGCTGGCAGCGACGCAAGCCCCCACGACGAATGAGGATTTATTCATTATATTCATTAACTAACAATGGATGGGACTCTCCGGTTTGAATGAGATCCCCCCGAGGTAATTCGGTTCAAAATTGGTAACCCACGCTGAATTGGAAGCGCCCGGAGGAGTTATTAAACTTATCCGATTTCAACGGAATACCGTAGTCGAGCCGGATGGGCCCAATCGGAAGATTCAAACGAAGACCAGCCCCAATGTCATCGTTGTAATTCGTTGTTCCGAAACTCCAAGAACCCGCGTTCACGAAACCGGTATCATAGAACACAGCGAAACGAACCCGGTCGATGATCGGTAAAGTGTATTCGACGGTTAACCGAGCCATCGAATTACCACCGATATCATCACCTTGTACATCCTTGGGACCGACTCGATCAAAGTCAAAACCACGCAAGTTGTTTGCGCCTCCCAAAAAGAGTCGATCGTAAATCGGTACCGAGGTTCCTCCCCCCCAGTTCGCAACGGTTGCCACTTCTGCGTCAAAAAGCAGAATCGTATCAAAAGGCAAGTGGAAATATTGCTCTCCCTCCAGATCAAACCCGTAAATCTGAACATCGCCACCCAAAAAACCGCCCGCGACATAAACCGAAAAATCGACTCGTTGTCCAGAACGGGTCAAGAAAGCGTTGTCGCGCTTATCCCACGTAATAGTGTAAGTCAGCCGGCTTTCCAGCGTCGAACCAGCCTCATCAAGAATCGCCGGGTCAGTGGTTGTGATGTTGTAAATGTCCGTCTCCTGCAGGCGGTATTGAAATTTTTGCGCCAGAAAGTTCGTAATCGGTTGACGCAAGAACACATCGAACCCGTAGTATTTTTCGTTGTAAACGTTACTGAAATACGAGGAGTCCAAATAGAAGGCATCGGTCCCGACAGCCAATCTCCTATCGAGGAAATAAGGTTCAGTAAAGTTCGCGGTGACCTGCTTTTCTTCCGTTCCAATCTGAACGCGAACCCTGAACTTCTCACCGGCACCGGTGAAGGTGCGCCAATTCAAGATGTCGAAGTTTCCTTGGCTCAGTTCTGCGAAGCCGAGCAAACCCTCATTTGAGCTGAAACCCATACCAAAGTTCAAAGACCCGGTGCGTTTTTCTTGCACCACGATATTTAGGTCTTTGCGTCCGGGCACCAGAGTATCGGAGGCGTAGCTGTCGACTTTTTCGAAATATTGTAACCCTTCAAGTCGCTTCTTACTGATATCCACACGCACCGTGTCAAAGACGTCGCCAGGTGCAAGCACGAGCTCACGGCGAATTACCTTGTCTTTGGTACGGGTGTTGCCGCTGATATTGATGCGTTCGACGTACGATTTAATCCCTTCTTCGATCTTATAATGAAGGTCGACCAGGCCTGGACCGGCCGGCGTCGTTTGCACCGCAACTTTAGCGTCTGCGTAGCCAGCGACTCCGTAAGCGTCCTCAACCGCTTTGATGTCTTTCTCCAGCTTTTGCGGCGAGAAGATCTGGCCTTCCTTTTGCTTGATAACTTTCCTGAAGTTCGCCTCCGTTACGACCTGAAGTCCCTCGATCGTCACCGCATTAATGTGGTACTGGATGCCCTGCTCGATGTAGATATCGATGTCGACATACTTCGGACCTTCTCGGTTGATCTTGACGTCGGTCACCTGAACATCTTCGTACCCGTTGTCTTGGAATAATTCTTTGATCTTTTGGACATCCTCGTCCAACTGCGCGCTATTCAGCCTGCCGGCTCCGGTCAAGAAAGCGATGAGATTATTCTCTTTCGTCTTCATCTCCTTCTTAAGCCGTTTCGAGGTAAGCGCCGTGTTACCCGAGAAGCGGATCTTTTTTACGATGGATTTAGTTCCCTCGCTGACCGAGTAAGTAACGGTAGCAGTCCCGCGATCTTCATTGGTCTCGACCTTGTACTGCACGTCGACGTCTGGGTAGCCTCTCTTCTGATAGAGTTCGACGACTTTCTGGCGAGCCGTCTCTAAGGTCTGCTCATCCAATGGCGAATTGATCTTCAACGCCATTTCCTTGCGAATCCTGCTGGTTTTTACTTTCTCGTTACCGACGACATAAACCCCTGCCAGGGTAACCCGGGTCTGAACAACAACGATGACCTTTACACCGTCCGGCAACGGCTCACCGTAAATTCGGACGTTGGTCACCAAGCCGGTCGCATAAAGCGCGCGCACATCGTCCTCGACAATTGCCTCTGAATAGGGCTGACCAACCGTTGTCTTCATGTTAGTCAATATCCGCTGCCGGCTCAGAGTGGCAGGTCCGGCATACTGGATTTCAATTTGACGAACAATAGGACCGCCTGCGCGCTGAGGAGGCGCAGGTCGCGTTGCTTGCGGCTGAGCTGCTGGAGCCTGTGGAGCCGGCGTATTTTGAGGATTCGGCGACTGTTGCGCATAAATCGAAGGCGCGACAAAACCGAACAGAATTAAGCACAATAGCCACTTGTGTTCGGGTAGACGCTTTTGCTTCATAGGTAAGGGGAGCCAACGATCACAGCGAATGGCGCTAATTCACGGTGATGACGTCCAAAACGTCAACCAGAAAAACCGCGAACGGTCACGCTTTCAATTCAGCAAGCTGTAAACATTGTTACGGGAGTGTGGTTCATATCCGGCCTCTGTAATTAGCCGCTCGATTTCCTCCCGCGACAACCGAAAGGTCGTACCGGCGCTGCTCACGACGTTTTCTTCCATCATAACGGATCCGTAGTCGTTCGCACCGTAACTTAACGCGAGCTGACCGATCTTAGGCCCTTGGGTCACCCACGAGCTCTGCAGATTCTCTACATTATCCAGGTAGATCCTCGCTAAGGCCTGGGTACGCAAATATTCAGCCGAGCCCACGGGCTTCGCCTTAAGCACCACGTTTTCCGGCTGAAACGTCCAGCAAATGAAAGCCGTAAATCCACCAGTACGATCCTGTAGCTCTCGAATCCGGTCCAGATGTTCGATCCGGTCTTCTATGTTCTCCACATGCCCAAACATCATGGTGGCGCTGCTTCGCAGCCCTTCCTCATGAGCGATTTCCATGACTCGCAACCACTGCTCCGTATTGCACTTTAAAGGAGCGATGCGGTTACGCACCCGGTCGACTAGAATCTCGCCTCCGCCTCCCGGAATTGAGCCCAACCCAGCGTCACGAAACTTGAGAATGATGTCTCGGAGTGGCATTCCGAACGTTTCAGCGAAATGGTTAAACTCAGGAGGGCTGAACGCGTGGATATTAATTTGAGGGAATTTTTCACGGATATGGCCAAGTAGATCCAGATAGTAATCGATCCCCAATTTCGGGTTATGACCGCCCTGCATTAAGATTTGTACGCCTCCGATATCGGCCAATTCTTCGATCTTCTGATCGATCTGTTCGTGAGTCAGTACGTAAAAATCAGGATCTTTCTCCGTGCGATAGAATGCGCAGAACTTGCAATAGACATTGCAGACATTCGTGTAGTTAATGTTGCGCTCAACGATGTAGGTGACGATCTCGTTCCCTCGTCCCCCGTAGGCCGCTGCTTTTGCCAATTTGCGCCGATGATCAGCCAGCGCTCCCAGCTCTTCGATCGGGAGCCGATACAATTCCAACGCCTCTTCCTTATTGATACGTTCGCCGTCGAGCACCTTGTCAATAACATCCGCGCCGGAAATCAGAGCATTCATTCGCAGGGCTAGTATTAAACCACTCCCTCTTATCGTTCCAGTGCGTTTAGTTGACCAGAACGGGCCCTCACCTTCGTCACCATCCTCGGTTGCAAACGGAGTAATCAGTAATCAGTACGTCAGTAATCAGTTTGGATCCCGACGGATCAGGCAGCACTAGTTGCTGAAAACTGATTACTGATTACTCGACGCCCGAAGCCGACGACGATCCAGGCTGGAAACTGTCGCCGAAATGGTGACATTG
>JAFAIO010000003.1 GCA_019236675.1 Verrucomicrobiota bacterium
CTTCTAAGGCGGTCAATGTGGACTTTCCCTGGTCTCCTTGGTTCGCCTTTGCCAACGATAATTACAACAAACAGATCGCAGCCCTAATTAGTGGCACGGTTACGCCGAAACAGGCTCTGGACGCCTGGCAGAACGATTGTCTAAAGAATGCTGCCGGCGACGGCTACGATGTTAAGGGCAAGTAACGAACGGGATAAGTAATGCGCCGGTACCGTAAGACCGCGTTCCTTTTCCTGGCGCCATTTCTCGTGGTGTTTCTCGCCTTTTATTTGGCGCCGGTCTGTTACGCGTTGTACCTGAGCTTATTTGTCCGCAAAAGGATCGGTATCGGCCCACCGAAAGAAGTATTCGGTGGGCTGGCCAATTATATCCGCGCCGTTCAGGACACCGATTTTCTTAACGGCTTGAAAAACATGTTTGTTTTTGGGGTCGTCCAAGTCCCGATTATGTTAGGACTGGCCATCCTCCTGGCTCTGCTTCTGCATCAGTCCCGCGGTTTTTTTATGAAGGTATGCCGGACGGCTTTCTTTATGCCGTACGGGATACCGACGGCGATTGGCGCTATGGTTTGGGGTTATCTGTACTCGGCTAATCTCTCGCCATTTAATCAAATACTCAGGGCGCTGCACGAAGGGACAATCGATTTTCTGTCACCGGCGATCGTGCTGTTTTCTATCGCCAATATCGTGACCTGGACCTGGACGGGGTACAATATGATCACGCTGTTTGCCGCTCTCCAGAATATCCCGCAAGATCTTTATGAGGCTGCCCGAGTGGATGGAGCCAAGACCTGGGACATCGTACGCCGAATTCAAATCCCGCTGCTGTTGCCCACGCTAAAGATTCTCTTCATTTTCTCTGTGATCGGCACCTCGCAACTCTTCACAGAGGCCTTCGTTTTGCGGCCGCTTGGATATTTGGCGGACAATATTACGCCCAATCTTTACCTTTATCTAACTGCCGCCCGCGATGCCAATTACTCGTACGCTGGCGCCTTAGCGATTCTATTGGCGCTATTGATTTTTGTTATTAGCGGTCCGTTCCTGCGCCGGGTCGCTTCCAGGTAACCCACCCAGACGTCGATGTCTTCCAAACCCGTATCCGTAAAGAGTGTAGCCAGCGCTTCGTCTGGGAGGTCTGAAGCTTCGCCTGCAGTTGGCCTGCCGATTATTCCAGGGCGTAAGAGCACAGTTTCTTCGGCAACTGTCGGGCGCTACATGGTTCTTACAGCATTCTTATTCTATTGCGTGTTACCGGCGGCCTGGATTATTGCGGCCATGACCAAAGATAACGGTCAGATTTTTACTACCTTCGGCCTGTGGTTTTCCTATCCCTTTCATGTTTTTGAGAACCTGTCCGGTTTAGTTACCTATCAAGACTGGATTTTTGTCCGTTGGTTTGGTAATTCGCTGATTTATGCCGGATCTATTTCTTTCGGCAGCACACTAATCTGCGCGTTAGGAGGTTACGCGTTTTCCAAGTACGAGTTCCCAGGAAAACAGTTTCTGTTTAACTTTATTTTAGGAACCATCATGGTGCCTTCGACGGCACTCGTACTGCCTTTGTTCCTCATGCTGAACAAGATCGGTCTGGTCAACACCATGTGGGGAGTGATCCTGCCGAGCTTGGTGAATCCGTTTGGTCTTTATCTGATGAAAGTCTTCTGGGATTCATCGCTGCCTAACGAGTTGATTGAGGCCTCCCGCTTGGAAGGAGCAAACGAACTTCAAATTTTCTGGAGGATCGGTATCCCTCTTATGCAGACGGGGCTGGTAACCGTGGCGTTATTAGGGTTCGTGGGCGCCTGGAACAATTTCTTCCTTCCGTTGATCGTCTTAAGCGAGCAGAAACTCTATCCGCTGACACTTGGGCTGAATGTATGGAACAGCGTCAGTTCCGGCGCCGGCGGGAAACCGATCTACAATCTGATTGCGATGGGCTCGTTAGTTAGTGTGCTACCTCTTCTGATCGCTTTTGTAGTTTTGGGTAAGTATTGGCGCGGAGGGTTGACTGCAGGAGCGACGAAAGGGTAGGGCGCGGAAGGTGAAAAGTGAAAGGTGAAAGGTGAAAGGAAAGGGGGCTGTGGGTGCTTAGCAACTGCCGGTCAAATGGTTCTACTCGGGACCGAACGCGGATGGGATCTATAAGCCGCATCAGTCCCATAGGTCCCATTCGTGTGCTACCCAGCGCTTCCGTACTTTTCACCTTTCACTTTTCACCTGCCCAGTCGCTCCGCTTCTACCGAAAGCTGACCTATGACTAAGACGTATTCCTACAACTCCTTCCTCTACGGCGCGGTTTACTATCCGGAACAATGGCCGGAAGAACGTTGGGACTCGGATCTTTCGCGAATCGTGGAGACGGGCATGAATGTGGTGAGGATGGGTGAGGGGGCCTGGAGCGTTTGGGAACCGGACGAAGGTCACTACCAATTCGGAATGTTCGATCGGGCGCTGGCGCTCTGCCAGAAGCACGGACTTAAGGCAATCATGGGGACGCCGACGTATACTCCGCCGGCGTGGTTAACCGAACGTTACCCGGAAGTTCTACGGACGGGTTTTGACGGTACTCGGTTAGTGCACGGTTCGCGGCGGCATTACAATTATACGTCGCCTCTTTACCGAGCGAAATCGGAAGCCGTTACCGAAGCATTAGCGCGTCATTACCGGGATCATCCAGCCGTGATCGGATGGCAGATCGACAACGAGCTCAATTGTCACCTCGACACAAGCTTTGCTCAGAGCGATGACGAAGCCTTTCGAGTATGGTGCCGGGAACGGTATCAAACCCTCGACACACTGAATCATGCCTGGGGGACTGCATTCTGGTCGCAGACTTATACTGACTGGGAACAGATTTGGTTACCGCGGCCAACTGTCACCTATCAGAATCCGAGTCTGCTTCTCGATTTTTACCGGTTTACGTCTGATATGACGATCCGGTTTGGCGCGAGACAATATCGGATTATCAAGGAGATCGCGCCGCACCAGTTCGTTACTCACAATGCGTTCCAGAGCATGACGAATGTCGACCTGTCCTCGTTTGTGCGGGAGGCGGTTGACTTTGTTTCTTATGATTCGTACCCCGAATTCAAAGTGTGCGACCTCGGGTTACCGGTTGAGTTTCGAGACCGAACCGAATCGAGGCTGCTTTCTCGAATGCGAGGTGTCTCAACCAAATTCATGGTGCTAGAGCAGCAGTCAGGTCCGAGCGGCCAAATCGGCGGGATTCTGAACGGGAATCCCGACTATCTACACCCTACGCCGAAGCCCGGACAAATGCGTCTTTGGTGTTGGAACTCGATTGCCAATGGCGCCGATGGCTTGCTTTTTTTTCGTTGGCGTTCACTACCATACGGATCGGAAGCGCATTGGAACGGATTACTCTATCACGATGAACGGAATACCTGGCGGTTGGAGGAAGCCAAACGGCTGGGTGAAGAAATCAAAAGACTGGGCGGCACGCTCCTGAGCACCCGATGTGCTTCCCAAGCAGCAATCGTCTACGATTTCGACAACGAATCACATGCCCGCATCGAGCGGATGACCGGAAAATATCGAGAGAGCAACGAGTTGGCGGTGTATCGAGCACTTTCGGAACGACATCTCTCGGTTGATGTGCGTGCGCTATCGAGCATTGAAACCGGAGCGGATCTGGCTGGATATAAGGCCGTTTTCTTTCCTCACGCCCATCTCCTGACGGCCACCGATGTGAAGCCGCTGCGAGAATACGTCGAGACCGGTGGAACCTTAGTGTTCGGCTGCTGGAGTGGTTATCGTAACCGTCTTCATTGGTGTTACAACGGCGATGACAAAGCTTTTTATGAAAGTCTGTCCGGAGTTCGCGTAGCGGATTTCACGGTGGCAACTCCAGGGGAAACGTCTACCCTGCGTTTTGAACATTCCGGCGCGAACGTTCCCGCGCCAACTTTTAACGAGATACTGGTCGCGACGAATGGCAATGTTACAATGCTTGCGTCCTACCAGTCGGACTACTATGCAGGACAACCAGGAGTTACATTGAACCAGAAAGGCGCCGGTCGAGTAATTCATTTCGGCACGTTCTTTACGCCCGAGAATGCAGCCTCTCTGTTAGATGCCTTAGGAATTCAAGATCCGCTAGCGGCAAAAGCGGAAATTCCACCAGCAATCCAGGCCACACTGCGCTCAAATGACGAAGAGGAGTATTGTTTTCTGCTGAATTTCACAAGCCAGAGCCAACCGGTCACATTTAGAGAGCCGGCTTTTGACCTCATTGAAGAGCAGAAACTGAATGGGCGGATCGACATCCCGCCTTATGGAGTGCGGTTTGTCAGGTGGTAGGGGAAGCGAAGGGGCGAAACGGCGAATGGGCGAAGGGGCGATTTGAGGCGCGAAGTGGGTACGCCTGGAAGGGAGCCGCTTTGTAATATTGCAGCTCTTTCAGCCGGCTGCCGCCGATAGATTCGGGGTAGACAGGCGGCTCCCGGGAGTACCCATCGCAATTTTTTGCCCATCGCGTCTCTTTCGTGCGCATGGGTGCTAGGGCCGATAGAACTGCCACGCGTGGAGACGTTCGCGGGAGCCGCCTGCTAGATAAATCTGTCGGACGCGCGTGCTCTCAACCGCAGATACAGCCCTTCGATCGCAACACGTTCTAGCGGCTCCCCTCCAGACATAGGCGCTCCGCGCCACAAATCGCCCATTCGCCGTTTCGCCCCTTCGCCCACTCGCATTTACCCCAGCTTCCCGCGCACCGCCTCATAGTCGTATGTTGTCACCTCTAACCGGTTACCATACGGATCGCTGAAATAGACCGAAAACGATTTCCCATGATCAGCGATTTCGGAACGCTCGACGGCATCGCCTTCTTTGAGAGCATCCAATTCATCGATCAATCTGACAAAATCATCTCCTCCAATCCTGAACGCGATTCGGCGGATACCGATTGGACGCTCGAGGCCTTGGGGCTGCCCTTCAAATAGAGCAAGCTTGGTTTCACCGCCATCGGTCGAGATCATGAGCGGACCGGATTTGGCTCCGGCCCAGGTTTCGTATTCCCGGCAAATCTCGAACCCCAAGACAGTTTGATACCAGAGCGCGGCGGCGTAGCGGTTTGGTACCTCGAGCTCCACATGATCGATCTGGGTTACGCGCATCGGAGTTGACGCTAAACAGTTTGCGGTCGTCTTTTTAAGGCAATTTTTCAAAGATTTTATTCATGAGCACATCGCGCCATAGGCTTCGCGGAGGCGGAAGCACGGATCATTCTTGGAGTCTTGCTGGTAAATTCGCTGTGGTAACAGGCGGGTCGAAAGGGATTGGTTTAGCCACGATCTCAGAGTTGCTGCAACGCGGCGCCTCAGTGCTTTCCGTAGCGCGCGATGGTGAAACATTGGCCGCGTCGGTGCAAGACTGGCAGAAGGACGGGCTACCGGTAACGACCGTGGCAGCGGACGTCAGCACTCAGCAGGGGCGGTCACAGCTTCTGGCTGCTGCCGAGCATTCTAATCGGATCGATGTCCTCGTTGCCAATGTCGGCACTAACATCCGCAAAGGTATCGAGGGCTATACGCCGGAGGAGATTCTTCACATCTTCAACACTAACTTGATCTCTTCGATTGAACTCGTGCGAGAAGCGTTACCATTGCTGAAAGCCGGCACCGACAGTTCAGTCGTTTTCGTTGGATCGATTGCCGGTCTGAACACGGTCCGGACAGGAATTCCTTACGGTGCTTCCAAGGCGGCTTTGAACCAGGTGACCCGTGGCTTGGCCGTGGAATGGGCCAAACACAAGATCCGGGTTAACCTGGTTGCGCCAGGCTTTATTGTCACTCCGCTCACAGAGGGCCTGTTGGCGAATGAAGAACTCATGGCCTATATCCGAACTCGGATCCCCATGGAGCGGCCTGGTCAGCCCGAAGAAATAGCGAAGATGATCGCCTTTTTGGCGATGCCGGCTTCGAGCTATGTCACCGGCCAAATCTTCGTGGCCGATGGCGGCGCGTCATCGAATCTGATTTAAGGTGCGAGATTATAGAAAGCGCGGCATTATCAGGCCGCGCTCTTTTCGCCTAACTTTTCGATCAGCATCCCCTCTCAATCAGTTCACGGCGCTCCCGGCGTTTCCACCCTGATCGTCGGGCTCACCTCAACTGGGAAATTTACCGAATTTGCGATGAAGCAAAGCGCATGAGCGCGTTCGTGTAATTCGTGGGCGGCCTTCAACCCGGCCTCTGAAGTAATCACGATTTCCGGATGCAACACTGCCTTGGTAAATCTGCCGACGCCGTTCGCCGTTATTTCCATTTCTCCCTCCGCCGCGTCGGAGTACTGGGTACAGATGATCTTTTGGTCCGAGCAAAGATGCAGGTACCAAAGCATGTGGCATGCAGATAATGACGCCACTAGCAGATCTTCCGGGTTATAACGCGCTGGATCCCCTCGGAATTTGGGATCGGACGAACCCAGCAGAGCCGGCTTTTGAGGAATACGGACCTCGTAAGAACGTTCATAGTCGCGATAACTGGACGTTCCTTTGCCGGTGTTGCCAGTCCACACGGTGGTCAGGGAGTAATGATGGGAGGGCATGGGAACAATTACAGATGACAAATTACAGATAACAAATGACAAATTGGGCGTTTGATGCGGCGCCGCGGGTCTGGAGGGGAGCCGCTTTACAGGATGGCAGCTCTGTCGGTTGGCAGCGGGCGGCTCCCGCGAACGTCTCCTCGCATTGTTTTGCCCGTCGCGTCTCTTTCGTGCGGCTCGAATACGACGGTCGATAGAATTGCCACGCATCGAGACGTTCGCGGGAGCCGCCTGCCAGGCAAATCCTCCGGCCGGGCCAGCTCTCAACCAGCGAATACAGTCCTTCTATTGCAACACTTTAAAGCTGCCCTCCAGACGTGCGGCGCTGCGGATACTCGAATCTGTCATTTGCCATCTGTCATCTATCATCTTCCGCTGCCAGGCGGCAGCGTAAGCGAGAGCCGCCAATTGATCCGCCAGGCCTCGGCCTGGCGCTCCAATGCCAGCCAATCCCGGCCTTCATCATGAAAATCGGCGCCGTTCATTTCGTAATCGATCCGCCAGCCATAGCTCGCCATAACAAATCCGGCGAACAGGACCAGGTCGGGCTCCTCCTCGTCATAAGCCAGCACCTTTGCGATTCCCGTGAAGTCGCGATAGCTCTGAATACAGGCTTGTTTTCCTTCTGCAAGATGATGGCCCTCCGAGTCTTGAAAAACGACTGTTTCAGCAAACAAGGGTTCCAGACGATCGAACTGCTTTTCTCGCCAGGCCAGGCTTTGCAATTTGATCACGCTGATAATCTGGTCGTGTTCCGCAAGTTCATTTCCCATAAACGCTGCTTCCGGGCTGATAAAACTGGTTCAATCGTAGCAGAAAAGGGCTACTATACCCAGACTGGACCGCCAACGACCGGGCCCGGCCGGCCGGTAACATTTTTATTCCGTTCCTATGTCTCACTCGGTGGAATCCCATCTACGGCTCGACATCGCGGAATACGACGAGTTGATCCGTCGATTCATTCCTGGTTACGACGAAATGTTGAGTGAACTGGCTGACTATTTGGCATTCCATCTGGCCGATAGAGAGCGGCCTCAGGTACTGGATCTTGGCACCGGAACCGGCTCGTTAGCAGCTTTGGTTTTGAAGCGTATCCCAAGCTCTAGCGTCGTCGGGATCGACACGGATCCAGCGATGATCGTCGAGGCGCGGGAACGGTTGGCCGATTTGTTACCCAGAGTTACCCATCTTCTCGGAGACTTTTTTGGTCCGTTGCCGCACCCTTCTGATGCGTGCATGGCTTCGTTGGCGTTGCACCATGTTCGAGAGCCAGCCGAAAAACGGCGGCTCTACCGCAAGATTCTCGGTGCGTTGGCGCCGCACGGCATCTTCATTAATGCCGACGCGATGTTCGCTGAGAACAGCCCCTTAGAGCCTTGGATGCGGGCAATTTGGGCAAAGCATCTTATAGCCTGCGGTTTTACTAAGGCTGAAGCGGACTCACATTTTCAGCAATGGTCAGCCGAAGACCGGTACTTTGACGTCCAGACTGAGCTGCATCTCCTGCACGATGCCGGATTCACTAACCTGGAAGTCGTTTGGCGACGCGGTCCCATGGCGGTGGTGGCAGGGCATAAGGGGGAGAAGTGATCAGTGGGGCAGTAAGCAGTAAGCAGTAAGCAGTAAGCAGTAAGCAGTAAGCAGTAAGCAGTTAGGAGTTAGAAGGGGCTCCAGGGATCCCGAGTTGCAGATTGCAAAAAGCGAGGCGGCCATCGAGCGCTGTTCGTGCCACCCCTGCTCAAGCACTCGTCCCTCCTAGCTTCTAGCTTCTAACTCCTTAACCGATTACTGGCCCACTGATTCCTGGTTACTTCCCACGCCCCTTCCCCCCCTGAGCAGTGCCAATTTGTCAAGGGGCAAACTGTCCGGGGGCGTGCTTCTTGCTTGCTTTCATCTATTTGTATTTGCTATAGGCAGGCACCTTAATGATAAAGCTCCTGGAACCCCGACTTCTCCGCGGAGAAGCGGAATTGGTAGAGCAAGGTGTCTCTCAGCGGAGAGACCGTGGCTTTGCGTCGCTTCGGTTCCGACAAGTTGCCCCTCCGACTGACGAAGCATTCATTAGCCGCTTGGCTCTTCGGCGGCTGCAGACCCATCTACTGTCCGATCACTTCCTCGGGAGCGTAATGGGAGCTGCCAAAAACCCGAACGCGGACAAATGGGCGGTTTCTTCCCGACAAAAGCTTTTCAGGCAAAATGTGGAGGGATTGCGGCGCGACCTTCAGGAGCTCGTCGTGGAAACCGTGACTGACGAGATGCATGATCTC
>JAFAIO010000146.1 GCA_019236675.1 Verrucomicrobiota bacterium
TCGTCCTCGTCCTCGTCCTCGTCGTCGTCCTCGAAAAGCGATTCTTCCCAGCGTTGATAAGCTACCGGGAATTCGCTTCTTGCCGACGACTACATTACTAGTCCAAACGACAAAATCGAGGACGAGGACGACGACGAGGACGAGAACGAAAAATCATCGCGGAACTCGTCGATTCTTGAAGGTAGTAGTACAAAGATGAATTTCCTCGTGACTCACCGGAGACTCCGCCGTTATCTTGGCGGCCTTTGTGGCCTTGCTGTGAATACCCTGTCTTCCTCCGTGTTCTCTGTGTCTCTGCGGTGAATTTTGTTTTCGTCCATCTGTGTTAATCTGCAGTTGATCTTGTCTTTATTCGCGTGCGTTCGTGTTTATTCGCGGTCCCTGTTTTCCTTGGGTTGCAGTGGGAGCGGGTCTGCGCATCTTGTCGGGGATTTTTACGTTAAAATTGGGGCGACGCGGTCAGTACGCTTGCCGCTCAGCCTTTAGGGAAATCGATGTATGAAGACACTCCTCGCAACAACGAACGCTTTTTTGATCTGCATGATGACCGCCGCCGGTGCGGGCGTGGACGCCAATCATCCGGATCTATCGGATCAGTCTGACAACTTCGAATACAGGCAGGACCCAGACTCGTATTCGAAAGGATGGCACGATGGTTGGGTATGGGCTTCTGCGCTTCCGGATAAGAGCAAAACCTACTCCAATGACTGCGAAAAAGTTTGCCGGCAAAAGTACGGCCCGATCGACCAAAATCCCCAAAACGAGGCGAAGTTCTACGGTTTTTTGGCCGCTGCGGCTTATGTGCGTAAACAGGGGGAGCGGATCACCAAAAAGAATGATGACGCTTTTCCGAGAGCTACACCTAATGCTTGGGACCAATGCCCGGGAGGCTGGGTGACCCAGGAAGCGATAAAGCAGCTGTTAGATGATCCCAATCACTGCCGTTTCGATAGCGCTACTGAGCCGCAACTCACTCAGTACAAGGGAAAATCTTGTTGGCTCGTGGTGGTTCAGTTCCGGACGAAGAACCCAGCTGGGGGCGAGGTGATCAATGTTGCGGACGTTTATATGATCGGCGGAGAGCCGACGTCGATCCTTGATGTTAGGATAAGGGGGGGTGGGGAGTAGTAGGCAGTGAGCAGTGAGCAGTAAGCAGTGAGCAGTAAGCAGTAAGCAGTAAGCAGTGAAAAGTGCAAGGCTGCTCTGAGTTTCTCGACAAGCTCGAAACAGGCAGGCATTGGCTTTCGACAAGCTCAAGCCAGGCACGCGTCGAAGGGGTGAAAGGTGGGGGGAGTGGCTGAGCTTCACGGGTTGTGCTTTGTTGAAGGCTCCACGGGGGTGGCGGCCCCTGTCGGCCTCGCAAGCGAGGCAGCGCTCCACGGGAGATTTTCGGGTCAGAATTCTTTCTCGATCTCTTGAATCTGAGTACGAATCTCGGCGTCCTTTTTTGTTATCTCTGACTGAAGGGTCTCAAACTCGCTGTCGGATTTGAATACGTCTAATGCTGGATCGACCCGGCCTAATACTGGATCGGGGAAACCGCCGCTGTCGATCAGCTCCCGTAGATATTGGTAAGCTGGCGCTTTTCGCTCCAGCAGCCGGTTGCCGATGGCAAGATCAAAACGCATCCAGCGCGGCGATTTTGCCGTTGGCAGTTTGGCTTGGGCGGAAACCAACATTCGTGCGGCGATTTGGTTCGCTTCTTCAAATTCGTTTACACCACGGGCAGCCAAAGCTAACCGCATCTGGTTAGTCGGACTATCTTTATCGGATTTCGATTGGATAAGATTGGTGACGGTGGGCCAATTGCCCACTTGCATACAACAGAACAGCACGAGATCGCCCGCCACTGTATAGTGGGTTTTCAGATCGGGAGGCAATTGACGAAGTCCGGGTAGAGCTGCGGCGTAGTCACCGCGGTAAACAAAACGTTCTTCTTCCATCAATTGGCGCCGGGGCGGATTCGTTTCCAGGTCGATGGCACGCTGCATCCATTTTTCAGCGAGGTCCTTGGCGCCGTTGCTCCAACAGATCAAAGCCAGCTCATAGGGAGCCCAGGAGTCAAATGGATTGGTGACAAAACATTTCCGGATCGAGGAATACATCTCCTTTGGGCGCCGAAGCTCGGTGGATTCTGCGGCGGCCATTCGGTTCGCGTCCCAGTCGTTAGGCGCTAGCTCCAGCGCTTTGCGCACCGGCTCTTCCATCTTATCAATCCAACCTTTAAGATTATAAGCATTCGCTAGCTCGGTGTACGCCCGCAATTGACCGGGATCGAGGGTTATTGCCTGTTGACACAGGTTAATTGCGGAATCGAGCCAGGTTTGTTCCAGATGAAATCGTTTTACCCGATCGATATAACAATCCGCTAAACCAATGTACGCGAGGACAAACTTGGGATCCTGCTCTAGAGCTTGTTTAAAGAAATCAACGGCTTTCTCATTTGCGTCCTGTTGATGTAGTTCCCATTGGGCGCGCCCTTGCAGGTACAGATTGTAGGCGGTCGCGTTCGTGGTGGGTGCGTTCTGAAGACCAGCCCGTTCATTCTCCGACAACCGGGCATGAAGGGCGGTTGCGATCTGTTCCGCCAGATCGGTTTGAATGGTTAAAACATCCTTTAGCTCACGGTCATAAGTTGAGCCCCACACCCGTTCGCCGGTGCGGGCATTATAGAGAATGGTAACGATTCGCACCCGATTGTCAGCCCGCTGGATGCTGCTCTCCAGAATCACACCGACATCGAGTTCAGCACCGATCTCTTTCAACGGTTTGCGCTCTGTCCCGGCAACCGCTCGGTACCGAACGATCGAGCCGCGAGCGGTGACTCGCAGATCGCTCAGCTTAGATAGTTGGTAAATAACTTCCGACGTTAGACCGTCACCGAAATAGTCATTCGACTGGTTCCCGCCTACGTTATCGAAGGGAAGAACCGCGATCGATTTGACTCCAATTTGAGCATTTGCGTGCCACAGGAATAAACCCGCGGCGATCCCAATAGCCAGGATCAGTATCCCTGCTCCGAGCCATACTCTTTTCCAGGCTATGGCCCTGTGGAGCGTTGCCTTGCTTGCGAGGCCGACGAGCTCGTCCCTACCGGTTAGCTTAAGGGCGCGTAGTTGCGAACGCAGTTCGCTCGGAGTCTGCGGACGTTGATCCGGGTTTTTAGCCAGCATCTTTTTCAGTAAAGCAACGACCGCCGGCGGTAAGCCTTTCAACTGTTTCAGCGGCAACGGAGCATGCAGATGCTGGCCGATCACTTGGCCGGTCGACCCGGTAAAAGGTAGTTTAGCCGTTAAAATCTCCCAAAATGTGACACCCAGAGAGTAAATGTCCGACCGAGTATCAACTTCACCGCCTGCGCACTGTTCCGGACTCGCAAAAAGGGCGGTCCCGGTGAACCCGCCGGGTAGCGATAGATCGGCCTCTGACTGCACGCTCGCAGTCGCCTTTACTAAACCGAAATCGATCACTTTGACATTGGGAGCACCGTCATCGCTAAACCGGACCAACATATTTCCGGGCTTAATATCTCGGTGGACAATCTGCTCCTTGAACGCTGCCTCTAAGGCCGCGGCGACCTGATCAACAATATCGATGGCCACGGGGACTGGCAGCGACCCCTTGCGTCTGATGAGCTGATCGACGGTTTCGCCTTCGACGAACTCCATGGCATAGAAATATTCTCCGTTTCGTGTCCCCAAATGGAACACGGAAGCAACATTCGGATGCCGGAGGCGAGCGGCTGCCCGAGCCTCCCTTACAAAACGGACCCGAGCGGATTCATCGTTCAGATAACGCGCATTGATTACCTTGAGCGCAACCGGGCAACGCAGATTGCGATCAAACGCCCGATAGGTGACTCCCATCGCGCCACGACCGAGCTCGATGGGTCTCCCATCGGGATGCTTCAACAGCTCGTAGTGCTCGAACTGGTCCGACTTCGCCCCATCGCCCCCTTTAGCTATGTCGGACAGGTCCGACTTCGCCCCATCGCCCAGGCTAGCTACGCCGGACAAGTCAGATGACGCTAAGCCTGGCGCCGTTTGAAGGGCTGGCTTGGTTACGGCAGCGGCCTCCGCTAACGTCGCCTCACCTCCCAGGTTAACTACGTCGGACAAGTCAGCTGTGTCGGGCAGGTCCGACTCAAGGGCTGCTCGTAATTGGCAGACCGGACATCGATCGATCGGACGCGAGACCGGATTCTTCGTGCCGCACTTCGGACAGATACTGCCGTCCTTATCGTTGGCCGATTCCACGCCAGTGAGAGTTTCACTCATAGCCGCCCTTCCGCGGCGACCAGCGCGTCACAGAGCGCCCGGATTTCGTCGTCGATCTCGCTTGGATCTGAAACCGTGCGCCAAACTTCTTCGCGCAGGAGCGCAGTGTACCGTTTGCGGAACCGGTGAACCCAGGTTTTCGCGGCGCCGAGGCTGATACCGAGCGTCTTGGCGACCTCTTCGTAGGTGGGTGGAGCCTGACCGATTTCGGCACCAACAAATGGTCGCAAGACTTCGAAGCGCGAAATCTCGCCGCACGCGATAAATTCCTCGCGCAAACGGTCTGCGGCTCGGCTGAGCAGAGTCATTGCCCAACGGGCATCGTAGATTTTCTCCGGTGTCAACTGGTCTGCCGGTTCGTATTGATATCGGGTTTCGGCATCGGCAGCATCGAGAAACACGAACTCGCGGTCACCACCGCGTTTGAGCGCGCGAGCCTTATCGGCCTCGTCGCAAACATAATTCTTGAACGAAGCCAGTAAGAAGGAGCGAAACTTGCCTCTGGAAGGATCAACCCGCTTGAGCGCCCGGCGTTGCAATAGCGATAGAAAAAAACCCTGGGTCAAATCTTGAGCGTCGGGCGGGGCATGGCCATCCCGGCGGGCAAACGCGTAGACTGGATACCAGTAGTCACGGCAAAGCACAGTCAGCGCCTCCTCGCTCCCCGGCATCTGACTTTGAGCGGCAATAAAGATGGCGCTCCAGCGCGTCGTACGAAACTGAGCTGGATCATCCGGAATTGAGCCATGCTCCTGGTTCACTTTACGTCACCAATTTACCGGCAGTCGCTCAATAAAGCAGCGATCAAGTACCTCGTCGATACGGATTTGTGCGTAGCCACGGAAGAGGGAAGAATAGCCATAAAAAAGCGCAGAAGACACAAGAAGAACCGCAGATGAACCAGCCGTCGCTAAAGCTATGGCGGGCAGGCTGCAGATTTACGCAGATAAGGCAGATGAAATTCACAGCAAGATCGCAAAGGCACAAAGGGAAAGCATTTTGAGGCTGAACTTTCATTTTTCACTTTTCACGTATGCCTGTTTCTTCATGCGGCATCGCTATTCGCGACCCGTCGGCCTCGCAAGCGAGGCAGCGCTCCACGGTTAGCGCGTTCATTATTTTACAGCACAGCACCGCTGGCTCGGGTTTGGCCAGCGGCGGGCAAGTGGTATCGACTATTATTGTTGGAAGGTGATGGACTCGAGTGAGACGAAACTGAAGTCTTTCACGGCTGGTGCCCGTGGATTGATCAGAGTGATCTGTCCGTTCGGGCTGATGGCGAGGTCGGCGTACGTTCCGTTGAAGGTATGCACAATCGTGTAGACAGTCCGTTTCGGGCTGGCTGCTGCGGACAGGGTGCCGAGCAGGTTCGGATTGGTGCCGCCGGCGTTGATTTGTTTAGCGGCGCCGACAAGGTGCACAATACCGACCGCATCTTTGTACCACCCTGGCGCAATGGCGCCGAACCCTGGGGTGAACGACCAGTTCGCCGAATTCGGGGTTATCGAATTGAGCGCGTTGTCGCCGTAGGTGATGTTTTCTAGCGAGACGAAGGTGTAGTCTTTGACCATGGGCGGCCGCGGATCGATTAAGCCGATCTGTCCGTTGGGACTGATACCGACGTCGGCATACGTTCCATTGAACGTGTGCACGATCGTGTAGATCACGCGATTAGTCGGTGCGCCTCCGTCGACAATTGTGCCTAGCGTGTTGGATGCAGCCGAGGAGGTTTGAGCTATCCCACCCTGGACATGGACATCGAACGATCCGTCCATGTACCAGCCAGGAACCCCGGAGCCGTACACGGTGTTGGGCGACCAGAAAGCGGTCAGATTGATCGGGTCCCAGACCGGCAACACTTGCTCGTAGGTGATGCTTTCCAGTGAGACAAACGAATAGTCTTTAACGGCTGGCGGCCGCGGATTGATGAGCCAAATCTGGCCGTTGGGGCTGATGGAAACATCGGCGTAGGTTCCGTTAAAGGTATGGACAACCGCGTAAACAACCCTGCTTGGGCTGGCCGCCGGAGGTAGGGTACCGATCAAGTTGGCGTTAGTACCGGATGCGGACGTCTGCTTAACCGCTCCTTGGAGATGGACGACATCCGGATCTACTAGTCCGGTTTCCTTGTACCATCCAAGTGCGGTGGATCCGAATCCCGCGCTGGTCGACCAGTTGGCGGTGTTTATGTCTATGTTCGATGCGACGGGAATGTTCGCGAGGGCGGGTGTTACCGACCCGCTCATAGCAACGATGGCCAAGGCCATCAAAGGCGTTACCATGCCGCTCAGGGCAGCGGTCCGCCTAGTTTTTAATTTAGACTGTTTTAATTTCATTATTGTTATCTTTAAGTTGGTTAGTTTTGGTTCTTGTGTTGGTTGGGTGGAACCGAAGAGTTCACCGCTTGGCGCTACTGATCGGTTCTTGCCGCATTACTAAGGAATTGGGGTTGCGGGTGTTTCAGAGTTGCGGCCTGTGCTTACAGCCCAGCCGCAAGAGCCGATAGCCCAGGCGCATGACAAGGTGGCGGCGGGAACACCTCAAAACAGAAACCTCACGCAAAGGCGCAAAGGTTAAGGCGAACGAAAGGATTAGCCCCGCCGCCGCAAGGCCTTTGGCGCGACAGGCAGCGAATGGATCCGCCGCTGCAAGGCCTATGGCGCGGACCGCGAATGGACACGAATGGAAGCGAAGCTAAAGGGGGAGATGGGGCGAAGTCTGCTTTGCGTGAGATTCTTATTCCCGGGTCGTGTTCGGTGCTAAGACGTTAACGATGGATTCGAAGATGGTGT
>JAFAIO010000282.1 GCA_019236675.1 Verrucomicrobiota bacterium
CGACAGGTTCTAGTCAGTATCCAAGATTCGGGATCGGGACTAGACCCGGAGCGCACCGATCATCTCTTCGAACCCTTTGTTTCAACTAAACCTCAGGGCCTCGGCATCGGTCTGACAATTAGCCGTTCAATTATCGAAGCTCACAACGGACGGTTGTGGGCGAAGGCGAACGCGCCACGAGGTGCCATCTTCCAGTTTACGCTACCAATTTAAGATTCACACCTCATGCAAGTATTTGATTGATGCACACCCACTGCGCGAACAGTCGAAGCCAAATGCCTGCTTCAACGTTTTGCCGAGAGCGAGGAAAACTAATAAGGAAATTCCATCGGCTTTTTTTTGCACCATTTCAGAACAAAACAGCAATGTTATTAACCTCCTGCGCGGCGCACGACCCACGATCGGTAGGGCGAAGAACTCGGCGCCCCCAGGGTTCCGCTGCTACCTGACTAACCGCGCCAGTTTTGAGCCGTCACGTGTGGCCCTGCGATGCCCATGCATACCTGTGTAAACACGGCGGTTTCGCTAGCATCTTCAAATAGATGCCACGCCCAGAGTGCGGCTCACAACCGGCGCGGCCAAGTTGAAAGCTATCTGTCGGCGGCGTGGGCTAAAAAAGGCCTGTTAGGCAATACCTAACAACATTCAATGGGGAAAGGTCAGCTATCTTAGAGGCTGGTTTACAGTATGTGCTGGAGTAGATGTCTTAGGCAGCGCACGCTTGATGAGATTTTTCACACTGAAATCTTCTCAATTTCATCAAGGGTCAGTTGGCAATGTGATACCTCTCAGCAGCGCCGTCTCATAGCCAGGTTCGGAGCGATCCAATACCTTGGTACAATAGATTTTGCTTCGACTTCAGGTAACTCTGCTCGCTGACGCTAGCATTCAGCGATTCAGTTGAGCTCAAAGGAGGAAAGACATGGCAAGTACCACCTATGAAATCCAAGCAAACGACGCCAGCGAGGCTGGCATTGCGAAAGTCGATATGAAGTTAGAAATCGTCGTCATCCCCGTCTCGGATGTCGATCGCGCGAAAGAATTCTACGCAAGACTCGGGTGGCGACTCGACGCCGACTACGACAACGGTAAGGATTATCGCGTGATTCAGTTGACACCGCCTGGCTCCGGGTGCTCGGTGATCTTCGGCAAGAATGTCACCGGGGCGGCTCCCGGCTCAGCCCAGGGCCTTTATCTGATCGTCAATGACATCGAGGCAGCGCGCGAGAATCTGCTCCGTCAGGGCGTTGAGATCAGCGAAGTGTTTCACGGCGCCGCGGACGTGTACTCTGGCCCGGACGAGCCCTACCTGTTCGGGCGAGTTCGAGTCAACGGCCTTGATCCTGAGCATCGCAGCTACCGCTCGTTCGCCTCGTTCAGGGACCCGGACGGAAACGGCTGGCTGTTCCAGGAAATCACAACGCGGCTTCCCGGGCGCATCGACGACACGGCGACGAACTTTGCATCCGCGAATGATCTGGCGAGCGCGTTTCGGCGTGCGGAGACCGCCCACGGTGAGCACGAGAAGCGCCTCGGGCAGCGCGACGCGAACTGGGCAGACTGGTATGCTGCTTATATGGTGGCGGAGCAGTCGGGCAAAGAGTTGCCGAAATAAACGATTCCGCCGCAGAAGTCGAGGCTCTCGATCGCAGGTTACAGGTCCTACTGATGTCATGTTTTAACAAGAAAAATGGTTGTATATGCGATCTAACATTATTCCCGGGGCAATCTTCCCCGACTATGAACTTGCCGATCACGCCGCGAAACATCGGAAGCTCTCCGAACTGCAAGGACCACATCCAATGGTTCTCGTCCTCAGCCGAGGAGGTTTCTGCCCCAAGGATCGCCGGTACGCTGAAGGGCTTCTTCAACTCCATCGTGAGTTAGAGGTTGGCTATTGCCGGCTGGTCACGATTAGCACCGACAATATCACGGAGACGAATGAATATCGTACCGGAGTGGGTGCCCACTGGCCTTTCCTTTCTGACCCGGGGCGTAAAGTCCAAAAGGATCTCGACATCGCCGAGTACACAGATCCTGTCCACAATCCGATGATCCCACATGTCATTGTCCTCGAACCTGGCCTTGTCGTATACAAGATCTACAACGGCTACTGGTTCTTCGGGCGGCCCACGATGGAGGATCTCCGCCAGGATCTAAGAGCCGTTACCAAGAAATGCAGGCCGGACTGGGACATCACGGCGCCCGAACTCAAAACGGCTTGGGAACAAGGCCGAAAGGAACTGTTCTATCCCTACGGCAAAACGTACGCCCAAACCTTGGGTGAACAGGACTAGTGCACCGTTGAATTACTTTCAAGACGACCTCGCTGCGGCTTAGAGAGACCCGTCACCAGTTCTTGCCGTTCGAACCAGGAATAGTCGCGAAAGAACGCAGGGAAGGGATAGGAGAAATAGGGTCGAGTCATTTCAAAGACGCGACCCTCCGTCTACCACCCTGTAGTTCGCCACATGTGTGAGTGGCCGATCAAACTGCCTGTTTATGGTGTACCACTCGGCGGCTGCGTATTAGAGCTCACTGGCGTTAGTAGCGCATAGCGCTCCAAATTCCCTTCCGGCCTTAACATTAAGCCAATGATCGCTCCTTGATTGTTAATCCCGAATGCCTCCAAGAACGTCCAGCCGTCACCTAGATCGAGATCATTGATGTCTTGCCAAGCACCATTTTGATAAATGAAGTTTCCAACAACGATTTGGCCTGCGTTGTTAATCGACGGAGGGCCAGCCAGACTTGAGCGTGGGGCGTTCAGTTTCGCGAACTTTCCGTTTTGATAAATGAAATAGTCGGCTCCCCAAGTACCGACAATGATTCCGGAATCATTCACCGAAGTGGCTTCCCCCGAACCGGTTAAACCAGATGGCAAATCGACCCAGGCTCCATTCGTATAAGAGGCTGGATGCGCCTGTTGACCAGTAGTAAATATGGCAGCTCCAACGATCAGTCCGTTGTTGTTAATGGCAGTCGCTTGGCTATAGCCGAGGCTCGGCAACGGGTACCCGAGGAGCGTCATAACGCCGTTCTGATACAAAAACGCCTCGGCAGAGATCGTCCCATTGTTAAAATCAAGATTCCCGACTACCTGGCCGTTGTTATTAATACAGACCGCGTTTCCACTGCCGGCATTCTTTACGCCAAGGTCGATGATCCCGGTCGGAGTGAATATCACCGGGACAGTCACGAAACCGTGGCTGGTGTTCTCGATAGACGTGCCGACAGCAGTCCCCGATTTATTAATCCATGTAGCCTCGCTATCGAACCCGTTATCCTCAGAAATCGTTCCCAGGATCGTATAGCGGGTGCTGCTGTTCCAGATAACACCTCGGATAGGTTGGGTGAAATTGTCCGGGACTCGCACGGTGGCGGAACCGGCTACCACATCATTGTCGTTGACACACGCAGCATAGAACATGCTGTTCGGATAGTTGTGCTGAACTCGGCCCAGAATGGTTACCGTGTACTGCCCGGTGTTTGCCCGGGCAGAAAAAGGAACTGTTAAAACTGCTGCAAGCAAGAGGAGGTATGTCCTATAATTGATAGCCATAGAAGTCCTTCGTTTCGAGTTTAATTCTCAGCGCAGGCCTGAAAATACATTGGCGATGATATCTGCAAAGAGATTTCTCGATCGCTTTCCGTCGGTGGCGGTTAGCAGCGAATCGCGTTAGCGGTCACTTGCTACATAACTCATTGGCTCTGAGGCGTGCACCCGGCAGGGCCCGCGCCTTCGGCGAATAGAAAATAGCAGATAGCAAAATTGACGGCATCATAACGCACGCCCGAAGATGCGCAGTGGCGAGCGTGCAACTGCGAACGGTGAACTGGTAACGCCGCGGCACCGGAAACAGCCAAGCTGCAAGATTACTTCTGCGACACGCTCATTAAACTTTATCGAAACGGAACAAAAAGAGTTGTCTACTTAACCGTATGGCAAGCAGCAGAGCTAAAACCTCCGGGTTCATATTTGAAGTGCCTTAATTCCTTTTCTGCGCTTTGGTTTATCAGCCTTGCTGCCGGTCAACCGGCTTTTTGCTCGCTCATATAAGTCGCGCACCGATTGATCGGTGACTTGACCGAGGTCAGCATGCCATTGCGGGAATGGTCCCGAACCACCTGCGGTAAAACAAGTTACGACTTCGTCTACGGCGGCTTGTAGCCCACGCACAAGCGAAGTGGTGGCAATCGGAACAACGAGCACAATGTGAGCAGCGCAGCGCAGGCGCAAAACAGTGACGGTCATGCGCAGGGAAGGAAACGAGGTAACGCCGTCGTCTACTAAGATCACCGTCTTGCCCGATACCTCAAGGTGCGGCGCGTCACCGCGGTAGAGCTTGCTTAGTCGCCGCGATTCTGCCGACTCTATCGCAATTGCAGCATCAATTGCCGCGTCCGGTATCTTGAACCATTGAATGACTTCGTCATGCAATACATGCGTACCTTCAGCGGAAACGGCTCCCATTATTAAAACCGGGTTCTGGGGGTAGGAAAGAATTCTCGGCACTAAAATCTCGAGCGGCGCATTTAAGGCGATTGCTATTTCGTAGGCTACCGGCACTCCTCCCGGTGGCACCGTGGCAACGACCACACCTTTTCGATTCGCGTAACGGTTTAGCTTCTCAGCAAGTAGTTGACCGGTCCTGGTCCGATCGGGAGATCTCATACGGTTGCTATGTCATAGTGAAGTATATTTGAAGCCAGAAGCCGGCCGGATCTTTAGCCTCTTTTCGCGTCTAAGTCATTAGTTTTGGTTATAAATGCTTTAAATTTGCGGAATGCGGCTATTTGGCCTCTTCGTGGCTGCTCATTTTCCCGTCTGCTGCAGCTATCGCTTCTTAATTTTTCTCGACCGCGGATTGGCAAACGAGGCAAAAAGCAAAGTGATTGAAGAATTAAGGAGCCAAGGCACTCTTAGGAGTTTCGATTCTGATTAACGACAGGACCAGCCATTCTCCGCGGCTCGAAAACAGTTGTGGAGGATGAGTTATGAAAATTCTTCAGGCGAAAGTTGTTGAGAATCGAAAAGAAGAGGCCGGCACGGAGCCGGATCAGCGCAAAGACACCTGGTTACTCGAGGCCAAGCTCGAGAGCGGCCTTATCGGGTGGGAAAACATGCGGATCGACGTGCGAGCCTATGAGATAGGAGCGGAGATCGTCGAGGCCACTATGGCAGATGCCAAGCGCTTTACGGTTCGTACTAACGGTGAACCGAAGATCCATAAGGGTGCTACGTTTGCTGTCGCGTTGCGGGAGGCGCAAAACGCATAAATAGCGGTTCGGTCGGCCAGTCCTCCGAGAACAAAAGGAAAGACCAGGATCGCAAACCTGGCCGGTGGGGTCCTTGCTCTTGCGTTGATCTCATTAGGTTTTGCCCTGGAGATCGCGAGTGGAAGATAGGTCGAATACAGATTGGCGATCTAGGTGCGGGATCAACGCAAAGTCAACCACTCCAGCTCCCTGCGCCGTGACGAAGATGCACTTAATTTCTCCTTTGGGTGTAGCGAACACGATGTCTTCCGACGTGAGCGCGTTATGGCGGCCGCTCGGCGGATTACTGTAAGATTCTCCGAAGATTGAGGCCACCGCCATGCTCCCGGCGCTCACTCCCACATAGACCGACTCGGGCCGCAACGACGGCAAGAGGTCTGCGAATCCGGACT
>JAFAIO010000302.1 GCA_019236675.1 Verrucomicrobiota bacterium
GTTGGAATTGCACCCGCGCAGCGGGTTGAAGATGCTGAAGGGGCGGAAGAGATTTTCTTATGGAATGGTTGGTGAGATCAATCTCCAATCCGGAGGCAATGATTCTACCGCCCTTTCAGGGCGAGGCGTCGTTTTTTGTCTATTCCAGGGGTTAAAACCCCTGGCTGAGTCCTTGAGTCCCGTCGGGACAATAGCTCACCTTACTCCGCAGCTGCCGTCGGCGCCGAGACCTGTTTCAGACCTTCCGATGAAAATTCAGAATCGCTGAAGGTGACATTATGTTTAATCCGAGAGCCATCCAGCTCTGTTACCGAGCCATTTTTAGGATCCTGGACTATGAGATTTGCTGGGATAGGCCGACCTTTATCGTCGTTCGAAACGCGACTAGTCTCGATCCGCATTTTGACTTCTCCGGAAGGCGAATATTTCTCGATTCGCATTTGAACCAATCGATTCGGATCGATCCAAGAGCGGACTTTCGCGTATTCCGATTCTCCCTTGTTTGGCTTCGACTCCAGAACCGTGCAATTCACCCCATTAACGACCTCAGTCCCGGTGATAGTCTGGCTTTCCCAAGATAGTGGGTCTTCAATTACATCCAGGTAAGAGAGGTCACTGTCGAAAAAAGGTTGACGCAATTGCGAGGCGGTCAATGTCTGCACCTTATCCGGAGGTGTGAAAAGTGATCCACTCGCCGGCCGGCCCGCCTCTTGATGCAGCAGCACAGATTCGCCCTTTCGCGGTTGCGGCCAGAGAACTTGATACACCAAGTCAGTTGCCGTCTTAGTTCTTCTTTCCTTTATCTGAATCTGTAACGTCTCGTCGGCAGCGCTTCCTGTCGGCTTTACTTGCAGCCGGAGACGAATGTAAGCGTCGCCTTCTTGTTTAGCTGCCACGGCAGAAGCCAACTCTTTCGGCGACAACTCAGCACCCGAGCTAGAGAGAAGTAGAGAAAACAACAGCGAGAACACAGAGACGGATCTGTTCACAGCAAGGCCGCAAAGGCCACAGAGATGAATTATTTTAAGCATCTCACAGACGATTCCTGCTCTTATCTTTGTGGCCTTTGCGGCCTTGTTGTGAATAATTCTCGCTGTTTCCACCTCACCCGTGCAGCGCCTGGCTAGGTGTGACCCTTGAGCTGCGCCATGCGGGGTAAAGGCCGCTCACGACACCCACTAAAATAGCAATCGCAACTGAGACCGCGAGCAGTCGTATCCCAATGTCAGGTTCCAGAAGCCCGCGGATACTTGGTGTTGCTCCAAGGAGTCGCACGCCCGCGACACCAATGAAGACGCCTATTATCCCCCCGAGTAGACCCAAGATGGCAGACTCCCAGAGGACCAGCTCGACGATGCGGCGTCGTTTCCAGCCTAAGGCGAGCAACACGCAGATCTCCGGTGTCCGTTCGAAGACGTTCATCAACATTGTGTTCATCACGCCAAGAACGCCCACCAGCACCGCAAGTAATGAGGTGCTCCAACTCATTGCCCCCACAATCCGCGAGATCTCGCTTTGGTTCAGATTCTCACTGGCTACGATCGCACGCGCTTCCGGTACAAGTTGGTTAATTTGCTCGCAAAGCGATTGAACATCGGCCCGGCTGGTTCCAGGTGTAAGCCGGACATCGATGACGTTGATTCTATCCTGGTCGTCCGTGATCTCCTGTAGCAATGGCAAAGAAAGAATCACTGAACCGTTCTCGACCCAAGCGTTGCCGTCGACAATCCCCACGACTTTCAGTTCCGCAGTCTCGATCTGGATCGGATCGCCAACCTTCTTTTTGAGCACGTCGGCAGCGGTGCGCCCGAGCACGACCGCTTTCTCTTGCGCGTCGTTCGGCATTCTACCAGAGATCAGCTTGAGGTTCGCCCAGGTGAACCCGCCCCATTCACGCCCCGAGACCATTATCATCTCCGTGTTTTCAACGCTCATGAGGTCGACCAAGAGCGAGCAGGTGGCGGCGATGTGAGGGAGGTGAGCGATCCGATCGCGCACGGTAGCATTGAATGGTTTCGGAACGAGTGAACTGGTCATATTGCTGACCACGACATCGGTCCCGCGCGCTCTCATTCCTGCAGCCCAGCTTTTGTTAAGCCCCCGCGAAAGCCCAACTAACGCCACCACCGCGGCGATTCCGATAGAAATACCTAACAGCGTGAGAGTGGTTCGGGTCCGCCGACGGATCAAACCCCGAAAAACGACCGTAACAAAGCTCACTGACAGACTCCGTTACCTGTTTGGCGGTCTGACACAGCATGTCCATCGATCATGTGAATGATTCGCGCTGCTCGATGAGCGACTCGGTCGTCGTGAGTTACCAGCACGAGCGTCATCCGTTTTTCCTGCTGAATCTTAGTTAGCAAATCGAGGATCATGACGGCATTGTCGCTGTCCAAATTGCCCGTCGGTTCATCGGCGAGTAGTACGGAAGGGTTGTTAGCCAGGCTACGGGCAATGGCCACTCGCTGTCTCTCTCCGCCCGACAGTTTGCTTGGGAAATGGTTCAGTCGGCGTTCCAGGCCTACGGATTTTAAAAGCTCACGTGCCCGGTCTCTGCGTTTCGCGCTGGGCATCCGGGTTTCGAGCATCGGGATTTGCACGTTCTCTAACGCGGTGAAGGTCGGCAAAAGATGGAACGACTGGAACACAAATCCGATTTCCTGAGATCGATAGGCCGAGGGATCTGGTAGGTCGGGAATGGAAACACCCCTGAACGCTAAAGTACCAGCAGTAGGCCGATCCAGCGCACCCAATAACTGAAGCAGCGTGGTCTTGCCACAGCCGCTTGGGCCAGTGATAGCGATAAATTCCCCTTCGGGGATCTGGAGATCTAAGCTTCGGAGAGCTTGGACAGCGCCGTCATCGAAGTCTTTCTTTAGGCCCACCGCCTCAAAAGCGTTTGAGACAGGGTTCTCTAACACCCTGTCAGTGGTCGCGGATTGATTGGACCGAAGCAATGGCTGCATAAATAGATTGTTGGCATTATGGTTTTGCCGGCCCTCTTGCTTTCCTTAATTTGTCGAGGACCGCTCTGATTCTGTTCAATCCAAAAACCCCAATCCAAGTTCGTCTCGGATGGCAGAGCTGGCTGCAAACTCCGTTCAGCCTGGTCAGGTTGGGCGACGATGATAGGCACTAGTTGCGCTAAGCGAAAAAATTTTTTTTGTACGCGGGTATCAGCTCTCAATAGCGGGATCTGGCTTCAGCGGATTATCGTTTTCGGTGTTGTCAGTCCGCGGACACGGGAAATGCCCCCTCGTTGAAGTTCCTCACGACGTCGTGGTGAGCCACTGAGAACCGACTCGGGGATTCGCTAGATTGCGGAACAGATGCTTGAACGCGTGCCAATAGCTGGGAAAAGGAGCGACCTCATCTGGACGCTTCGGTTCAAGTGCCGAAGTGAACATCGGCAGCTCGGCATGCGGAATACCGGAACGCCAATGATGCACGCCATGAAACGGTTCGTGTAGCAACGTCAAAGCAACAAATTTGCCGAGTGGCCCTTTAGCGATAATGCTTCGGGTTGAGCCATTCACAGTCGAGCCAGTCAGGCCGACATGCTCGATATATTTACGCCAGCTCTGCATGTTCGCAGCCAAGATGGCCGGCGCTACATACATCCATAAAAAGTACTTCCAGGTTCCTGTGAGCGCCACTACACCGAGAATACAAACCCAGGCGAGTACCATTAAAACGAATTCCGACCAGATCGTCCGGCGGAGTTTCTTATTACGAATGGGAGAGTCCTTCCGAAGAAATGTGCGGACGAATAAAAATGGCGTGTAAAAAATACCGACGGTAAGCTCGAGAAAAGCGCAGAGAATCCTGAGCCACCGGGGTGTACCGGGAATATCGAATGGCCAGAGTTCTTCGTCTTTTTGAGTCGCCAAGTGCGCGTGGTGCAGCTGGTGCGCCGCCCGGTAGAGGTTGAAGCTCATGAAACTCATGACCCCAATGATGATACCGTCGATTTCGTTCAGCCGCCGGTTCTTCCGCAGCAGGCCATGAGTGGCTTCATGAAAAGCGATCAACATCCCGTGCATGAGATGACTGACGACCAGCATCAGCAAAACGCTTACCCAGATAACCCCTAGATACACGGAAGCGCCGAGAGCTGCTTCGGTCACAAAGTAAATCACAGCCAACAGCGGGAAAGCGGCTCGGCTCACCCAAGTTGGTTGTTCTTGCTGGCTGAACACTTCTGTTGACGATGTTGTGGTCATGAGTTTTTGCCGACAAGGGTGTCGATTCGGCTGTCTGGGGAACTACAGGCGTCGGCCAGTATCGCCTGAAAGAGGTTAGCTAGGTTTTTGATTTCCGCCAGCGGGAACAACTGGGCTCGGAACAGGAATACTACCTCGAGTCCTTGGTGTACTACCGTGATCTCGCAGCCGAGGTGGAATCTGGCTGTTCCAGTAGAACGCATGCTTAAAGAGGCGGACAAGCCGTGAAGTGCGACCTCGGGAAAAGGATGATTTTGCAAGGCAAAACGCACTTCGAAAATGGGGTTATGTCCCGGCGCTGACTTCTCGCCCAGTAACGGAGACAGCTCGGCAAACGGCATCGCGTTGGCAAAACAATCGGTCGCGGTTTGATGCACACTTTTCAGGCTCTCCCCAAAAGTGCGCTCGGCTTCTACATGACAACGGATAGGAACAATGCCTGCGAAGTATCCCATCGTTTCCCGAACCGATTGTCTGGCCCGATTCGCAGTCGGAGTCCCAACGAGAACATCCGGCTCACCGGTCCATCGGGACAGGGCTATCTGGAACGCGGTCAACAGAGTGCTAAACAGGGTTGCTCCCATTGTCCGGGCAAGTTCGCGGGCGGCCTCGGCTAAATCAGGCGGAAAATGAAGAACCAACCGTTCCGCGGGTCCGGCGGCGGTTATCGGTCCCTCAAATGAACTCCAGAGCCGCCGGGTTCCGCTAAGATGGGACCTCCAGAAAGGGACTCGCCGCTCCAGTTCTTTGGGCAGCCAGAACTCCCGTTCCGCTGCTCCCCAGGCTGCGTAAGTCAGAGGAACCGCCGGGAGGCGTTCATTTGGTCGGATGATGCCCAGCACGTAAGCTGTGCAGAGGTCCTCTGTGAAAATTCCCAGCGTCCAGCCATCAGCGATGGCGTGGTGTATCGCTAGAACAATCACATGCACATCCGCGCTCAGCCGGAGCACTTCGGCTCGGTAGACAGGCCCGCGCAATAGATCCAATGGTTTGCTGAAAACCTCGTTCGCCGCTTCTTCGACGGCTTCGGGATTGATTCGTCCGCCCGGAAGAGACCGATACTGAAGGTTCAGTTCGACAGTTCGCCGGATCATCTGGACCGGTCCCGCCTTACCCGGGAGAAACGAAAGCCGTAATACGTCCTGCCGTTCCACCACGCGGCGGAGCGCCTCTTCACAGGCTTCGGGAGTTAACACACCCCGAATATTGATCAGGCAGCAGATGTGGTTGGCGACGTCAGTGACCGGCACCGGCGAGGTCTCCCACAACTCACGTTGAGGCAGGGTCAACGGGTGTAGGACTACCTTCCCACTTGCCAACCACTCTTTAAGTGCAGTGCGCTTGTCGTCTGATATCTCCATCGGACGCTCGTTAGTGGACGACACCTTGCGGGTCTGAACTCTCCGCGGAGGTGTCTTCACCGAGCAAGCTAGCGATTTCTTCATCGGATAGCGCTGTCAAGTCTACTTCTTCAGCTGAGGTCCGGTTGGTTGACTCTTTCCGGGGCGCCTTTTTGGCAGGTGTGGTTCCGGTTCGTTTGGCACCCATGTGCTCGGCGATCAGCGATACAATCTGCCCGATTGTGCGTGCCCGGGTTAAACTGGCCGGCGGTAAAGCGACGCCAAGAGAAGCATCAAGATTATTCTCGATCTCGACACCCATCAACGAATCGAGTCCAAGGTCGGTTAACGGCTGGTCATCACGCAGTGTCTCCGGTTTGACCCGCAATACTGAGGCCACCGCATCGCGGACAGCTTGCCCCACAATACCCTCTACTTCCTCAGGTGCGGCCGAGTCGATCCTTTGCCGATAATCGCTGACGACTCCGGGCGTTTCTTGGCCTTCGATGGTGGCAAAGATGCGTTCCAGGAGAGGTCTTTCCTGCATGCCACGGAAGGCTTGTCGCCATTTCGCCCAGTCAACCCGGATTGCCAGCACCTGGGTCGAATCTGCCGCGAGTGATGACTCCATCAGGTCGACTACCTCGCGCGGCGAAAGTTCGCCAGTGCCCTGCCGAGCGAGGAATTCAGCCACGCGTTCATTACGAGCGACATATCCTTCGCCGCCCAAGGCGCCCCAGTTGATCGTAAGAGCAGGAAGTCCTAATGCCCGGCGATGGTGCGCCAACGAATCAAGGAAAGCGTTGGCCGCCGCGTAGTTTCCTTGCGCCGGATTTCCGAACACGCTCGATACCGACGAGAACATTACAAAACAATCGAGCTTAAGGCCCTGCGTTGCTTGATGGAGTAGCCATGCTCCGTTGGCCTTTGGGGCAAGCACTTTCTGCATCCGATCGCGAGTGAGTGCCGATAGCGGCGCATCGTCGATCACCATGGCCAAGTGGAAAACTCCCTTCAGCGGACGGTTCGCCGATCGTATCTCGCTTATTATACGACTCACGTCGTCCGCAGAGCCGATGTCCGCGCGAAACACAGCGACAGAAACCCCGCGATCGCGCAGGCGATTCACGAAGGCCTCTGCTTCCGGACCCTCAGCACCGCGCCGGCTTACCAAGACCAAATCGCGAGCACCCGATTCCACCAGCCATTGCGCGAGGACTTTTCCGAATCCTCCGAATGCTCCGGTGATCAAATAACAGCCCTCCGGATCAACTTGAAATCCGGCGGTTAAGGGTTCGCCGAGCTGGGGTCTGAATGCTTCTGGAAATGCGACCAGCACTTTTCCGATGTGCTTCCCCTGCGCCATCAATCGAAACGCCGCGTCAACTCGAGCGGCCGGGAAGGAACGGAATGGAAGAGGTCGAAGAGATCCGCTCTCCACCAGAGTGGAGATCTCTTCCAGCATCCGGCGAGTCAACGATTCGTCACCAGAAAATACCGCGTCCATGGCAACGACATGAAAGGAAGCATTTCGCCGAAGTGGCCAAAGCGGTATGCGCGAATTTTGATAAATGTCGCGTTTTCCTATCTCAATGAAACGCCCGAATTCAGCCAGACACGAGAGTCCCATCGGGATCGCTTCTGCGGCAAGCGCATTAAGGACGACATCGACGCCGCGCCGGTTCGTTAGCTGCATCACCGCGTCGGCAAAATCGCCGCGCCGCGAATCGATCACATGTTTAACGCCCAATTTCTCGAGCAGGGTCCGTTTGACCGGGCTGCCCGCAGTCGCAATCACCTCGGCTCCGAGATAATGAGCGATTTGGATCGCGGCCATCCCGACTCCACCGGCCCCCGCATGGACCAGGATCGATTCGCCCGGCCGCATTCGTGCCACGTTGTATAAGGCGTGCCAAGCCGTCATGAACACGACGGGTAACGTTGCGGCCTCTTCAAAAGATAACTCACCAGGAATCCGTCTAATATCACCGCCTCTGGCCAACGTCTCGGTTGCAAGCCCGAACACGGCTAGACCAAACACTCGATCGCCTGGGGCAACATGATCGACTCCTGAACCTACCGCCTTAACAATGCCGGCTACTTCATCGCCAAAAAGCCGGGCGTCAGGCGCTTCACTGGGATACAAAGCGAGCGCCTTTAGAACATCCCTGAAATTCAAACCGGCCGCTTTAACTTCGATGATTACTTGCCCAGGACTTAAGTCTGGCAGGACAAATGGCTTGAAACCTAGCCTGTCCAGATGGCCGCGTTCCCTCGACTCAAGTCGCAGCGGGACAGATGAATCCAGCCGCTCTTGATGCGAAGATCGGCCACGAACGATCCGTTGGACGTACCGGGCTTCACCTCTGAAGGCCACCTCGCGCTCGCCGTCAACCCGCATTAACTCGCTCCACAGAAACGAAAAGTCGGAAGGCGACACCTCGGCTCCCAAATCGATTCCTCGACCGGAGAAACTTGGATATTCATTAAGAATGACCCGGAACAGCCCGAGTGCAGGACCCTGACTAACCGTGGTGGGGCGTTTCGTCCGGCCCACCGGCTGCGCGCCTCGGGTTACCAGATCAAATCGAATTTTCGACGTCGGGCCGATGATCTTCTCCACCGCTTGCACGAGATGCAACAATGCATCCGTCCCCATCAATACCCCATCCCGCCCGGTGTAGCCCTCGGCCGCCTCGCTGGAGAAATAGACAATCCGTTCCGGCGGCGCATCCGCCGCGCATTCCTCAAGAAGAGACTGCCAATCTTCAAATCGCTCCGGAGCAACGGTGAAGGAATCGGCTCCGGCACTGGAAAAACGGTCTCCAATCTGGGCTATTCGGCATCTAATTCCTTGTTTTCGCAATCGCGAGACGAGTTGCTCGCTCAGGTCGGAATGGTCAACAACGAGTAGCCAAGATTTCTCGGTCGGGATGAGTTCCTGTTCCTCCGAGGGATTTCCGGTCGGGATAAGATCCTGCTCGTCCGCCGGTTTTTGCCACGTCTTACGAGCAATAATCGCCATCTGACCTTCACCTTCCGGACCAACGAGTCCGGGCAGAGTTGCGATTTCTTCAAACCCGGCTTCTCGAAGCACGGCTTCCCATTGCGCACGCTGCAGCAGGGGATGAACCGGCCGCAAATCTCGATCGGTAAAACGCCACCATCCCGTGGTCAGACCGAAGACCGCTTCCGTCCATAATTGGGGATTAGCAACATCCATGAACGCCAAATTTCCGCCGGGAGCTAGCAGGGCATGGAGCTGTTTCAATGCCGAACGAATGTCATTGGCTGCGTGAATGACGTTCGTACCGATAATGAAATCGAATCCATTCGGTTGAAAACCTTGGTCTGCAGCCGGTTTCTCCAAATCGAAGACCTTGTATTCGACGTTGGTGAAGTTGGCCAGCTTCTGCCTGGCGGGTCCGAAAAATGCCGCAGAAACGTCGGTGAAAGTATACGAGTGCAGTTCATGCTCGATCAAAGGCAGAACGTGAGCGGTTAATCCACCCGTCCCGGCGCCGACTTCCAGAATCCGGAGGCCCCTTCCTTCCGGCAGATGACGAGCGGTTTCTTGAATGGCGGCGGTGATCGCGGCTAGCCAATGGCTCGTGTAAAGACCCTCGCAATAGAAATGGTCCAGCAAATCGGCTGAGCTACCCGCAAACAGAACCTGCACCGCATCCTTCTCGCCCCGTAGAATGGGACCGAGTTCGCCACAGTTTGCCGCGCAAAGCAGGGCCTCGGATAAATAACCGGGATGCTCAGCAATGAATTCACGTAAGAGGTCGGCGGCAGAATCGGCAGCGTCAGCAAAGCCTGGAGTCGGGCGATAGCCCGAGCCGTTCGTTTCCAACCAGCCGCGTTTTGCCAGGCTGGCCATGAAACGATTGAAAACGTGACGCATCGCTTCGGCGACACCGAGGGAATCGCTGTTGAATTCCTTAGCTCCGGTTACAGACGCCATTTTGCGGAACCCGGCAGCCAGCTGAGCAGCTGCCAATTGGTCTCCCGCGATCATCGCCTGCTCGATGGAAGTTTGACCTCTGGCCGCAATCACCTGATCATGTGCCTCCTGAGCGGCGTCTCGCAGGCGCGAAAGCGGGACTGGCACGGGTCGAAAACCGTTCGCCTCGACCTGAGTTCTTTCCCAAGCGAGATGGTAAAGCACGTTTCGATTCATCGCCTGGGCGGCCCCTCGGTGCGCCCCCGAAATAGCGATGGCTCGAAATCCGTCTACCAAGACACAGGGGCGTCCGCTATCGTCGAACAGCTCGATCCGGCCCTCGACGTACTCGCTGCTGCAATGATGAACCGTTGCCCGCACCCGGCTCGTCTCGCCAGGGGGATGCAGAAAGAGAATTTTCGAAAAACGAACCGGTAATTTCAGTCCGGCCTTACGATCCTCCATCGCAGCGGCTGCGGCCGAAAAGACGTGTAGCGCCCCATCAAGCAGGACCGGGTGGAGCGAATACTCTCCTGCCCGGCTGGCGATCCTGTCTGATAACGCGACTTGTCCCTCAGATCGGCCCTGGCCGGCCGAAAGCGCCCGAAGTGGTCGAAACTCGTCTCCATAAGGTAGTCCGAGATCACTCATGTAACGGTAGAAATCCTCGACTACCAACGGTGTCAGATCTCCCGTCGGAGAATCTTCCCAGGTTAACGATCCGAAGCTGGTTTCCGTGCGTTCGCTTCGCATGGTACCGGCGACGTGCAGGGACCAGTTGGCGCCATGGTGCAGCTGGCTCTGGATCGAGAACGTCCGCTCATTTGGATCATACGAAAGCTCAAGCTGAAGTTCTGAGAGGCGGTCCGGCAAAATGAGCGGCTTCCGGATCTCGAAATCTTCCACAATAAACGGATGACCGTTGAAGAGCTGTGTCCCGGCTTCCAACACCATTTCCACAAACGCGGCTGCCGGGAACACAACCAGGTTGTCGACTTTGTGGTCCTTCAGGAAGGCCAGCTGCCGGTTATCTAACCGGGCGAGCCAAGTCGGTATTGCTCGTGGGAGCTTGGCATCGAGTAAGCCGCCGCTAGCTGGGCTCAGACGGCCCTCCGCCCAGTCATTAGCCTCGTTCCACCATCGGCTCCTGTCCCATGCATACGCCGGCAGTGGCAGCAACCTGCGCGACGGAGTCATCTTGGCGAAGTCGAGAGGCACATTCGATCGATGCAGATCCATGGCCGTCTCCAGGAGGGACTCGTGTTCGCGTTCCCGCCGGACCGAGGAAAATACGGTGGGCTTACCGCCGTTGCGGCCCGCCAGGCAATCTTGAATTGAGCGGACCAAAGCCGGTTGAGAACTGATTTCGAGCCACACATCGATTCCCGCCTCGGCCAAGGCATCCACCGCTGCGGCAAACCGGACCGGCTGGCGAATACCACGTCCCCAATGTGCGGCAACGCATTCCACACCGGCACATTTCTTTCCGGTCACCGTACTGTAGAATGGTATGGTTTCTGCCTGGGGAGCAAGATCGGCCAGCTCTGCTTCCAGGGATTCGGAAGCCGGGCGCATTAATGGATGATGAAAGGGATGATCCACGCGGACAAAGCGCGCGAATACTTCCTCGGCCTCGAGCTCGGCAGCGATTGCCTCCAAGGAAAGGCGAGGACCGGCTAGGGTCAGCGAATTCGGTCCATTAAAAGCCGCAATCGTGATGGTGCGGTCATGCCGGGATATGCGATCCAAGGCAGCTTCTTCGTTCAAGCCTACTGCTAACATCGTGCCTTCGCCTCGGGCGCATTCCTCCATGAATCGCGCGCGTAAAACGATTATCCGCGCTGCTTCATCTAGTGTGAGTACACCGGCAACGCAGGCGGCCGCAATCTCGCCGACGCTGTGCCCAACGACTGCCGCCGGCTGAACGCCCCACGATTTCCATAGCTCGGCCAGAGCCACCTGAAATGCAAAGATGGCAGGCTGCGCCACTTCAGTACGCGGCATCTGAGTGTCTTCCTCACTGCGACCAAGCTCTTCGATCAGCGAAAATCGGCTATGCGGCCGCATGGCCGCGTCACAGCGCTCAATCATTTCGCGAAAAACAGGTTCATGTCGCATGAGTTCGCGCCCCATGCCCCACCACTGCGGACCTTGCCCGCTCATCACGAAACCCACGCGCGGCAATTGCGCCGGGCGGGGAGCGAACGTCGTTTGTATCTTGGGTCCGGCTTGACCCGTCGCGTAGTTCGTCAGCTCCTGCACCACTTCCACCGGCGAGCTGGCAACCAGGGTGAGCCGGTGCGCGTGGTGATTCCGGCGTGCACCCAAGGTGTAAACCAAATCTGGCAGAAGTGGCGAGTGGCCATTCGAAATGGAACGCTCATCCACCCAGGCGGCGATCCGCATTGCATAGGAACGCAGCGATTCTTCTGAGCGAGCGGATAAAATAACCGGCCATGCGCGCTCAAACTGGATCTTTTCGTGCTCCGCTTGGGGCGCTTGTGTATGCTCAACTAAAAGGACGTGTGCATTTGCGCCGCCGAAGCCGAAAGAATTGACACCGGCCATTCGCGGTCCTGAAGTCTCTGGGAACGCCTCCAGCGTGGTGGGTATCCGCAGTTTCAGCGCTGCCAGATCGATGTTCGGATTTGGAGTATTAAAATGCAGGCTGGCAGGAATGTGCCGGTGCTTCAATACGAGCATCGCTTTCATTAGACCGGCGAGACCGGCAGCGGTCTCCAAATGGCCAAGGTTCGTCTTCACCGACCCGATCAGAAGCGGTTTTTCCGGCGCTCGATCCCGGCAGAGAGCCTGCGAAAGCGCATGCGCTTCGATTGGATCTCCAACCGCTGTTCCCGTACCGTGAGCTTCGACGAACCCGACTTCTGACGGCGAGATGCCGGCGTCAGCGCATGCTTCGACGACTAATCGTGCTTGTGCCTCTACGCTCGGAAGCGAGATTCCGTTCGTGTGACCATCCTGATTTAGGGCGGTTCCGATAATGACCCCTTGGATGGGGTCACCGTCCGCTATTGCCCGGGAAAGCCGTTTGAGCAGTAGCATCCCGGCCCCTTCTCCGCGGACGAACCCGTTAGCGGAGGCATCAAACGCTTTGCAGTGACCTTCCGGAGACAGCATTGATGCCTGAGAAAAACCGATAAAACCGCCCGGCGTAATGATCACGGTGACACCGCCCGCTAGCGCCGTATCGCCGCGACCTGCACGAATGTGTTCGCATGCCATGTGCACCGCGGTTAGAGCAGATGAACAAGCGGTATCCATCGCGACGCTGGGTCCTTGCAAATTCAAACAATAGGAAACCCGGTTAGCAGCGATGCTGTGAGCGCAGCCGGTGGGTGAATGCGGGCCGATTCCGAAATGATCAAGAGCGGTACTCTGAATCCCTTGGTATTCGTTGTGAGAAATTCCTACGAACACGCCAATGTCGGTGCCCTTTTCAAAATCGAGGATTATGCCGGCGTCTTCGATTGCCTCCCATGCGGTTTCCAGCAGCAATCGATGTTGCGGGTCAACGTACGGAGCTTCCCGTGGCGAGATGCCAAAAAATTGCGGGTCGAATTGGTCGATGTTGTCCAGAAATCCCGCCCGCTTGGCAATGGATTTTCCGGGTAGTCCCGGTTCGGCGTCATAGAAATGTTCTATGTTCCATCGGTCCGGCGGCACCTCAGTGACAGCTTCGCGTGCCTCGACCAGGAGTTTCCAAAATGACTCAACGTCATTTACTCCGCCGGGAAAACGGCATCCGATTCCAATAATTGCAATAGGATCTTTCGACATAATTAGTGGTTGGCGGCGCCGACTGTGCGCAGAGAGTTCTAGCGTACAGATTTCGTTTCAGCGAAGTCAATGATGGGGTGGATTACGTTCACTGTGCCAAACACGAGGCAAAGAGAACACCACATTTCGATTTCGCGAACGAAATC
>JAFAIO010000310.1 GCA_019236675.1 Verrucomicrobiota bacterium
ACTGCTTACTGCTTACTGCTTACTGCTTACTGCTTGCCGCTTACTGCTTGCCGCTTACTGCTTACTGCTTACTGCTTGCCGCTTACTGCTCACTGCTTACCGCACTGTCCGCGCACCAATCACCTTTCACCAATCACCCTCACCCCACACCCCGCCACCCCATGGACCCTTCCTACCAGCTTCTCGCGGATAAGCTCCACAGGCAGATCGATAGCCGGACGTATCTGCCTGGCGACCGGTTACCTTCGGTCCGCGAGCTAGCCAAGGACCACGGCTTTAGCTTAGAGACAGTCCTACACGCTTTCCGGCTCTTGGAAAATAAAGGGGTAGTCGAAGCACGGGTCAGGAGTGGATTTTACGTTCGGGAACCTAGACTGCGTTTGATAGCGGCGCCGACCAAAACTCGGACGATTTTCCGGGCAAAAGACGTTGCTGTTAGCTCACTGAGACACCAGACCGTCACCTTCGGCACCTCCAAACATGTGGTTCCACTCGGACTCAGCTTGCTCGGTTCAGAGGTATTACCGTCGCGAAAACTGGCCCAGACGGCAGCCAGCGCGGCTCGACGCTATCCAGCAGAAACATCCAACCAGGGACCCCCGGCCGGGCTCGAACTCTTGCGGCAGCAGTTGGCGCAAAGGGCAAACGGATGGGGATGTTTCCTTTCGCCGGACGATTTCGTGATTACTTGCGGAGCGTCGGAAGCTCTTCACCTGGCTTTGAGAGCGGTGAGTGAGCCGGGCGATATCATTCTGGTCGAGTCGCCCACCTATTTTGGTGTGCTGGAGATCATCCAAAGCCTGGGATTAAGAGTGGTGGAATTGGCTACTGATCCGGTCCAGGGGATCGATCTTGGGGATCTTGAGAACGCACTGCAGCGGTTCACCAGAGTCGCTGCCTGTTTGCTCGTGACAAATTGCAGCAATCCTCTCGGTTACTCATTGAGCACCAAGACCAAACAAGATCTGGTTCGTTTGTTGGCTAAGTTCGGTGTCCCGCTCATCGAAGACGACATTTTTGGGGACTTGCACCGGCCCGAAACAGAGCGTCCGAAAGTCGCAAAATCCTTTGATCAAGACGGATCCGTTATTTTGATCGGTTCTTTTTCTAAGACATTAGCACCCGGCCTTCGAGTTGGTTGGATTGTGCCAGGCAAGTTTCATGAACGCGTCTTGGGGCTCAAATCCGCAACGAGCTTGGCTACACCTTCGCTTCCGCAACTAACAGTCGCAGAATTCTTAAAATTCGGGTCATTCGACGCCCATTTGCGACGGTTGCGCAAATTTCTGGCCGAACAAGTTTACCGGTTCAGTTGCGCCATTGCAGAAAGCTTTCCCGAATCGACTCGCATATCTCGCCCCAGCGGCGGGTTCCTATTATGGGTCGAACTCGAACCGGATTTCGATGCGCTCGAACTGGCGGCGGACGCACTCAACCGGTTTCGGATCGCAGTCGCCCCGGGGAATATTTTCTCTGCCACCGGTGAACGGTATCGCAATTGTTTCCGGGTGAGCTGCGGACATGCTTTCTCCGGAAAATTCGCTGAAGCGATTCAAACCGTTGGCCGGCTCGCGCGTGATCAAGCACACCGAGGCGAATAGCCAATACCCAGTAGCCAAAAACAAAATCTCACGCAAAGACGCAAAGGCGGAAAGGTTCGGAGGAGGGAGAAATGACGAGTTTGGCCAGGAACACCTTCTCGCAGTTGTACGTTTGCTTGTGCTCGACCAGACCTCGATCACGAAAGACGCTATGAATGCAATGCTCGGCTCTACCAGCGCTGCGGGGAAACTGCGAATCGGTCTGGAAGGACGCCGCCTACGCCTCACACCGCCAAGATAACGTTCCCGTGTCCTGGCTACCCAGCCCCAGAAAGTCAGAACGTCGCCACCACTAATCTCGCTGACTCCGAACCTTTGCGCCTTTGCGCCTTTGCATGAGATTTTTCTTTCCGTTCCGGGCTATCACCGCGTCCAGACCCTTCCGCCTTGCTTTTACCCCAAAACTTACGGACCATTTGGCTCCCTGTCGACCTATGACTTGGTATTACCTAATCGGAAGCCAGCCTACCGGCCCGGTCGAGGAAACCGAAATTGACCACCTTTTCAATCTGGGGACGATCACCTTAGGGACCCGGGTTTGGCGCCAGGGACTGCAGACCTGGAAGACCCTGGCGGACGCTTTTAACCGGCCCGCAGTCACCTGTTTCAAATGCAAACGGCTGGCCTCGCCGGATCTATCCGTCCAGTACGGTTCCCTAAGTCTGTGCCAGGATTGCAAAGACATTTTCTTCCAACAGATCAGGGAAGGATTATCTCCCGAAACCACCGGCATCTACGGTGGCTTTTGGATCCGAGCCGGCGCCTATCTCATCGACCAGATCGCACTGTTCCTAGTTCGTCTTCCGTTCGAACTAGCGTTGCGCGCCTATGTTTTTTGGGAAACATTTCAGTTAGCATCCGGGAGTACTCCCCGGCCTTTCTGGCAGTCGCAGGGAATTCTAATCGCCTATGGGCTCTATTTCGTTTTCGTACTCCTGCTCTCTCTTAGCTACTACGTCTTCTTCGTTGGTCGATACGGCGCCACACCGGGGAAAATGGCGTTAAAATTGCGGATTGTCCGGTCTGACCTATCAAAAGTCTCTTATCTCAGAGCGCTCGGGCGCTATTTCGCTCAAGGATTGAGCGGCATGCTGCTATATATCGGATACATTATGGCCGGGTTCGACTCGGAGAAGCGAGCGCTGCATGACTACCTTTGCGATACCCGGGTGATAAAACGCCAATCGACTCCATGAGCGCTGGCGCTTTTTGTCCCATCTGCCATCGCCTGCTAGCCACGTCCCAGTGGAACCTGCAAGATTTTACTGCTTGTCCAAACTGTCAGGCGCCGACTCGCACTCTGGTTTTCCCGGCAATGGTGAAACCCACTTCTTCCGTGCGTCCGGAACCTCGCAACGAAACTGAGGCGGGTTGCTTTTTTCACAATAATTCACGAGCGGAAAATGTTTGCAGCTCGTGCGGCCGGTTTCTCTGCTCGCTGTGTACGCTCACTTTCGGATCCCAAAAACTTTGTCCTGACTGCATTTATAGAAGACGCCGGCAATCGTCGGAACCGTTGTTCCGAGACCAAACCGTCCTTTTCGACAATATTGCCTTGCTCCTGTTGGTCGTACCGGTGCTTTGTTTGGTGTACATTTATTTGGGCCTAATTTTTAGCGGCTTCGCCCTGGCTATCGTGATCATCGGGTGGCGACAACAACGTCCTCTGGTGCCACGCTCCGGGTACCGGTTCGTTCTAGCGGCCGCTTTGTCAGTAATAGAGGGCGTCGGTTGGATCGCACTAGTCTGGCTGGTCGTCTGGTTAATCCAAAGCCATCCCACTGATTTCGGTTTATGAGTGATCCCACGTTCGAAGAGCCTTCCTCCGAAGTCCGGCTGAGCCGGAACATAGCGGACAAGACCACCCAGCGGCATTCGTATCGAAAAATCGCTGCCACCGGTTGGACCTCGCGCCTGTTTCCCGGTGCACGCAGCGCAATTTACCTTAGCGACGATCATTTGCTGCATGCCAAACAGATTTTGCTGTTTGAAAAATATCGGCGCTTTTACTTCTCAGATGTCGAGGCCATCTCTTTTTCCAAAAGTAACCGCTGGATTTGGGTCTCCGTGGTTTGGGGATTTCTCCTGTTTTGCAGCCTGTTCTGGTACCTCGGTCACCAAACCTGGTGCTACGTTACTGGCGCCCTTTCCTGCCTGTTCTTTGGCGGATTGCTTTTGTCGAATTTGATCGCCGGTCCTACTTACGTCGTTAACATACAAACCGCTGCTCAAATTCGCCGGTTACGGCCCGTGGAGCGAGAAAGCCAGTTAGTAAAGTTCCAAGAAACGATCGTTCCGATTATCATGCAAGCTCAGCAAGCCCAGCAAGCTGACATTAACCCGGCAGCAGCATGAAACTCGCCGCTCGCCGCTGTTTAGTACATCCGGATAGAGAGGCAGCAGCCAGATGCCCAAGTTGCCACCAGTATTACTGCCGCGAGTGTGTGGTCGAACATGATACCCGGTTCCTTTGTGCCGCCTGCCTCCAAAAATCGATCGAAGCAGGAAGCCGCCATAGATCCGCCGGGTTCGACTGGCTAAGTCCGATCCGTCTCTTGCTGGGATTTGCCGGCGCCTATGTGTCGCTCTATGTCATCGAACGAATCCTGCTGTTGATCCCCATCAACCTGTATAACGGCACCTGGTTCTGACGAAGCGTATAGCCGATAGCCAATAGCCGATAGCCAATGAATGACAAATTACAAACGAGCCTCGCGCAGAGCACGCAAAGGACGCAACGGAAGAATGACAGATGACAAATTGGCCCAGCGCGATCACCGATCACCGATCACCAATCACTGCTTACTGCTTACTGCTTACTGATCACTGATTACTCCCTTCCACCTCTCACCAATCACCTCTCACTCCCCAATGATCGACCTGCTAGAGGAAGCGATTCATTTGCTGCGCAGAACCTCTGCTATCACCTATGCGTACTACCTACTAGGTGTTACCCCGTTTGCGCTCTTGTTTTTCCAGCTTCTAGCGGATGCGTCCTATCATCGGTACCTCGCCGAACACTTGGGTGATTCAGTGATTCGTTTGGCCGTCGCTTATTGTTGGATGAAGGGGTTCCAGGCGTTAGCCTGTCAACGTTTGCTCGCGGCGTACTCCGGAGAACCACTTCGTCGCCGTGGACCATTAGAACTGCTGCAGCTTTCGTCCGCTCAATGCGCTATTCAGCCTTGGGGTATTTTGATCAAACCCATGGCGTTTATCGTCATGGTGCCTTCTCCGTTTGTAGACGCTTTTTTTCAGACGGCTAGCATCGTCATTACCGGCAACAGAGGAGAGTTTATGCGTTGCTTAGGGCTTTCCGGAGGTCAGATTGGCCCGGGACTAATTTTAAGCGGGATCATCTTCGCTTTCCGGATCGTGATGTTTGTCTGCGTTTATTCGACGCTCGCTGCACTGCCGTTCTTATGCAAAATGCTCTTCGGCGTCGAAACCCTGCTCACTCACAATTTCCAATGGTTACTCTCGGTCCCTTTCCTATTAGGTACTGGGTTTGTCTCCTATCTCATTATCGATCTCTTGCTAAAATCTTTTTATGTGATTCGCCTTCGACGGCTTGAATGTGAAACCTCGGGAAAAGATCTGGTACACCGCCTTGCTGCGCTGGGCTATGCCGTTGCTAGCAAATAGATCCACCAAGAGAAGAGATCTGCAGACAGGCGATGGAGGAAGAGGAATAGCCGCGAAACAACGCAAAGAGCACAAAGATCCGACCTCAACCAACTAAAGCTCTGCAAACACAAGTGAACACTAATCTGCTTCCTGTTTCTTTGCGTTCTTTGCGATCTTTTGCGGCTATTCTAATGCTCTTGCTCTTAGCGCCGGCCAATAACTACGGAATTTCGGTCGACCGTTCAGAAGAGGAACTGCATTCAATGCCACTAGCCAGCGCTACGCCGAACTCGGCTCGGTTGCCCACTGCAGAAGTCAATCAGCAACTCGACCGTGTGCTCACCGCGCCGGAATATGCCTGGCGAAACCCCAGCAAATTCGAAGCCCCGCCTGGCTGGTTGGAGCAATTCAGTGATTGGCTCAAGGATTCTGTTGCCAGTTTTGCTCGCGCCTTGGGTCGCTTGGGACGAGCGATTACTAAATGGCTCAGCTCGTTATTCCCACAAGTTTCCGGTATCGGAATGGGAGGAACCGATGGAATGAATGTGGTAGCACAGGTCCTATCATGGGTGGCCATCGTTGGGGCTGCCGCGGTCCTAACATTGATTCTGGTTAAGGTAATCTCCCAACGGCGCGCAGTTACACCCCCGGCAGCTCCTGCCGCTGCGCCCTCCGCGGATCTGGAGAGTGAGGACACAACCGCAGATCAACTTCCCGAGGACGAGTGGCTGCAGTTAGCCCGCCAAAAAGTCGAGGAAGGGGATTTGCGCCAAGCATTGCGAGCGCTCTTTTTAGCAATGCTCTCACTACTTGGGGCCCAGGGCCTGATTCTGATCAGAAAATCAAAATCAAACTTTGATTATGAGCGCGAGTTAAGACGAAAACTCGATGCTGTACCCGGCCTGGATGAAATATTTTCCGCCGATCGCAAGTTATTCGAGCGTTGCTGGTACGGTGCCCATCCGGTTACCATCACCGAGTTCGAACAATCAGACAGCCTTTACCAACGCCTGAAGCATGTTTGCCTTCGAAAAAATAGTAGGGATTGAATGGGGGGAACCGAGTGCCGCATGTTGAGAATTATAAGAGATTTTGCCCCAAAGGGGCTAAAGGACTCAGCCCGGGGTTTTAACCCCGGGTTAGCCATGTTAATGCGGCGTGCCCTGAAGGGGCACAAGATGGAATTTCTTCGAGGCGATCGGATAATCGTACCGGTCGAAATCCAATCTAGCGCCACTTTCAGGGCGCATGTATTCGCCGCGGTTGCCCCAGGGTTGAAACCCTGGGCTGAGTCCTATTACCCCTTTGGGGTAACCCTATGCGAAACGACCGCCTGATTGCCTTCATCTTGATCGGCCTCGTAACGGCTATTTTTGTAGTTGTCGGAGTGCAAATGTTTAAGGTCCGCGCCGAGGTGAATGGAGTTTATCCGGAGTATTCGAGTTTCCGGGCGGATCCAAAAGGTTACCGGATCCTGTTCGACACATTGTCCAGACTCGGATCGATCCACGTCGAACGTTTCGAGCAGGTGCTAACCGAGCTGCCGCCCGGAGCCGGTAAAATCTTAGTTGTGGCAGGCGTTCCACCGAGCGGGTTATTAACCGATCAAATCAAACCTTTAGACGATTGGATGACAAAGGGAGGGACGGTGCTGGTTGCGTTTACCTCTCTGGGCGCATTTGGCTTACCAGCCGAGCACAACGCAGATCAAGACCAGAGGGATCCGCCACAGCATGAGAATAAACCGCTGCGCGCTGAAGTCGGGAAATTCGAAAGCTGGGGGATTCGGATACTCTGGTCCAAGCAAAGCTTAGTAAACCAACTGCAATCGAATCTTTTTCCGGACCAGTTCAGTTGGGCCGGACATCTGTATATTCAACCGACCAAGAGCGACTGGGGGGTCTTGGCTAAAGCCCGAGACCTGCCGGTGGTGCTCCAACGAAACTTTGGCACCGGTAAACTGGTAGTGCTAGCTGACTCGTATCCGCTCTCCAATATTGCGCTAGCGGCTCATCGGAACGCGGCGCTAGTCAGTTGGCTATTTCCGCAACATTCGACAGTTCTCTTGGATGAGTCCCACTTTGGCATTGTTGAACATCCCGGGGTCATCGGGTTAGCGCGGCGTTATGGCTTGGATGGCGCAATTGTTGCCATCCTTTGCTTAGCGGTGCTCTATCTATGGGCAAGCCGTTACAGCTTGAGGCCTGTGCGCCGCCAGCGTGCAGACTCTGAGCCCGCTGTGCGTGGTATTGGCGGAAATGAAATCTTCACTAACCTGTTGCGACGCACGCTTCCCGCGACAGATCTCTGTGCAATCTGTCTGCAAATTTGGAAACAAAAAGGACCGACCAACCCGATAAAACAGGCGCGCCTGGAGAGTTTATTAAACTCGTTGCCGACAACTACCTCGCAAGTGGAGCGCTATAATCAGATCGTCAAATTGCAACACTCATGAACGATTCGATCGATGAACTGAAAGAGGTTCTAGCCCGAGCCCGAACCGAGGCGGCCAAGGTCGTCATTGGACAAGAGGAAGCCATTCGCTTTGCCTTGATCGCCATATTCACCAATCAACACGCCTTGATTGAAGGTGTGCCTGGTGTCGCTAAAACTTTGCTCGTAAGGACCCTTGCACAAATATTGGGAAGCCCGTTCGCCCGGATTCAATTCACGCCGGACCTGATGCCTTCCGACATTTTAGGAACCAACATTTTTAGCTTTCAAAAAAGTGAATTCACCTTCGCCCCGGGTCCGATCTTTACTACGTTTTTGCTGGCAGACGAGATCAATCGTGCGCCTAGCAAGACTCAATCGGCTCTGCTACAGGCTATGCAGGAGCGGCAAGTGACGATCGACCGAAGCACGTATCGGCTGGCGGAAAACTTCACCGTATTTGCGACGCAAAACCCGATCGAGTTCGAAGGTACCTATCCGTTGCCGGAAGCGCAGAAAGACCGTTTCATGCTGAAGATTCGCATGGATCTGCCTCAGCAAGAGGAAGAGCTTTTTTTAGCTCAACGCATGTTAACCGGGGATGCGCCGGAGGCCGTATTAGAGCGAGGCGCCATACAAACAGTGATTTCCGAACAAGATCTCGCCCGTGTCCGGGCCGCATTAAGCGAGGTTCTGATTCGGCCGGAGCTGGTCACATATCTGGTGGAAATCGTCAGAGAAAGCCGGCGCCACGAGAGTGTTCTTTTCGGCGGAGGACCGCGCGCTACCCAGTCCCTGATTTTGGCGAGTCGTGTGCATGCAGCCCTTGATGGAAGGAACTTTGTCACCCCGGACGACATCCGATCGCTCGCTCAAAGTGTCCTAGAACACCGTTTAGTACTGCGACCCGAGTTCGAAATCGAAGGTTCGGATGCCAATGCGGTGGTGAAAGATATTTTGCAAAAGCTGCCGGTTCCGAGATGATTGCGCCGCGGACCAATCTGGTAGTGTGGGCAGCCGCCATCATTTTACCACTCTCGATTTTAGCGGGCGTGGTGGGCAGCCTGCGCTCCATCTGTGTCCTGGGAATCCTGGTATTCGGCCTGGCTAGTTTAGTCGACTTACTCCTCGGTCTAGGAAAGTACCGGCAACTCGAATTCCAGATCCCGGCGGTAAAGCGCGTCACCGCTGGACGCGATTTCGAGCTTGATCTCAAGCTGAACGGGACCCGACTTCGCAGCGGTTCGATCCGCCTGGTTCTCGATCTGCCTCCAGCCGTTAAGCCCGGTCAATCAAACATCCCGCTCCGAATCAAGGCTGGCGTCGTGAATCTCTCGATCCCAGTCAAGGCGGTCGCAGAGCATCGCGGTACCTATCCAATCAACCGATTGT
>JAFAIO010000388.1 GCA_019236675.1 Verrucomicrobiota bacterium
AACTTTCATCGGGGCACTGCGCAGCGCATCGTCGCAGATCGCCACCATTTTCGAAGCTTACGGCGGATCCATCAACAGGGTCGGAGAAACCGACACAGCGTTTCCGCATCGCGGCAACACCCTCTTTTGCCTACAGTACTATCTACAGTGGCCGTCCAGCTCTTCCACCAACCGAAATGTCGCAGCGGTCCGTGCCCTTTACGACGCTATGCGACCTTATCTTTCAGGCTTTTCTTACGTGAACTACATTGATGCCGATCTGCAAGACTACGCTCGGTCATATTATAAGGGCAATCTGTCTCGCTTGCAGGCGGTCAAACAGCAATATGACCCAGATAACTTTTTCCATTTTGCTCACAGCATACCGTTGCCTGCCGGGTTAAACAGCGGGCAGCAGACGGACACAAAAGACGGTTTGAAATGAAAATATGGATGCGAACCCGCCGCTATCACCACCAGCGCAGGCGCAATCGGCCAGTCCAGAACCCGTGCCTCAGACGCTGAATCTGGTCTTCCCTGCTGATGGAGAAGCAGGCGAAGCAACCCGGGTATGCTACAGCCTTACGGATAACAGTTTAATCGTGACCTATGAAGTCACCACCCGTGACATCAATCCCGAGAAAATGGGTGACACCGAACTCTACAACGGAAACGTCGTTGAGCTATTCATCTGCACCACTGCCAGACCTGGGCTGACGCCCCGCCCCTATTATGAGTTTGAGGTGAGTCCGTACAATCAGGAGCTTCAGGTGCTGATTGATAGAAATGGCAAATTCAATGAAAAGTGGAACACCCCTAATTTCAAGCATTCGGCCACAATTCGCCCGGATCGTCCGGGCTGGGATGCGATGATGGAGATTCCTTTCAAAGATCTAGCTTGGAATGGCGACCCCGCGAGCATTGTAGGGAATGCTTTTGCTATCTTGGGAGCTAAGGGAATGCGTCGGTTTTATAGTGCCTACCTTCCGCCGCAACAAAAGCCTGACTTTCACGAACCGAGTTTCTTTAAGCCGTTTCCGCTGAGGGGCTTATTATTTCAAGCTGCGGTTTGTATGCAACGAGGCAAGTCATGAAAGAGCGCGCAAGCTCCGCCGGCACGAGCGCATCTATTCTTGAGGCTATAGACGCGCTTATCAACGCACAAACATGGATCGAAAGCAGAGAGATCCTCCGTACACACCACATTTTACTCTTCACACCTGAGTCGGCCGCCCTCTTCGCTGCGCTCATTCACGAATATCGCGGTGAGGAGACACTCGCGGGTCACATTGCGCATTGCCGCGATCTAGTCGAGCGTGCCAAGACCGAAGGGATAGAAACTGCATACTCCGGGCTTATTACACCCGACTATAAAGAAGGACTAACCCGCGAACTCACCGGCCTTCCGCGGACCGAGCCACGTCGAATCGCTGTCATTCGAGCGCTTCTTGCTATGACAGAAGCCGGAAATAAACATGAGCGACTGACGCTAACTGAAGAGCTGGGGACCACCCTGATCCATTCTCGCGACGGGGATCGCAGCGCGAACATCGAGCAGGCGATCAAGCTACTCCATGCGGGTGAAGACGAACTCTCCCGAGAGGAATCACCTAAGGACTGGGCAAGCATCCAAAATGTTCTTTCGATCGCGTATCGTGTTCGTCTAGAAGGCAACAAGACCGTCAATTTAGAGCAAGCCTTACAGCACGCAAAAAATGCCGCGTCAATTGGGATTCCTGACATTACAACGGCCGAGCGCGCCCTCATCCTGAATACGCTCGGCAATGCCTATGCTGATCGCTTGTCCGGCACGCGTGTGGACAACGCTAGTGCGGCGACCGCATGCTTCCGCGAGGCACTTACCCTGACGCGACACGAAACTAGTGCGGTCCAGTGGGCGATGCTCCAAAATAATCTCGGTTTATTATTCGGGGAGCGGGGTACTCTTGCGGATCTGGATGAAGCAGTTCGATGCTTCCAAGCGGCCGGAACAGTGTACACGAAGGAGACATTTCCCGAAGAGTGGAAAGTTTTGCAAGGCAACCTCGCTTCCGCCGCGTTTCGCCGAGCAGTTGAGAACCCGTCGGATGACGCCGAAGAGAACTTGTCCCGTTACGAATTGGCGCTCAATGTGATTGCAACCACCAACGGTTCACGGGAAAAAGTCGATCTCCATGTTCGTGTTGCCAACCTCTACATCAAACGGAGGATCGGCGACAGCGGACGCAATCTCGAGACTGCGATCGCTCATTACGAGGCAGCGCTGAATACCTTGGAGACCGATGGCGATGATACTCCAAACATCAAGGGGCTCCGAAAATATCTCGCAGACATCTATAGGGCGCGCGCAGCCGACATGTATCGGGCGCGCGTAGCAGCAACTTGTACGGATGCGGAATCGCTTTTGCATGACATCAAACGCGCCGCGGAGCTCTTCCCAAGAGAAGAAAGCCCGGAGACCTGGGCGCGCCTACACCACAACGTAGGCGAGTCCTATCGAACCCGCGCTGCCGGACCTTTGTCTGACAATATCGAGCGTGCAATATCGCACTTTGAGAAGGCCCTTGAGGTGTTTACACCGGACGCTTTTCCCGTCGATTGCGGCCTTGCAGAGAACTCTCTGGGCGCGGCCTACCTAATGCGCGTAGAAGGCGACCAAGCAGAGAATATCGAAAGAGCGATCGAGCACCTGACGGTTGCACTTTCTTTGCGCCCCCGTGAAAAGTTCGAGACGTATTGGGCCAAGACAAAGACCAACTTGGGTGGGGCATTTATGCGCCGAGAGCGGGGCGACTCAATCGAGAACGCTGACTTGGCGATTGCTCATTTTGAGGAGAGCCTTCAGGTGCAAGCGTTCGCTCCGGAAGAGCAGGCAATCAGCGAATGTAACCTGGCGGAACTCTGGATGGAGCGGAAATCCGGAGACAAATTTACAAACCTTACCAACTCAATTCGCTGGGGTGAGGCAGCGCTACACCACCTGCAACCGGAAGACGCCTCTCCTGTCCATTTTCGCTCGCGTAAGCTTCTGGGCGACGCATATCGTCTTCGGTCCGAGTACGAGCCAAACGATAGCGATCCCGCTATAAGGCACTATGAAGCTGCCGTGGAGCTTCGCTTTAGGGATGAGCATCTGCTGGCGTGGTCGCTCTGCCAGATGCAGTTGGGCATGCTTTACGATAAGCTTCAGAACGGCATTCAGATTGACAATAAACGGAAGGCCCTAGTGCACTACGAGGCAGCACTGGCCGGATTCGAGAGTGTTCCTAACCCGTTTGCGGTGGCAACAATACATGGTTGGATTGCTGAACTCCTTCAAGAGTTGGGGTCAGAGAACCGCGGAAGGGCGATTACTCACTTGCGGCTTGGTATCGACGGATTTCCTCCCGATCACCCACTCGAAATCCTCGCTGACTTACACAAGATGTTGGGCGACGCCATCTATGATCACCAGACGGGCGACCGGAATGCAGCTCTTGATGAAGCTAGGAAGCATTACCAACGTGCGCTTCAGCTTCGATCGGGCGAACGTACCACGGATCAGGTTGCGAGCTTGCGCTCAGCCCTTGGGGTCGTCTTGCTAGAGCAACCCGGTGGCTCTCGATCGACTAGTCTCGAAGAAGCCATCGGTCATCAGCGAGCCGTCATGGAGATATGGACTCGTGACAAGCATCCACACGGATGGGCGCTCGCGCATCATAATCTTGGCAACGTTTATGCCGAGCGGATTGAGGGCGACCGCGCCGAGAACTTGGAGGAAGCGATAAATTGCTTCAACACTGCGCTCGAGATCTTCACAAAGGAGAAATACCCAGAGGATTGGGCGATGACGCACAACTCCTTGGGCGGCGTATATGCCAAGCGCATACGCGGCGAGCGTGCCGAGAACATAGAAAAGTCTATCGTCCATTACTACACGGCGCTTCAAGTTTATACCCGGGATAAGCTACCCTACGATTGGGGGATGACGATGTATAATCTCGGCGCCGCCTATAAAAGCCGGCTGCGCGAAGGGGAAGATCGGAATTTGGAGGCTGCCATTCGTTGTTTTGAACAAGCCCTCGAGGTCCGGACAAAGGAGCATCTGCCATTCTTCTGGGCGATGACGAAGGTTACGCTCGGAATCGCCTATTCCGATCGTCACCACGGCGAACGAGTGGACAATATTGCGTTAGCTATTACACATTTGCGAGAAGCAGCAGAGATTTACACTCGGGAGGAATTCCCCGATCAATGGGCCGGGATTGAGAACGCGCTCGCCGGAGTTTATTTGGATGATGAGCGTGGGGATACTGTGCGAAATCTCGAGAAAGCGATTGTTAGTTACAAAGCTGCGCTGGAGGTAAATACCCGTGCAGCGAATCCCGACCTCTGGGCTGTCGGTCAAAACAATCTAGCCGTGGCCTATAGCAAGCTTACCGCGAAGGGAGACCTTGCGAAGCGGAGCATGGCCATCGATCACTTCTTGCAGGCTTTGCAAGTTTTTACTCCTGAGGTTGACCCGAAGCGGTGCGCCAGGTCCCTGGAGGGACTTGCCAAACAGTACGCGTTGTCGAGCGAATGGCAGGTTGCACATGAGACTTTTGAGCGAGCTATTGAGGTGGGAGACGCCCTTTTGGTAGGCGCTGTCACCCCAGCAGGACGGCAGGAGGAAGCGGCCGAGACATCAGAACTCTATGCTTGTTCGGCGTACTGTCTCCTTAAACTCGGCAAAAGGGAAGCGAGTCTGGCACGGCTCGAGGCCGGCAAAGCTCGTCTGCTCTTCGAAAGCCTTTCGCGCAATGATCTCGATTTAGCTGATCTTTCACCCGAGTTGGCGGAGCAAATTCGCGAAGCACGCATGCGAGTGCGTGTTCTCGAAGCCGAATTGAGAGCAAGCGAGAGTGAAATCCGGCATACTGGCCGTAATGCGGTCCCGCGAGACCGAGTTATGCCTTCGGCGCCGAAAACCGGCGAGCTTGGGTTCTCCGTGAAGACGGTCACATTCCGGCAGGCCAACGAAATGTTACTGTCGCAAGGCTTCCGTCTTGATTTCGCAACAATGCTCCGGAAAGCCCGTCAGGAGTTGCAACGTCTGACAGGCATTGCGCTCTCAGACACGCGGTATCACATCCCACCTGGACTCGACAGCGATGCCATCCGCGCCGAGGTACCTGTCAATGGCGCTTTGGTGTCGCTTATGATTACGCCGCTCGGAAGCGCCGTCTGGGTGTTGCCTCATGGCATCATGAAGTTGCAGGAGAAGCATGCAGTCCCGCTTCCGGATCAGACGTATTTCCAGGTGCGGAAATTGACCTTTGATTGGCTCAATGCGTACCTAGATTGGCAATTCGGTGGGCCGCTGGATGCCTGGCAGCGTTTTATGGAGGGTATTTCCGGGCGCCTTTGGGATGTCCTTGCTGGCCCCATTCACGCACGCCTTAGTGAGTTTGGATTGCAAGAAGGCGCGCCAGTAGTGCTAATCCCGCATGCTGGGGCGGGACTAATGCCGCTCCATGCAGCTAGGCGCGACACAAGAGAAGGGCCACGCGCCTTTCTCGACGACTACACACTGACCACCGCTCCAAGCGTCTACGCAGTTCACGTGAGCCGACGTCGACTGGAGGATGCCGCGCGGCAGGGCGAAAGCTTCCTTGCCGTAGTCAATCCCACCGGAGATCTGCCGTTCGCCGAGGTGGAAAGTACCGAACTCGAGGCGCTTTTCGGGAACGGCACGAGCAGCAAACTTGTTGGCCCTGATGCCACCGAAGAGCATGTGGTCAACGCCATCCCGGGGCGTGCCTATCTGCATTTTGCTTGTCATGGTCGCTATGACTGGCGGAATGTACTGCGATCCGAGCTCATACTTGCCGACGAATCCCAGTTAACCCTCGCGCGTATTGTATCGCCCGAGGTGGACCTCTCGGCGCTCCGTCTGGTTGTCCTATCAGCCTGCGAAACGGGCCTGATCGAATTCGAGCAAGCTCCAGACGAATCTCTCGGACTGCCGGCCGGATTCCTTGAGGCAGGCGCGCCCGGCGTGGTTAGCACTCTCTGGGCGGTCAATGACTTTTCGATGGCTCTTCTCATTGAGGACTTCTATCGCCGCCATCGCAAACAGAAGCAGGCGATAGCCCCCGCGCTTCGCGGCGCGCAGCGATGGCTTCGCGATGCCACAGCCCGCGAGCTCTGCCTCGCCGAGCGCTGGGAACGGCTGTATCGCGCATCGACGCCTCCGGACCCGAACGCGTTCAAACTGATGCGATATTTCCAAGCCAATCCGAAAACAAAGCCGTTTGCATCGCCGTATTATTGGGCGGCGCCTATCTTCACTGGCGCGTAGGAGGCAAGATGGAGCTTTCTGAAATAATGGAGGACACCTTCGTCCTGCTCTCTGCAGAATGGAATGTTGCGCGCGCGCTAAGATTTCTCGAAGGCCAGCGTTATACGCACGTTGTCATTCGGCGCCTCGATCGGGACTTTTGGTATCTCTTTCGACGCGAGATCGCGTTGGACAAGCTGAAACGAGGTGACCCTGAGATACCCTTGTTTGACGTGTTCGAACTCCATGAATATACGTCGACGCCTGCATCCGATGCGCGTTCCGAAGCGGAGACGGCGCCCGACCAAGTCGTCGTGCTACGTGAGGGCCGCGTCGTCGGCTTCTATGACGTCTCGTCACCACCTACGCTGACGACGACCCGGAAGGGCGTGCACTCAACGGATGCGAAGACTTCGTTCGAGGCATACCCTGCTCTGTCAATGCCTGTGGCAGCCGCCGCAGAGACCGAGTTCGAGATCTTTGTTGGCTTTCGGGACACTCCGGATCGCGATGTTACGGGCGGCGAACTAATGCGCGCTGAGAATATCGATCCCAGCACTGACTGTCTGGTAGTTCTCGTTGGAGATGGAGTCAAGCTCGATCGAGATCATGATCATATTCCGCTGCGCTTGAACGCTCAGACCCGTTTCCTTGGGCGATTGGCAAGCGACGTCAAAGACGGGATAGTCAAAGCGCTGTTTTTCGTCGACGGTCAGTTGATCGGAACCGCGAAGCGCAAAATCGTCCTCGAAGGGTCACCGTCAGACGTCCCACTAAATCTTGGACCACCGTTTTCTATTTCCCCGCCGCTGCCCGAGTCAGCCATCGACTATTGGGTGAGCCTGACCTGTCTGCGAGACGGCACCCTCGAATGGCGACTAGCGGCACCGGCTGCCGCCACCGACATTACAACGCGTAAGCTCACCACTGAACTCTCGGAAACAAAGCAGTTCGCGTCCGATTTGATGCGCGATCTGAAGACGCAGGATCACCGGGGAGTGGCGGCTCGGAATATCCTCGAAACCACAGGACAGGAGATCACGGCATTGCTGCCGCCGGATTTCTTCGAGGTACTCTATGATCTGCATGCTCGGCTAGGTCGCATACCCACGCTGTTACTGCTGACTAATGAGATCTACGTGCCTTGGGAACTCGCTTATCTGCAGCGGCGGCTCGATGCCACGGCGCCGCCGTTTCTCGCAGCTCAGGTTCAGATGGGTCGCTGGCTTGAGGACAGTCGGGTCATGCTTCCGCCCGCCGTTGCCCTCGATGTCAAACGCATAACTGCCGTGGCCGCGCAATACGGGCTAAGTTCGGGACAACGCGAGCTGAAGGAGGCTATCGCAGAGCAACAGTCACTTTGCGCAAAATGGCAGGCCGTAGGTCTGAACGCGTCGCGACCGGACATCGACGCGATGGTGGCCGGTACCAAGATCCCAGGGCATTTGGTTCACTTTGCAGTCCACGGCTACGGCGATCCTACATTGAACAACCATATGCTTCTATTGGCCGATGGTACCAAATACCCGGCATCGGCTCTCACCGGGGCTTACGCTCCAGGTGATACACCGCGCTTCGCATTCGTTTTTCTGAATGCGTGCCAAGTCGGGGCGCCCGGGCGCACTTTGGGACATGCTGGGGGGTTTCCGGGAACCCTCATAATTGCGGGAACACTAGGCTTTATCGCTCCGCTTTGGGAGGTCGACGACGATTGCGCACATTCCTTCGCCGAATCCTTCTATTCGGACGTTTTCGGTCGCAATCAGCCGATTGGTTCTGCTCTGCGTTTGCAGCGCTGCACATACGATAGTGCATCGACAACGCCGATGGCCTACATCTATTATGGACACCCGGCGCTGCGTCTGCAATTCATCCAATCCAAAGGAGACTCCCATGGCAACGCACACAACGCTTGACGGCAGCCCGCTCGCAATCCAGATCGCCATTGAAGGGTATTCACTCGAGGCGCCGGGCTTGCGCGGCACGATCAGCGAAATGAGCCCAGGCGAGAGTGCTAGCCGCTCCGACGCCGGAACGCTTGAACCTCGATTGCAGGAAGCCTTGCGGAATGCAGATATCTACAGCTTGAAAGTGTTCGAGATCGAGGTCGAAACGGTCGCCTCCACCGACGACGGAGTGGCGCGATCGAGCGGCGCCGTCGTCACGGCCGATGGAGAGCCGGCCATGGTGTTGCGATCACCGTTTCTCGGGACAGAAACTATGCAAGCTGTCCTATATACAGACGAGGCCGGCACAACGCGCTGGATATTTCCAAGTCGCACCGGCGGGGCGCCGGATGCGACGCGCGGAGGCGGGCAGTCGGTAGAATTTCTATTGCCGCTGGCCAGCGCTCAACTCCCGCCGCGGCCCGGGGCGCAGCCCGGGACACGCGGACCGATTACCAAACTCGGCCGCCGCCTCGTACATGTTCTTGCCTGGGCAACCGGCGACATCATAGGCAAAGGAGCAGTGGCGGCCGCTCAGTTGTGGGAAAATTCGCGACGCCCATACCTACTCCGGCGATTCCCCTTCGATGATCCAGCTCCCCTCTCCTGGGACCAACTCAGCAGCGGCCGCGCTTTGTTACTAATTCATGGCACTTTCAGCACGGGGCCAAGCACGTTTGGAAAACTCACCTACGAGACGATATCAGCCCTGCAGACGATTTATGGCCACCGCATCTTCGCGTTTGACCATCCGACCCTGCATCACTCGCCCACCGAGAACGTCAAGCAACTCTTTGCGTTGATGCCGCCCCACTTGAATCTTGAGGTTGACATTGTGACCCACAGCCGAGGCGGCCTTGTCGGGCGCGAACTGACCGAGCGAGCGCCTCGGTACGCCTCCGAGGGAAAGAAGATTCGCGTCCGCCGTGCCATCTTCGTAGCCTCGCCGCACCGTGGTACGATTTTGACTGACGCCAAGCACGGCATCAAAATGCTTGATCGCTATACGAATCTGTTTACCGACTTGCCGGATGACGCCTTCACCATCACGGTTGAGGCTCTCTTCATGCTGGCCAAGCTGATCTATTTTGGTACTGCAGGAGGATTGCCTGGTCTTCTGAGCATGTTTCCTCCGGGCGAATATCTGCGCGACCTCAACAACAGGCCAGATCACGAGACGATATACTATTCCATCGGTGCGGATTTCAGACCGGTCGGGTCATCCCTATTGGCGCGCTTCGGTTGGGGCATCGCCAACGCTGCCGTTGATGGAATTTTCGGCGAGGTTAACGATGCCGTGGTGCCAACCCGTGGAAGCTACGAGTTGTTAACCAACGTGTCCGGCTTTCCGATTATTCCCCAGCGGCGAATGGTGTTAGATCGGGAGAGTCGAATTCACCATTGCAATTACTTCGGTTCCAAGAATGTGACTGATCAGATCACGAAATGGCTGCAGGGCTCGTAGCGGTCTTAGCCGATTTAGCACATGATCGCGCGATTTAGTCCAACGGCGATCAAGTACAACTCTAAGGCGCTCAACATCGGCCAGAACAGATGGGAAGCGTACGCCGAAATTTCTTTGGAAAGACTGGGACCCTATTGGCGTACAAGGAGCTGCGCCACGAGACGAGAATCGCAGGTATCTTCCGGAAGTTTTTAAGCTCGTGCTCGAAGATGCGGCTCCTCTGAAAATCGGGGCGTATTTACACGAGGTCGTTGCAGAAAGAATGGGGCTATCCTCTTGTGTAAGTAACGATTTGCCGATCGCTGAGAAGATACGAAAACTGAAGGTTGAGCTGGTATCGAAAAGAAGATGAATTGGGGACGGGTCAATAGTTGAGCGACACCGAGATCGGAAGAAACAGATTAACGCTCCTATTAATTACACCCTGTGTTTGAGAACAAGGCATCCTCGCTTTGGAGAAAAAAGAAATGTTGGCGGCAAGGGAAATACATTGTTAGCCGCAGAGAATTCGACTGCACCGGAATCCGGACGGTAAGCAGGGGTAACCGACGTGGCTGTTAGCGAGCCCTCGCTAGGGAGAAATAAACCGGCTAGAATAGTTCCGCGCTACGCCTACGGGACGCGAGCGGCTTTGACACGTTTTCCGGCTAATAATAGCGGGGTGTCCAACCTGGAAGCACTGAAGGCTGTCCGGTCCTTTCATATTCACGTTCTCCTCCATAAAAACCACCTTGTGATCGGTGATCTTGGTTCGTTGCGTCGTTGTAAACAGTGCAGGCGGAAATCAAGAATATAACCCCGATAGCCGGGAACATCAGTGTGAAGACCTTCTCCACGTCACCGACTACCTCGGACCTGAGTGTTTTACAAGCGAGAGGGTCACCACGGGGTCATGGTCTTAAGAAACACGGGGGGAGACATTATCTCTCGTTTTTGTTTCCTTTTATATACCGATCGAACCAAGCAATATCCCAGGCCATCTTAGCTTTCCTGCTGCTGTAATGCCCAAGAGTGTGAGGTTCTTGGGGGTAAATGAGGAGTTCGGTAGGAACTGCTAAATATTCTTTGAGAGCCCGATAAAGCGCCAAGCTGTTAACTTTAGGGCAGCGCGGATCATTGTCACCCACGTGAAAAATCGTGGGCGTCCGAGTGCGACCAAAGTGAAAAATGGGAGAAGCCTTCACATAAGCGTCGCTGGCATCCCATGGCAATCCTTTCACGAAAGCCATCGGGTACGCGGGCTCGTCATTAGCCGTCCATTCTACCAAAATATCCGCAATGCTTGCCCCACTGCTAGCGGCTCTGAACCGATCGGTCTTTGCTATCAAGCAGTTAGTGATGTAACCGCCATTGCTCCACCCGGATACACCAATACGATCCGGATCTACGATACCTCTTTCTATGAGGGCATCTACTCCCTTCAAAATATCTTCAACTTCGATGTCGTTCTCGTGGCCAAGTAATCCTTCGAGAAAATCATCACCATATCCGGTCGAGCCTCGATAATTCGGACTCAGAACGGCGTACCCATGGGAAGAGTAAAGAATATGGCCGTAAATGTCGTAAAGGAGTTGATAGCTGTTCGAGTAAGTAGGTCCTCCATGAACGGCTACAATCAATGGCAATCGCTGTCCTGGCGCCGAGTCCGCAGGTATCTCTAGAATGCCCTCTACAGGGATCTCATTCGCGCCTTTCCATGCTGCTATTGATATTCTTGGGAATTTCCACCGGGCTGTCTGGGGATTGACATCGGTTAGTCTCTTAGCCTCGCCTGATGAGGTTAATACGGACACTTCTGGCAAATGCGTTGGATCACCTATTATTGCAGCGATGTGATCGCCCGACGAGTCAATGCTAAACGAGTCAACAGCTACGTCGCCAGGCGTGATACAGCGATATTCAGGCATTTGGTTGGGTCCGATTTGCGTCGCTGAATAAACCCTGTTCCGGCCCTTCTCTTCGCCGATAAAGCACAATTCAGAGGACTCTTTTCGCCAATGCATTTGTAGTGAAGTCCCGACATCGGCATGAAGCGAGACACCGGGAGGTCGCTTTACGGCGAATAGGGTGGGTATCTCAGCAGTAAATCTGGCGACCATGATTTCGCTTGGATATCCGTCAAAAGCGATAATAAAAGAAAGCGCCCGACCATCGCTGGACCAGGTCAAGCTTTCAAGCCGTCCATATTTCGACGGTGCCTCCGCCCTCCACAATTTGTCGTCCAACGCTTCGAGCTTGCCGTCAGGGATCGCCATAACTTCCACTCGCGAACTTCCTTCGAAGCTTTCGACTGCATCCTCAGGGGCGGTGACGACCGCCAGGTGAGACTCATCTGGAGCCAGCGACAACTCTGAGACCGCCCGATTCAGGCTCGCTTTTATATCACTTCGCCAATTTCGAAGATCTAACTTATTTAAGTCCGTAGTCACCTCCGTGCCGTTACCGTACCGGACCTTGGCAAATCGACCGCGCAGAGCGGACCACTCGTCGGAAGAACTTGGGTGGGTAGTGGTGTAGTAAAGCGTTTGTCCATCCGCAGTGAGATCAAACACTCCGATGCCACCCGGCACACGGGTCTCTGCCTCTGGCTCCCCCCCTTGCACTGAGACGCGCCAAACTTGGGTCGTGCCATCATAAGGTGGCAGCGTAACACCTTCTCGACTTCGATTTCCGGCGAAGTACAGGTATTGACTGTCCGGGCTCCAAAGCAAGCTCCTGTCACCAGCTCGGTCGGAGGTTAACCGTTTAGTCTCACCAGTGTCTGTTTTGACGACCCACACGTCAGCTTTCCGATCATCGGTCGACTCCTGCCACCGCGCTTCCGCGTACGCCACATACTTTCCGTCAGGCGAAATACGTGATTCGGGTAGATAAGAAAGAGTAAAGTAGTCATCCAAAGTAATGTCATGATCCCGTAACTCCGCGGCTCCAAGTGAAGTCATGGTGACAGACAGACAAAGAACGAGTGAGAATCCATAGAGTCGACGTTTCATAGAGCTTCGGAAATTTAAATTTGGTCCAGCGCGCATGTATAATCGAGACTGTCTCTATTATCTTCCCCCCGCTTCGCGGCTTTGCTTTTCAAAGGCTATGCCACTATGGCTTTAGCGAATATACGTCATTTTCCGTATTCATTTCGCTCAACGAGAAACCGGTTTGGGGACAGGTCAGTAATTGAAAAGGCAACTAGATCGGAAGAGAGAACTTAACGCGCTTACTGATTACACGCCTGGTTGAAGGATCTTGTTCCTGATGGTCGCGCTAAGCCCGACCTGGACAATCCCAAAACCACTGTCCTGTTCGAAGAACTAGAGGACCGGCTGTCGGCAATGGAAGGACACAGTCCACACCAAAAGTGGGTGCTAGCACAGCTAAAGCACAGGCCACCGCAATATCGGAATAACGCTGGCTATTTGTTGAGCAGGACATAATCGGCATCCCGGTTCCGGTTGTGATCGTAGTCGTGTTCTGGCTTTGCCTGCTATTTATGAGTTTCGGCCTGTACTCTCCCCGAAACGCAACCGTAAGTGTGACGCTGTTTCTTTGTGCAATTGCCGTTGAGGTGGCGGTCCAAACGATCCTGGACCTGAGCAGACCCTTCGAGGGGGTTGTCCGGGTCTCTGACAAGCCGCTGATACATGCTCTCGACGTGATCAAGAATGGATAGATTTCCGAGCCAAGGTTCGTCGACGCCCTTCGTCCCGCATAATTGACCTGTCCACGGCAGTCCCTCAAAGCAAAACAAAAATCTCACGCAAATACGCAAAGGGTTAAGACAAAGGACAACGAACCAGACAAAAGATAAGGGTAGACAACAGAGATCACCACTGTAGCTCTCAGCTCCTACTCGAAATCCCTCTTCTATTTGCGCCTTTGCGTCTTTGCGTGAGATTCGCTCTGTCTTTTCGTTTATCGTAGTGAGCGCTCGCCTGGAAAACGGCGAGGTAAGATTGCGGCGGTGAATGAGAATATTGCGGGTTTCTCGAAAATTATTAAAACTGACGGAACGACAGGTAAATGAAGACACTGACTCTAACCTTGTGCAGCGCAATACTCTTGGCATTCGCGTCCTTTAGTAAAGCCGGAGCAGGCGAGACAGATGCGGCTTTTAACCAATTCATTCAACAGATCAAAGCGATTTACACTCGTCACCCAGGGCAGGCGCTTTCAGAGACGGAATCCGCCGAAGTGTTTAGATTGATGAGCGCTGAAATCGATCGCGAAGCACGCCTGGATCATCCTGGTTTTGATAACCTCGCGAGCGAGAAGCAAGAGAGCATCAGGATGGACGAATTCAATAAAGTCAGAAAAGCGCTGGCCGACCTCCAAGCAAAGGGCGTTTTACCTCCTGCGATCAAGAATTAGAAACGGTCAGGATTGACTGACACCTGTTCTCTTCTCCTGGGGATTTGACCTAACTAGTCCTCTTTTGCTACCAATTCGTGCAGGAGTTGCTCATACTGCTTAGTATCGGGATGTTCCAATCCAAGGACCTTGCGCGCCCCGTCTGCCGCCCGCTGTGCAAAAGGCGCCGCTCCCCGTAGTTCACTCTTTGCGCGCAAACACCGCGCCAAGTCGAAGCAAGTTCGAAGCGTGTCGGGATGCTCGGGGCCAAGCACTTTTTCTTTGAGCGTCA
>JAFAIO010000458.1 GCA_019236675.1 Verrucomicrobiota bacterium
GTAGTGTGCAGCAAAATCCAGGTAACGGGGATTAAAGACAGGAGCGTAGCCGGGGATACGCTCCAGTACCGCGGTCTTAAGATTATCGTGCATGGCACGCCGAGTACTTGCGCCGAAGTATTCCAGCGCGTGGCGGTTGGCGGCCAGGAAGCATTCCATGCTTTGGCTCAGGAAAAACTCCACAAACAGCAGCCGGCTGTAACAGAGCAACGCAGCGAAGTAATGGAGCTTGCGCAAGCAGTCTCCGACGCGCATCAGACCGTGAGTAGCCCAGTCAATTTGCATGCAATCGCCGGGCTCGAAGGCCAGTTTGAGGAAGGCCTGGTGACGCACCGGGCGCACCGTGGCGATGAAGTCATGAAGGATGGATCTGCCGCCGGTGTAACCGTGTTCGGCACGTAGGCGCTGAAAGATCTGCATTCCAGTGTAGGGATGTTTTTCCAGCCAGGAGATGATCAGATCTTTGTAGGGATCTAGCTTGCTGGTGCGTCTGGTTGCTTTGCTACGTGGCTCAAAGCGGGGTTTGTCCAGCCATTTACGGATGGTCTTAATATTAAGCCCTGTCTCGGCGGCAATCTGACTGGGAATCAAATTTAATTCCCGGCTCAAACGGCGCACCTCATGGTAGGTTTCAAAGTTGATCACTCGCCTCACCTCTCTTTTGCAGAAGACTTTCAACCATTGCTTTGAGCAACAGACCGCTAATGGCTGGCGCGGGTTCTTATTCAGCCACTTGGCTTGAGCGGCAATCTTACTTGCCTTGCGGCACGCCGCTTTTGAGCAGTAGCGCTGGGTGCGGCGATTGTTCGAGCAAGGGACAAAGAACTCTCTGCAATGGAGGCACTTGCATGACGAAGGCGAACTCATGGCGCGGCCACAACACCAGCCTAACCGCCAAGCCCCTCTCAAGCTCTTGCTAGCTCACTATCCAGAACAAAAACCAAAGCCGAAGAAGAACTTTTTTTGTCTTGAAGTCGAGAGGAAGAAAATGCCCGATCCTGAAGAAGAACCGGCCGGGCCCATCGGCCCAAAAGTCCGCGTTCAAACCGGTAGATTCAGACCAATTTCAGATCGGTACCCTCAGCTCGGGTGCGAGAATCTTGGCTCGGATCAAGTGGAGCGCCTTAAAGCGGCTTGCGAAGTGAAGCTTTCCGAGTATTTGGCACGACGCGGTGACGTTATTTGGGATCACCGTCGTCGCAGCACCGGTTATATCAGTGGGACCCTGCGTTATGAGGTTCTCAAAAATGCCAAGTTTCGTTGCGAGCTGTGCGGGGTTCCAGCGGACGAACGCGCCCTGGAAGTGGATCACATCACGCCGCGAAATAAGGGCGGCACTGATGAGATCGCCAATCTCCAAGCACTCTGCTTCAGTTGTAACGCGATGAAGCGAGACCGCGACGACACCGACTTCAGGGCTGTGCGGCGCGAATATGATCAACACGAACAAGCTTGCCCGTTTTGCTCAATTCTCATCAGCGATATCTTGATCGAGAACAGCCTGAGCGTCGCCGTCAGGGGCAAGTATCCGGTGACCGATTGGCACATTCTTGTGGTACCAAAGCGGCATACGGCTGATTATTTTGATCTGGGAACAGCCGAGTCACGCGCCTGTCACCAGCTAATTACCGAAGCGCGTTCGATGATTCGCAAAGCCGATGCCACGGTGGCGGGTTTCAACGTAGGAATCAACACTGGCGGAGTAGCCGGTCAAACGGTGATGCACTGTCACATCCATCTTATCCCACGGCGGACTGGCGATCACCCGAATCCTCGGGGAGGGGTGCGAGCTGTGATTCCAGAGTAGGCGGACTACATTAGGACCGGAATAGTTTGAGGGTGCATCGCGGCATGTATCCGAACCGATTGCCCCGGTTGAGGCTGAGGCGGCGGGCATGGATTTCGGGATGTGCCATAGCATGCCATGGAACACGCTATGCGTGTGTTTCAGTCTGGCCGTTCAATCCGCAACAACCTGGTCTACTGATCACCCATTGTACAAATGTTGTGAGATTTTGCGGTACTTCTGCTTTGGTCGGGTGATCGTGATGGTTTCAGAGAATTTGATCTGAACGTTATCCCACAGGGAAACACCTTTGTCCGTCTTGGTAACCGCGCGCACATTGCCGTCTTGGGAGACAATAAACCCCACGCTTTCGGGATAGGCGCCGCAATAGCGGAGCATCGAGCGATGTCTCATGCCGTAGTCATTCAGATTAAGTTCATTGGTCCGCGTGCCCAAAGGATTCTGCGCTAAGAAGGCGCGATCAGGATCCTCGCGAACGCTAATTTCCACTCCGAATGCTCCAAGTTTTAAGCTTGAATCCAGCCAAATCAGGCCGTCGACGCGAGATAAAGATGCCAGGAAACGCACACAACCTGTGAGTTCGTCCTCCGTATCGCGCAACTCGTTGCCGGTGACGACCTCGTCTAAGTAAAGATCAACTGGAATCTCGTCAGCTTTTTTATCTACGTACTGCTCAAAAATGGCATCGTCGTATGACGTATTTTCAATTGAGAGCACGCCTGCCCGAATGAGAGCGTCGGCTAGGCGACCATACGTAATTGAGTATTTTGGCTTGAGGTGCGAGCTATCGTCAGAAATAAGCACCGCGCCGCCATGCTGGTATCTGTGGATACCAATGAGAATCCTGCACAGAGTTGAAATCCAGATGTATTCGAGACTCGCGTCCCAGTGACTCCTCTCGCCACAGAAATCGCCACCTACTTTCTCTCGCACCTCTTGCTGAAAATTCTTGATCGATCGCATCAACTTCGAATGCACCGGTCCGGACTGAAGCACTTTCTGTTGCCCTTTGACATAGGGTGTCTTGCTTGAGGCTGCCCAAAAAAAGGTACCCCTTGTGAACCGAGATTTCGCCAGTGCCTTCGATTACCGCTTGAAAATTCCAGGCATCGCCGGCCCGCTCGAAGCTTCTTGCACGACAAATGTACTGTAATGAACGCTCTGATCGATGACTCCCCATATCCCGAGCTTTCCATTGGAGTCCGCGTCAACCGTCAGAGTCGATCCCCAGGGATCGACCGCTGTCGAGAGCTTTACTAGATTGCGCACATTAAGCGGTAGGCCAGCAGCGAGGCGGAAAACTTGCCAACGGTCAGCACGGATCATCTCCGAAGGATCTGGATCCGGTCGTTTGCTGTCGATGAAAGCTAGTCGACAACATATCGACTGACTTTCTTCCCGTTGCAGACTCGCAAAGTAAAGAGTTTCAAACAAACTTGTTAAGACTTGTATGGATGGAGGGCTTTCCTTGCTACGCACCAACAGTGAGCGTACATGGCGGGCAAGATCTTTTGGGAACTTGGTCGAATTTCGCATTGACGTTGATTCCGAGTGGGAAACTTGAAAGGAAACCAATGTGCAGATTTATCCGGTAAAACCCGAGATTGCAATGGCACCGAACCATATGATCCTGACGGCGAAAATGGGCAAAACATGCAGGAATCGTTAAAAATTAGCACTATTATTAGCATATGCCACGGCTAGTACTAGCCTATGCGGACACTTACCTGCGCTAATTAGTGAGGCCGTTAGCTATCCTTTCTCGCAGCTGTTGCCACGAGGTTTCCAGCTCCGCGCTGCTAGCCTGCCGACCGGGCCATTTTGGCACTATGATGATGTCCTCAGGCTGGATGCCGTTGTCTGTTAGCACCCTAAGCGCTATCTGGCAGTTAGGATGCGGCCAGAGTACCCAGACGTAGGTGGGATTAACTAGCTCTAGCACCTTGGCCAAATCGGGCTTGAAGGCGACATACAGCTCGTCGATGTGGTCACGGTCAGTTATGCCTCCGATCGTCTTCCAGATGTGGTTATGGAAGGCGAAGAGGTTAAACCACGCTTCCAGTACCCAGCAGGGAGCGCGTTCGTACAGCTGGGGCCATGTGTCGTGGCTAGTCGCCAAACCGCTAGTCGCTAAGTACAACCGACAGAAGGTCTTGTCTAGTGCTTCGCCGTTCTCTGGCAGCTGACAGCGCTTGTAGATCCAGTAGTAAATCCACTCAGGGTCGGCTTCCGGAGGGTTATCGTATGTAGACTCGCCTAGTACTAGCGTACGGTAAAACGGGCTAGCTGGGTCGCGGTAGCGTCTGCCGACCCAGACCGGTGGCTTGTTATATGGGTAGGGATTCTTGATGAGGTCAGATTCGGGCATATCGTTTAATTATCAACCCTCCTGAGCATTATAGTGCTCCTAATTGCCAGGGGATAATGCCGACAGCTGCTGCAAAGGTAGGCTATTTTTTCTTTGCCTTACCCTTTGCTGGTGCCTTTCGAAGGTCGACATCTACGTCAAAGTTCTTACCCGTGGGAAAGTGAACGGTCCAGGTTCCAACGGCAATTTCAGCAGGCACCGAAAAGAGTACGCTCAATTTTCTAGGGATGAGTGGTTCGAGCGAAGCGGTGCCGGAATAAGCGGAGGTTTGCCAGCCCACTCCTCCGTCGACATCGTATTTGTAACCGCCTTTTTCAGCGGAAAAGTTCTTTCCGAATAGCCCACCGAGACTGAATCTTTTTGGTGAGCTGTTTTTGGCGGTCAATTGGATTATCAGATAATAAGCCCCTTCGGGCGGCACTATGTTCTCGAAATGAGTATCAAGATAAGCCGATGTGACCGTGTAGGTTACCGTCCCTGATTCGATCGTGAAGGGCAGTGTTTCAGCGGCGAATGCCGTAGCTGCGAGCAATCCTGCAGCGAGGATTATTGATATGGGCGTCTTCATGACGCGATGCATTGTGAAGCCGTCAGACAAACGGGGCAAGCGTGTTGTAAAAAGACTGTGCAGCAAGATGGCCTATAGCGCCCGAATCCATCCTTGCCCGCAATGGCCTTCCTGGTAGACTGATTATGGCCGTAGCGTCCAACCCGCAAATATCCGCGTCCAATGAAAAGAATCATCGCAATTATTGGCCTAGCTCTCATTCCCGTTTTATCTCCGCTATCGGGACAGGCCCAACAGAGCAAGGGCGCTGTGAGCGCCCTTCATCGTTCCCACTTTACCGTCAGCAACTTGAGCACGCGCGAAGAGAAGAGGCGCACTTATGTTGATGGTGAAATCACCAGCAACGCCAAAAAAGAAGCGACGATGGTGCGTATCTCGGTAAGATGGTTTGACGAGGACAACAAGGTTATCGCGAAAGACAGCACATCCGTCTCTCACCTTGCACCGGGCGAGACCCTTCCGTTTCACGCCTACACAGAGAACAATCACGAAATCGTTCGTTACGACGTCACCGTAGAAAGCGCATTCTAAGGCGACTGCGCACGTTAGCTCCGCGATGCTGATTGATATTTTCCCGGCATGTGATAACACGCAAGCGCGCTTTCAGAGAGTGATTTCGAGACTTTCACAAAGGCTACCACGGCTTTAAAGCCTTGGTTGGCGAAATCTGGCGGCGATGCAGAGTAGTATCCTGCAATGGGCGCTGGACGGGCATCGACTTAACACGAACGATGACTTCTCAACAAGTTGAAACCGCTGCTTGACGGCTCTGGTGGCTCAATTGCACCCGGCAGGGCTCGAACATGCAACCCTGTGATCCGAAGTCGTATGCTACCTCTACCTGAACTCTATCCGCGAATTTGCAAAAATGGCTGAGAAGTGGCTGAGATACTAATTAGTGCGTTTTCAGTAAACTGTGTAAGTTCCTGATTAAGAACAAGCTGCCTCGAAACATGACAAAGTGATCCAGAGGCACATGTGCAAAATTTTGGGTAAAGCGGAGGCGCGACGCAAAAATTGCCACACAATTGTTTGCTTGCTTCGTGCTTCGCGTTCTGATATCCGATTAGCCGGTTCGTGGTCTGAGGCGTCCGGAAGTCTCTAAGCGCGAGCTAGACACCCCATTCCGGAGGCGCAAGCTTCCGGCTCTGAATAAAGGAGCAGCAAAAAATGGAACACGCCGAAACCGTGTTAGTTCTGTTGATTGTTCTTCTGTCCTTCATCAAGTCGTAAACCGATTTGATGACTCGCGAGCGACCAGCAGTTTGTGAGAGACAGAGCGTGACCGACATTACCAGTGCCTGGGGAGGGGGAAAGGCTGGGTCTCCTTCTCCTGTTTTGTTTCCACGGGATGATTGCCAACCGGAACAGTATCTCCTCCGCTATCCCCTTAGGGATTGTCGTTATGCTCGATCATAAGACCGGTAGACCGAAGGCTCCGGTTCAAAGCGCACTTGGGTTAGAGAGACTCCTTATTGGCTGTCTCGCATGGATTCGAACTCAAAGGGTGGCACGAATCCTGTTAAAACGCGGATGTAAAGGTGACGACGAAGAATTTGAAATTCGGGCATTTTAGCGGCAGTTACACTTTTTCTAACCGTAGTGTAGAGGAGTCAAATACCGTAAAACCATCTGAAGATGTGGAAGTTATGAAGCAAGCCTCGGAAAAGGAGGAAGCAGGCTTTTCAGTGCTCTGCTCTGCCATCTGATGCGTGGAGAAGGTAATTGTTTAGGACGATGCTTTGAGCTTAGGCCATCCAAGTGGCATCCCGGAGCATCATCCACTTTGTGCCCGTCGCCTGCGACACGGCGCACCGAGGGATTCTGGTTTTGCGACCTGGTAGCCGCATGATACCCTACTCACGTTGGGGACAATTTTCCTTCTGGTATTCATGGCATGAAAGACTTGCGCCTCATTTCCTTTCTGCCCTCGGCAACGGAGATGGTCTGCGCCCTCGGGTTGGAGAAACAGCTGATCGGCGTCACCCATGAGTGTGACTTTCCACCGTTGGTCCGAAGCAAACCGGTCGTGGTACGAAGTGCTCTTGCGTTAGAGAAAATGAGCATGCGAGAAATCGACGTTGCCGTGAGCAAATGCATCGGCAGCGGAGGCAGCCTCTACGAAGTGGATGAGCATCTACTGGAACGGCTCGCTCCCACCCATATTCTTACCCAGGCTCTTTGCCAGGTTTGTGCACCGTCCGGCAATGAAATCACCCGGGCCCTGAAGACGCTCCCCTCCAAACCCGAGATCATCTGGCTTACGCCCCACTCACTTGAGGAGATCTTCGAGAATATTCGCGAGCTGGGCGAAGTGACGGACCGGTCTGACGAAGCAGACAAAATCATCCGATCTGCACGTGCTCGGATACAAAGAACGACTGAGCTAGTCCGACACGAGGCCATGCCTCGGGTCCTTTGTTTGGAATGGACCGATCCTTACTATTGTTGCGGGCATTGGGTTCCTGAAATGGTCGAAATCGCAGGCGGCGAGGATGCATTGGGCCGCAACGGTTCCGATTCTGTTAAGATTTCCTGGCCTGAAATCGCCTCATGGTCGCCTGAAGTGCTGATTGTTGCGCCATGCGGCTTCGACACCGGGAGAGCGATCGAGCTCACCCGACAGCTCTTGAAGCAACCTGGTTGGAGCGAAATCCCCGCGGTTCGCCGCGACAAAGTCTTTGCCGTGGATGCAAACGCCTACTTCGCTCGTCCCGGGCCGCGTGTAGTGGATGGCATCGAATTGCTCGCATATCTTCTCCATCCCGATGTCTGCCCTTGGCATGGACCGGCAGACGCGTTTTCTCCCGTTCGGATAGAGGACATCTCCTTTAGCGAACCGCTGGGCAAAATATTTTGAAATTTAAGCACGAGACGACGGAGAGGTCGCTTGCCGCGAATCTGGTTATCCGATTTCAATCATCGACAATACAAGATTTTTGAAGCGTTCTGCCAGGGACACATCGATCAGGTGCTCTTTGGGATCGTTACCGAGGCCCGGGGGATCGCTTGGCTAGGATTGAATCGCTTCCCTTTGCGCCAAAGACGGCGAGAGCCGCCAGCACGGGCAAGCGTGGCACGCACTGAATGGCCGGCGCCGACACCTCCCTGATCTACAGACACGCTCCAGATGAAATTTGCCTAAGAATTGCCTAAGCAAAAACCCGGGAGCAAAAGATCAGTTTTCTCTGTCAATGTAAGAGACTACAAATGAACGACATAGCGTACCGCGCCCTGCAGGACTCGAACCTGCGACCTACGGATTAGAAAATCGCTAGCTTTTATGTAACCTTAGGCCGGAATAATTGCCCCAGTCCCGGTGTTACACGAATGCGTGAATCTGTGTAAAAATTGTTTGTCAGCGTGATGTCCGCATGTCGCAACGCTTTGCTGGCGGCATGTATGCCGTGGGCAAGGTTGACTAGAGTACCGAATTCCTTTCGAAGAGTGTGAAGAGGTTTTTGCTCGGTTACTCCTTGAAGCCGAAGCCACTCGTTAAGCCGCTCGAAGTGTGTCTCACAACGGTAGTAGTCGCCCCGGAGGACGGTTTTGGGCTTCTGGCGTGAAGGGATTACAAAGAGTCCTTTGACAGTACCGCGGTACTTACGAAAGATGGCCATGACCTCGGTATCTACTTGGACGTCGCCAATCGAGTCCTCAGATTTTGGATGGAAGAATTTCGTAGGCTGAATTCGGATCACGTTTTCCTCCCAGCGGAAAGACGACCACTCTAAGAGATCGATTTCTTTGCGGCGCAGTCCAGCGGCCACTGCGAGGAGAAAAATCACGTAGCACTCCGGATCGGTCGGCCACAGGGTCTCGTTGGCTACTTCGATTAGCTTGCCGATATCAAGGCGGCTCCGATATTTCATGCTTTGACGCGGCTCAAACTCGATGCCGTCGAAAGGCTTTGCCGACGGGATTGCGAGCTGAAGATGACGTAGGATTTTCGGCGAGAATAAACTGCGGGCCCGTCGCATGAGAGAATTCACGGAAATCCGAGCCTTGCGAAGGGTGAGGGGATCGGATCCGGCTTTAGCCAGGAAGGACTGTTTCCACTCTTGGATTCTAGCCGGAGTTATCTGGTCGAGGGCAATACTGTGGACGCGATTGAGCCATTCGATGCGCCCGCCATAATAGTAGTCATATTTTTTCTTGTCGACTGAGAGGCCGAAGCTATCAGACACGATCGTTCTGAATGCGGTCGCATAACCTTCGACAGTGCGACGATTGCTCGCCGACCTGAGAACCTCCTCAAGGAATGTGCCAACCGTGCACGGCGATTGTTTTTGCGATGTTGCCTGGCGCTCGAAGCGCTTTGGTTTGTACTTTGCTAAAGTAGGCTCCCAACCGTGGGATACAAGGTGGAGATAGATGTCTCGTGCCCGCGCGGCGGCTGCGGCCTTATTCGGGGTCTGCAGGGGAAAAAACTCTCTTCGCCCGTCGTGTTGGATTCTGGCGTACCAGTCCTTCGTGTACAGCCGTCTTCCGTTTTTTGTGTACGCCTTCCGGAAAACATTTTCGCTCCAGTAGCGGAAATCCGTCTTGGAAAAGTGGATAAGAAGTCCCGTTTCTTCTCCACTTTTTTTGCTCATCCCTGCTCATTTATGCGCTTTCGTGATCCGATGGCAATTATTTTGAGATGTCTTCTGGAGCTTGTATTCAAGCGACACGACGGATCAATGCGGGTCAGAAAAGGTCAGGTCGGATCGCGGACACCAGTAGACTCTTAATCACTGGGTTATAGGTTCGATTCCTATGCGGTGCAGGCTCAGCTTCAAGCACTTACACAGGCAATCCGAAAAAGCGACTTTCCTGCTTGGACACTTTTGAAGTTCCGAATTGACGTCATTCCTCGGCAGTCCTGCCCGCTATGCAGAGCCCGGCGGACCTCCTCACCCCCTGTCGCAGGGGGAAAAGACGGTAACGAATGGGACGAATCCCGCCGTTGCATCTCAAACCGCAGGACGCCCTACTCTGGTGACGCCACGCGCCGTTATCCGGTTAGTGCGCCTCAGGCAGGCGCGTGGCCGTTCTTGCTTCGCGCCATCTCGCGGAGGGGGTTGCAACACTCGCCCATCGGGGGCGTTGAACGGTCGTCACAAAGGCCGCTGCAAAGGGTAAGCAGCGCCGCTAGCTTGGAGAAGGAAACGCGTTTAATTGGAACTGTGGTAGGGCCGTGCAATGTTCGGCAGATGTCCACGGTCTCCTTCGATGAATCCGGTAATACCGGACCGGATTTGCTTAATGAACAACAGCCAATATTTGCTTTAGCGTCAGTTTGCTACTCGGACGATGAGGCGAAGGACCTCGCCGATCTGTTCCGTCCCGGGAAATTCAAAGAATTGAAGTTTTCCGATTTGAAGAAGTCTCCCCAGCATATGGCCAACGTGCTCCGGTTGCTAAGGCGCAACGAAGTCAACGAAGGGCGGGTCAAAGCCTACACGATCCATAAGCGGTTCATGTTGGTCGCGAAGATTGTGGACCTGTTTTACGAGCCGCAGTGTCACGCAAATGGTATAAATCTTTACGAAAATGGGGCCGCCCACGGGCTCGCGAATCTAATTTTTACCACTTATCCGACGTTCCTAAAGAAGGATCGCTTCGATAACCTCCTTCGGAAAGTAGCCACCTTTATCCGTAAGGGGGACAAGGATGCGATCCAAAAGCTTAGGTATGAGATCAATCTGGTGTATAAACACCTCAAGAAATTCGGCAGCGACGTTTCGCAAACGTTCGTCCAGATGGTTGTCGCGAGCGCCGGACTAGAAGAATACTTGGACGAAGCCATAACCCTCGACCCGGTCATCCCTGCCTTCCATGTGCTTGTCCTGGCATGGGGAAGGGAACTCGGCACAAGGTTTAACATTCAGACAGACGAGAAGGGAGCTCTCGCCCATGAGGAAAAGATAATAAGGATTTTGGCGGATGGACAATTGAAGCAGCACAGAGCGAACTACTATGGTCACGTATTCGAATATCCGCTGAAAGCCGATTCGATAACGCCAGTGAGTTCTCTAAGCAATTATCCGACTCAGCTCGCGGATATCTTCGCCGGCCTGGCTGCGGAAACGATTCAGCCCGACAAGGTGCAGGGCAGTCCACTCTTGGAGGAGTTGAGAGAAATCATTTTTGCGAAGAAACTCATTATCGATGGAATTTTGCCTTCAGCTAACGTAATGCCGGAAAGCCTCGGAAAAGCGGGACCCTTGGCCGAGAGCCCTGTGGAATACGCGTTCAAGATTCTCAGTGGAGAACCGTCGGTATACGTGGAACCCGGCAAGGAGATTTGATTTCGCCACTTTGGGCAATGCGAGGTTTAGAAAACGTACTGCAGTGAGGCGGCAGTCTAGACACGTCTCGACGGATGCGTAGGCGCAAAACCAGCCTTTTCAATACGAGTGGCTTTCAGCAAGAATGAGCATGATGCTCAAAGTCTAAGCCATCCTTCGCGACGGGTCAGCGTGCCTCGACTCGAATGCGTGGTCGAGATCAGGATATTGGAGGAACCGGGGTGGAAAGTGGTGAGACGGTCCAGTCCGCTGCGATCGACTTGCCCGGCAGCGTCTTCCAGATGACAGTTCACAACGCGATGTTGATCGCGCTAACTGTCTCGATCGCGTTCAGCCTGCAAAATCATTCGCTTGGCGGTATCGCTTGAGCGCTTACCTCAACCTGCTTCACCAAGCGCTTTTTCCACAGCTTCAACGTTTCAACGAGTAGTTCGAACGTATCCTCCGACATCGGATATGGGATGCGCGCGACGCGGCCGTCATCAAGAGGGATCGGCAATTCTACCACACCTTGAGGATATTGGTTCGTAGGAATTGGAGCAGCTTGTTGCTGAGAAGGCTGCTTTGCCATCACGACCGTCGGAACTGCTTGAACAGAGCCTGACGTTTGAATGCCGCTCGTCATTTCTTGTTCGGCCAGTATATCGCACGCCTTGAGTTTCGCAAAGGATAAAGTTTTCCTTAAGTCCTCGATAAACGACTTGACGTATTGCTCATTGAAACGTCGATCGACCACCAAATAATGCTCGATGACGGCGTCGTCAGGCAAATTACCTCCGTACTTGGTCCAAAGCTCCTCGTGAATTGAAGGCAAGAGGGCAGCTTGCTTCAGTCTCGAAGTGTAGGTCTCAGAATTCACGTCTGGATTGAAAACAAGCGAAATTCCAAGATCAGTAAGCTTCACTTGGCGGCCCTCACCTTTTCCGAAATCTTCGACGAGCCCGAATTTCTTCAGAGCCGACAATGCTGAAAGCCCAGAGCTGCTTCCCTTGTCGTAGCCCCAAAACGTTACAACTACATCAGCCTGCACCGGGTGTCGACTTGCACGCTTCCAGAGAATCGAAGCTTTTTCGATTGCCTGCTCTAAATCAATAGCCGGATAAGCCGGGCTCCGAGTCCGCTGCTTCTTTTCGGCACGGTTTGAGTCATTTTCCATGGTATCAATGTTCCAGATCCCGGCGCATATTCAAGGTATATCCTCGCTGTAGCAGTAAAATACACATAAAATTTAGAAGTTAAACCATATTTTATTGCTTGCGCTGTGATTGGTGGGCAGTAAGGTAGGCAAGCAAGTACAACGACCGGAAAAGCCCGGGGCATCCCAGATGATTTTCAAGAATCTCTCACTCCTGTGGTTGGCTATTGGCGATCGAAATCGCTTGCTCGCAGCATTGCTCGAACGAACGGCTCGGGACGGTCCCCCCAAGAAATGAGACAAAGTTCAAGAAAGTCGAAGGATCGAACGGCATATTCGAATTCAAATCTTATCAGATGCGCCTCTATTGTTTTTTTGATGGCGGAGATTTGATCATTTGCACCAACGGAGCGGTCAAGAAGCGCGACAGATCCGAC
>JAFAIO010000183.1 GCA_019236675.1 Verrucomicrobiota bacterium
TGGGTTTGATAGGCCGAAGCGCGTGCCGAGCCGCGGCGCTGGGTGTTCCATCATCTATCCCACGGCTCTACTGTTTCACGTTGGATCCATGCCACACCCCAATGCCCGGCTCGGCGCGCGATTTGGCCTCGCTAACGAAAGAGCGTCGGAAGCTCTTGTTCCTTCGGTTGCGCGGTCAGGTCTTCCGGGAGCCTCTTCCCACCAGCACTCGCAAGCGAGGCAGCGCTCCACGAGGACTACGCTGCTTGCTTTTCCAGATCTAACGCGGGGTAGTCGGTGTAGCCTTTTGGACCTGCGTCTGACGAATAGAATGTTTCTTGAATAGGCTCGTTGAGAGGCGCGTTAAGGGCGAGCCTTCGTGGAAGGTCCGGATTGGCGATGAATAGCCTGCCATAGGCGACCGCATCTGCTTCACCGTCCCCTACGATTTTCTCTCCCGTTTCTTTCGTGAAGAGCTCGTTCGCGACGCAGGGACCGCCAAAGATCCGCTTCAGGTCGGGTCCCAACCGTGGTTCTTCTAGCGATTCACGGACACAGATAAAAGCGATGCCTCGCTTTCCAACTTCGCGCGCTACATATCCGAAGGTTGCCGGTTTGTTTGAATCCCCCATGGAATGAGAACGGCCGCGCGGCGCAAGATGAAGGCCGACCCTGCTCGCTCCCCAAACCGAGATTGCGGCATCAACTGCCTCCAGCATCAGGCGCGCTCGATTTTCGACGGATCCGCCGTACTCGTCAGTCCGGTGATTACTGATATCTTGAAGAAATTGATCGAGCAGATAACCGTTGGCCCCGTGAATCTCGACTCCGTCGAAACCCGCGGCTAAGGCATTCTCGGCTCCTCGACGGTACTCTTCGATGATCCCGGGGATTTCTCCGAGGTTGAGCGCTCTTGGGGTTACAAATGATCTTTCGGGTCTAATCAAGCTAACGTGTCCCCCCGGTGCAATCGCACTCGGCGCCAGAGGGAGCGCACCGTTCAGGTAGATCGGGTCAGATACGCGACCGACATGCCACAACTGAAGAAGAATTTGCCCGCCGGCGCTATGGATGCCGTCTGTCACGCGTTTCCAGCCCGCAATCTGTTCTTGTGACCAAATACCGGGAGTATTCGGATAATCGACACCCATGGGCGAGATAGAGGTAGCTTCGGAGATAATCAGGCCAGCGCTGGCGCGTTGTTGGTAGTATTGGCGCATCAGGTCGTTTGGTACTCGTCCCTCACTGGATCGACAGCGGGTGAGAGGAGCCATGATGACGCGATTGGGTAGTTGCCAGTCGCCGATGCGAATTGGGTCTTGTAGTGTCGGCATAGAAGATTCCCTAGGGTGTCCGTAATAATCGACGAAATTGATGTTCGATTTGTATCGAACTATTCAATCTGACCCACGGATGTCAAATGTAGGGGGGCGTTGCATTCGGCGTGCCGGGCCGAAGCATGGTCCCGACCGAAAACTATACGCAACGGTTTTCGCGTTCCACAGCCGCGACGCCCCGGGGAACCTGTCGCGCCGTAGTCCGCGGAGGCGGACGGTGCCAGGTCTATTGGAATTGCCAGATTCGGTCCGCTACACGTTCCAGGGAGCCGCGGCTAATACGCGTTTTGGACGGCAGCGCGATGGGTGTTGTAAGCGTTCTGCAGTAAAGGGACGAGGAATGCGGCTCCCCTCCGCGCGACCTTAGATCAACACCCTTGTGATTTGAAAAGACCTGAATGCCCACCATCGAATGTTCTTTAGTCAGATGATTGTCTAACTACTATGAAAATGTTATTTTGTTTATTCGATGAAGTGCTATTCGCATCCAGTACTGAGAGAAGTCGCTTTAGCCGACGTGATGCAGGCGCTTTCTGATCCGTGCCGAATTGCGATTGTGCGGGCCTTGGCCGAACGAGGAGAGCTGGCTTGTAGTGAGATTCAGCTCGACGTCTCCAAGGCGACCCGCTCGCATCACTTCGATGTTTTACGCGCAGCGGGCCTCATCTACACCCGGACCGAGGGCACGAAATGCATGACTTCCATTCGCGAAACCGAGTTAAACAGGAGGTTTCCCGGCCTCTTAAAGCTTGTTCTAAGTGCGAAATAGCCTGAATTTCTCCACACAGACACAGAGAGCACGGAGAGGTGATAGGTGAAAAGTGAACGGTGACAGGTGCGAGGCAACACCCCTTTGGGGCTTGGCACCGCCCGCCTCCGGTGTGCTTTTCACCTTTCACTTATCGCTTTTCATCTGGCAGTTCTCCGTGACCTCTGTGTCTCTGCGGTGAAACTAGACAAATGGACCCCGGAGCTCCCAGAACACTCGGAATTGGCGAACGCATTTTTGTGGCCCTCGCTTGTCAACTTTGGCTGTGGGTTAACCTTTTTTCGCAGGCGTCTGAATTCGAAGCCATTGCGGTCAGTCTCGTCCAATTAGCAGCAGTGGTGCTGATTGCTCTACGCCTCCGGCATATGACCTCGATCAATGATCGTTGGGTACGGGTTGTGATCTTGTTGGTTGTCCTGCTGGTGGCTGCGGTTGATCTAACGATCGCAGGTCGCGAGCTAGCGGGGATCAGCGTATGGTTCAGTATTGCGAAACTTGTCCCGGTGGCTGGGGTGCTGGCCTTAGCCGGAGTCATCTATTGCTTTTTCAAGGCCCCAACCCGCATCATGTTACTGCTTTACACCGTCAGCTTTGTCGCCGGAATGCGAGCGATTGCTTTGATGGTCTCCGCGCAGGGCGGCTCAGATACCGGAAACTTTGGAACCTTAACGATTGTGGAGGCCGTAGCTTCGATGATCTATCCCCTCGTTTTCATACTCAAAGGGCATTATACGCCGGTGTCCGGTCCGCAAGCGACGATCGATCAGAAGTGATTTGGCTGCGTCATCAGGCGCTAGGGCAATTTTGGTAAGACCGCGACCTATGCTCCGTAGGAGCTGAATATTTATAGCCGGCGATTCCAATTCCCGGTCAGCTCCGGAGGAGCGGCATATCCTGGCGAATCGGCCCATAGGTTTGCCTCGTTTGAATTGTTCGAAACCATTAATTCAAACACCGGATCAGCGTAGGTTCTTCGGCCGCCGGAAAAAGGCCAAGCCTTCAAGCCGCTGCAAAAACACTGGATGCCGCTCCTACGGAGCTACACACAAAATTTGATGACCGCTTGCTATAAAGGTTTCGCTCCTACGGAGCTGGTGCCAAAAGGCTCCGACCTTTACCGTTGACGCCCTCTCGAATCGACTCTAAAGCCTACTGTGCAAGTTGACATCCCAGCGGACCGCTCACCCGCTCCCCAACCGCTTGTCCAGCACTCGTTCATCCGCCGGCTCACTACATTCTTCGTTCGATTGTTCGAGCGATATACACCGGATCCTTACGTTTTAGCAGTAGCGCTGAGCATTCTGACCGCTTTATTAGCAGCCCTGCTGGCCCCAAAAGCATCGGTCACTACGATCTTTACCGGCTGGTATAATGGTCTATTCAGTATACTGGCGTTCGCGTTCCAGGTTTTGCTGATTCTGGTCACGGGCTACGCGTTATCTACCTCTGCGCCTGTCCGGGCAGTACTGCGACGCCTTGCGACCCTCGCGAGTACACCGAAGAAAGCGATCGTGCTTACGATTGTCACCGTCTATATCGCCTCCTTCTTGAACTGGGGATTCGGTTTGGTAGTAGCCGGGTTGATAGCTCGTGAAATCGCGCAACGTATTGGCATCGATTTTGGGTGGCTGGTTGCCGGCGCTTACTCCGGCTGGATGATATTTTCGAGTGGTTTCTCCAGTTCGATCGCATTGTCGTTAGCGACACCGGGCTCAAATTTGAACATTGTGCAAAAGGTCACCGGCCAAGTACTGCCATTAAGCTCGACCCTGTTCACTCCTTTAAATCTAGTTCCGGCGGTCCTCTTGTTAATCGCATTACCGATCCTCTTCTGTGCGATTGAACCCAGCCAAACAGATGCCCAGGTAGCGAATCTGAGCGCGACCGAAGAGCCGGAAAAAGCTGAGCCGCCAAGAGGCCCGGCGACCCTGGCTAGGCGACTTGAAGAGAGCTGTGTGCTCAACCTGGTGATTGTGGTCGCAGGGATTATCGCCTTGAGTTGTATTTGGGGGCAGTCAGGTTTTTCCCTGGATCTCAACTCGGTGATTTTTCTTTTTCTGATAGCCGGCCTGCTTTTGCATTGGCGGCCTATCGCGTACATCCAGGCGGTTAACCGGGCAGCCCGAGTTACAGGCCCGTTGATCCTGCAGTACCCACTATACGGAGGGATTATGGGGATCTTGATTAGCACCGGCTTGGCGGATGTTGTGGCTAAAGCATTTACGCAGTTTGCCAATGCCCACACGCTCCCGTTCTGGAACTATTTGGCTTCGCTCTTGATCAGTTTATTTGTGCCAAGTGCCGGCGGTCATTGGGCCGTACAGGGCCCATTCGCTGTACCTGCGGCGGTGGGGCTGCATGCGTCTCAAGCGGCTACTGCGATGGGGGTAGCCTATGGAGAACAAGTGGCCGATATGATTCAGCCATTCTGGGCGCTCCCGGTAGTCGCGGTCGCCGGGATCAGTATTCGAAGGGTAATGGGATTTACCGTTATGAGCTTTTTGTTAGGAACCGTTCTGTTTGGAGCGGCATTGTTGATTTTTGTCTAGGGCAGGACGATCCCAAGGGCATAGGTTTATGTTTCGAGTTATCGGTCTTACTTTGGCGCCGAGCGCCAGTAATTGAGAAAGCACCCCCAAAAGCACCATCCAAAGTTTGATATGGCAGAAGCGCAGCGCATCAAAAGTGACGAGCAAGCATTGGAAGCGGCTCGGATATTTGCAGAACAGATACGAGGTGAATCGGCGGCTCGCGACAAGGAAAGGCGCCTTCCCTTTGAGGAAATCGAGTGGTTCTCACAAACCGGTCTCTGGGGAATTACGGTGCCAAAAGAATATGGGGGTGCCGGAGTGTCCACGACTACGTTCACGGAAGTGGTTGCGATTGTGTCTGAGGCAGACGCTTCCATCGGCCAAATCCCGCAGAACCACTACGCGAATGTCGAAGAGATCCGTCTGATTGGGACTGAAGCCCAGAAGATTTTTTTCTTTGACCGAATCTTAAAAGGCGAGCGGTTAGGGAACGCGGCGGTTGAGCGTTCGGGCAAGAACGTGATCGCAAATCAGACTCAGCTTGTGCCTGATGGCGACGGTTATCGCCTGAGCGGCGAGAAATTCTACTGTACGGGTGCGCTCTTTGCTCATTGGGTTCCGGTGCGGGTAACCAATGCTGATGGCAAACGGGTGGTGGCGCTGGTAAACCGGCATAGTGAAGGACTAACGGTTATTGATGATTGGTCGGCATTTGGACAAAGGACCACGGCTAGCGGAACGGTGGTTTTGAAAGATGTCCGGGTGAGCAAGGACCAGATCTTACCCTCGTACGAGGCCTATCAGCGGCCGACTACCCGAGGTCCTTTTTCGCAGATTATTCATGTGGCGATTGATGTGGGCATCGCCAGAGCAGCGATTGCTGACACCATCGAATTCGTAAAGAATCGGTCTCGGCCGTGGATTGACGCCAATGTCGAGCGCGCCAGCGAAGACCCACTGACCATTGAGGAGCTAGGGAGATTGCAATATCAATTGCATGCAGCCGAGGCCTTGATGGAACGAGCCGCGACAAAGGTCGATCGCGCTGCCGCAGTCTTGGACGAGGAAACGGTAACCGCAGCGGCTTTGGCTGTGGCCGAGTCTAAGATCGCAGCGACGGAGATCTCAATTCTGGCAACCAACAAACTGTTCGAACTAGCCGGCACTCAATCGACCCTGGACAAATACGGGTTAGATCGCCACTGGCGCAATGCTCGCGTGCATACCCTGCACGATCCGGTACGCTGGAAGTACTATGCGCTCGGGAATTATTATCTCAATGGCGTTCCGCCGCCACGCCACGCCTGGCTATGAGCAAGGAAATACGATTCAACGCTTTTGCGATGAATTGTGTTGGGCACATGGCCCCGGGGCTGTGGCGCCATCCGCGAGACCGATCTGAGCGCTATATCGATCTGGAGTATTGGACGGACCTGGCTCGGCTGCTTGAGCGTGGTAAATTTGACGGTCTGTTTCTTGCTGACGTCCTTGGTCCCTACGACGTTTATCACGGTCGCCCGGATGCCGCGATTCACAGCGGGATTCAAATTCCGGTAAATGATCCGATGATGCTGGTTTCGGCGATGGCGAGCGCCACCGAACATCTCGGCTTCGGCGTTACCTGCGCGCTCACTTACGAACATCCCTATCCGTTCGCTCGCCGCGCATCCACGCTGGATCATCTCACTAAGGGGCGTTTCGGCTGGAATATCGTTTCCGGTTATCTGAATAGCGCCGCGAAGAATTTTGGGCTCGATGAACAGACCCAGCACGATGATCGCTATGACTTGGCAGACGAATACATGGAAGTCTGTTATAAACTCTGGGAACAGAGCTGGGAACCAGGTGCGGTTCAGCGCGATCGAAAGAGGGGCGTTTTTGCGGACCCAGCCAAGGTCCGCGGCATCAATCATTCGGGAAAATATTTCAAGGTGCCTGGGTTTAATCTCAGCGAACCCTCGCCCCAACGGACTCCGGTCCTCTACCAAGCGGGTGCTTCCAGAAGAGGCAAAGATTTTGCAGCCAAACACGCGGAATGCATCTTCGTGTCGGCTCCGACGGCAGCGATTGTGAAAAGATACGTCCGGGATCTCCGCGACCGGGCGGCTGAACTTGGCAGAGGGAATATCCTGATATTTGCAATGTTCACCGTGGTGGTAGCTCCAACAGATGCTGAAGCTGCGGCGAAGCTTGAGGAGTACTATTCCTACGTCGATTTTGAGGGTGCGTTGGCCTTGATGTCGGGCTGGACCGGTGTCGATCTGGGCGGGTACGGCCCGGAGGACGAATTACAGGCCAAAAAAACAGATGCCAACCAATCCGCCTTGGAATCATTTACGATTGCGGACCCTAACCGGCGTTGGAAAATCAAAGAGATCGCTCAATGGGTTGGATTGGGCGGACGCGGTCCCGTAGTGGCTGGATCCCCAGAAACCGTGGCTGATCGTCTTCAGGAATGGATCGAAGAAACGGACGTCGACGGGTTCAATTTTGTCTATGCCGTTATGCCGGAAACCTATGAGGACATTATCGAGCTGCTGATTCCGGAGCTGCAACGCAGAGGCGTATATAAGAAAGAGTACCGGTCCGGGACGTTACGCGAGAAGCTATTCCAACAAGGTCCATATTTGCCGCAGAGCCATCACGGAAGCCAGTTCAGGCGGTAGGGATGAGCTCCTGGTTATCCAGGACGGAATAATCGATCCGCTAGGGTTTGTCTGGTAACGTGGCCAGCAGGTTTCGCAGCACCGCGAAGTCTACCGGTTTAACCAGGTGATAATCGATCCCTGCTTGCTTCGACCGCAGACGATCCTCCTCATAGCCCCACCCAGATAGAGCAATCAAAGTTATGTCCCGTTTGCTTCTCTGCTCGCGAATCCTTCGGGCTAATTCAAACCCGTCCATGCCTGGCATTCCAATGTCTAAAATTATGACGGACGGATCAGTTGTCTCGAGTGTTTCCAGCGCTTCCAATCCGCTATTTGCGGTAGCCACCTCGGCTTTCATTAGCCTCAGGAAAGTCGAAAGGCTGTCCGCCGAATCCCGGTTATCATCCACGACCAAGATCCGCCTCGCTATTTGATCCGATGAAAATTTATCGGTGCGCTCCTGTCTGGGGTGAGTGGTTATTTCCGGCGCCAAAGGCAGGCGGACTACGAATTCGCTGCCCAATCCAGGGCCTGGACTTTTAGCCTCGATCGTACCTCCATGCATCTCGACCAGTCTGCGTGCCAAGGTCAACCCGATTCCTAGACCTCCTTGTGAACGGCTATAGCTCCGCTCCACCTGTGCAAAAAGTTCAAATACCCGTGGGAGCATTTCGGCCGGAATTCCGATCCCATTATCTCGGACCGAAAATATGACAGATGCTCCATCGCGATAGCACCTTATCCAGATCTGCCCTTTTTCGTTAGTATACTTGGCGGCGTTGTTAAGAAGGTTGGATAAGATTTGCGTTAGCCGGACCGGGTCACCGGGCGAAATTTTCAGGAATAATTGTTCCCTTGCGGAACACAGGTGGTTATCGCGAGAATCCGTTGATGGAGACCCCAAGACGAATCATCACGCGTACCGCCTGGCGGTTGGCGGGGCGCTATTGGACTTCCGAGGAAAAATACACAGCGTGGGG
>JAFAIO010000290.1 GCA_019236675.1 Verrucomicrobiota bacterium
CCGCGATATTAAGGGGCTGAATGTCAGGTTGCTTCACTGAACCACTCACAGTCAGGTTTTTATTTTCTAGTTTGACCGCAATTTGGAGGCTCGCAGCGGCAAATGTCGATGCGGCCGCTGACCGCAAATCGGTGGCTTCGAGATTCAAAGCGATGTTAGGATTGCTAGTGTCGCCGGTCCCTTGCACTGTTAACTGTCCAACTCCATCGATGGCTGGCTTCGCGCTTTGAAAGTCAGCCAACTTCACTTTATCTGTTCGCAGATCGATACTGATTGGTTGACCGATCGCGATCGGAATCTTGGACCCGCTTTGAAAATCAAGCGGGAGACTTACCGTTCCGGTCAGCTGATGGTTGTGAGTTTTTACTATCAATCCAGTGATTTCCAGAATCTTGGGATTGACATGGATTGACATGGCCAGACTCGCCAACGGCGAAGTGACCTTGATGGTGGTTAGGTTGCCATCTAACGCTTGGTAAGTTCCGGACACTTCTGCGTTGATATGCTGGAATTGCTTGACGGTTATCTCCGTTCCCCGGAGTTCCACGTGGCCGTTAGAGGGATTGGTAAGTTCCGTGGAGCGCTGCCTCGCTTCCCCCTTCGCTAAAGCTTCGGAGGACAAGTGCGAGGCCGACTCTGTCGGGACCGGGGAGCTTCCCTGTTCCGTCTGTTCGGAGGCGCCGGTTTGCAGTGTTTCGTTGGCGGTGGCCAGTTCGCCGGTCCCACCCCAGTTTAGTGTCAGTTTTCCTCCTAATCCGAGCTCCTGATGGAACGCATGCAGCAACGGATTGAGAAACCCGAGGTTGTCTAATTCAATATCAGCGCGTCCGGAGTACGGAAACTTAGAGCTTATTTTTCCCGCACCCGACATGTCGATGTGGTTTTTCGGATCAAATAAGATCTTTAAGACCGACAGATTGACATCGTCGTTAGCCGACGATCCTTCGACCGCTAATTGTTGAATCGTCAGGCCGCGGAACCCGATCTTGTCACCGGTTATCGACACATGAGCTGAGTTTGGGATATTCTTTGCCGCGCCGGCGACTTCAAGATTGAGCGAGAGTTTCCCGGCCAGATCAGAGCCGGCAACATAGTTCGATAAGAAAGGATTGAACGAGCGAAGATCCTGAAGAGCGATTTTGCTTTCCAGATGGTATGGGAATGGATCGGCTAAATCGGCCTCACCCGCGATGTTAATTGAGTTGGAAGCATCCAGATCGATAATTCCTTTAGCGACCTGAATGTGATTACGAGCGAAGTTCAATTCCAGGTCAACGCTTTGGGCGGCCAAGCCCCGGTAGCTTACCGAGGTTCCCAGAACGGTGATTTTTCCGTCAGGCTGCAAATTCTGCACGGTGACAACGCCGCTTACAGAGAATGCTCCTGGGACACTGGGTTGGCTTAGAAAATCGTTTAGCGAGTGAATATCGACCGCGAGCCGAGCTGCAATGGTTTTTGGGTCTAAAGCGGTCCGTGGTTTCGGAATCGGCACCGAGGCTGAAATCTTGATAGAGCTCGGTTCAGCCAAAACTTGCGTTGTGAGGTCGACGGTCCCGGCGTTGGTGAGTTTCGCATCGACTCTGACTTCTGGAACCCGGATATCTTGATAATGAATCGAAGAAGTTCGAGCGAAAACTACAGCGGCAAGGGAGTCGGTCCAATTCTCTCCTATTGGGAGTAAACCAGCAACGTACCCCTGTGCTTGAGGTTGTTCGACCACACATCCGGCTGCTTTGAGCGGCTCGGCGTTCAAGTTAAAACCGCCGGAAAGGGAGCCTTTATCTATGGCGGCGCTCCCAGTGATAAGGGCGGCGGTCTCGATTTGTGGAACGAATGCCTGCGGCTCAGGTAACCAACAAGCCAGCCCTAGCTCTGCATGGAGTTCGGTCGGCAATCGCGTCCAGTCGTTCGGCAAAACGAAGCTGCCCGAAGCGTGCACAATATTTTTCCCTGCCCGAGCCGCTAGCTCGAGCGACCGGCTTTTGCCTTGCGTGAGTTCAGTTTCAAACTGCGCGGCATCGATCGTGTATTTGTCCAGGCGGACCTGTTCCGCTCTTGCCTGCACTGTACCCGACCATTCGCTGGGGCGGTAGGCATCGCCTGAAATTTGAACATTGATCGACGGTAACTCCCCTTCCAAGCGTTGAGGTAACAGCTTCTGGAGGGCCGCGAGATCAACTCCAGTAATTTGTGCTTTGAGCGAAAAGGGGGCCCGAAGCTGCTCCTTCGCTGCTTCTTCTTGAGCGATCGCCCCGTCGAGGCGCAATCTTCCCTGGAGCAGTGTACCGTCCAAGTTAATTGCCCCTGCTCCTTTCATTGATTGGCTTAAGTCGGCCGTCAGCTCGTTAACTGAGAGGTACGGGAGAAGCTGCAATCCGGTAATCCGGAGGGTGTTATTGGATTCGCTGATGAAAGCGCGCAGGTTCTCCCAGCTCCCCAAATTGGGAATGGCGAGGTGCCTGCACGATAAAACTCCTGTCTCTCCTCGCCGGAACTGAAGCCCGGTCTCCCGAATGTCCAAGCTGCCTGTCGGGAGGCGGAGCGTGAAGTTGACGTTTTGAATGTCGGTTTTATAGGGCAGCACCAGCGGGAATCGAACCGGCTGCGGAGGTTTTCGTGATTTCGGAACCGGCCGAATCACCAGTTGAACATCTCTCGCCAAAACCACGTCAACGATGTCCGCAACCCGGTTTTGGAATATGCGGCCGAGATTGTAATGGGCTGCGATCCTCTTAACGACCAGCTGCTCGATCGGAAAGACGGTATTTCCCGGCTTTGGTCTGACTTTGATGTCTTCCAAAGTGAGGTCGGTGAAGATGGATCCGTGAATTTTGAATTCAATATTGAGGTTTTGCGAGTTCGCGACTTGTTGCGCGATGAAATGAGCCAGCCCGAAAAAGATGGGTTGGTAAAATATGACAGTTAATAGGAGGCCCAGAACTGTCCCGCTAAGGAGATACCTTAGCCAACGGGTGCGTTTGGGGTGGGCCGCCATGCGATCAAGCTTACAACATATCGACGCTGTCGGCGGTACGTTCAGAAGACGAAAGGCCCTCAGATGATATCGCCGCCAAAACATTGGCAGCACTGGCTACGGTTCTGCAAGCGGCTATTTGGACTTTTCGCGCAGAGCCTCGGGCGAGCGGTTCAACGATATGGTCTGATTGATGGAGAGCAATGCGCTGCCTCCTTTGCCTATTACGCTTTCTTTTCGCTTTTCCCGCTGATCCTCTTGTGCGTCGCCCTGGCGACGCTTTTCGTGCAGGACCGTGAAGTGACGGCCGGAGGGATTCTAATTCAGATCGACCAATATCTGCCCTTACAAGAGAGCGATCGGGTTTTGCTCCTGCACACCGTACAGGGAGTGATCGAGCACGGCTTGGGAGCAGGGGTTCTCGGCGTGGTAGTTCTTGCTTGGAGCTCTTTGCGGTTCTCCCAAGCCTTGGTAATTGGGGTCAATCGGGCCTGGGAATTGGCAGATTACAACTGGTGGAAGCTCCCGCTGAAAAACCTTCTGATGATCGGGATCGTTATCAGCGCAATCGCACTTGGGCTAGTTACGCCGTTCGCATTCGATAGACTGGCTGAACTATTTGGTTGGGGCAATGCAGTGACTCATCTCTTCGCGGGCGTCCTGCCCACCCTGGTCCTCTTTTATAGCCTGCTCTTGTTCTATATCCTGGCTCCACGCCGAAACGTTCGGTTTGCCGTGGCCTGGCCTGCTGCCCTGCTGGGTACCATTGCGCTAGAGTTGGCTCAAGCTTTGTTCGGGGTTTATGTGACCCAAATCGCCCATTTCAATGCGATCTACGGCGCGTTCGGCTCCATAATGGCGCTATTATTCTGGATCTACGTTTCTGGGGTCATCGTCATCTTTTGCGGATGTTTCGCAGCCACGGCTCACTCGCCTGAGGCGCCTTCGCATAGCCAATATCCGATCGCCAATAGCCAAGACCGCGCGCTCTAATCAGCATTGGCTATTGGCTATCGGCTATCGGCTATTCTGAGCGAGCCTCAGGCGAGCTCAGAAATAAAAAGGAATCCCCATCTGCTCAAATAGCTTCTTATTTTCTCCGAAATATTTGTTGCCGAGCTCGTTGAAGCCGCCGCTTTCCTTAAAGTGCTTGAGGAAGGCGTTCACCTGTTGGCGCAGATCATCGTTCCCTTTGCGGAACCCAATAGCCCACTCTTCGCTTTGAAAAGGTTTAAGGATTGCCTTCGTCGTGTCCTGATGGCTTTTCCAGAGCTGGAAGATAGAGATCTGGTCGTAGATCATGCAGTCCGCTTTCCCTTGAGCGACCTCGGTTGCACAGGTCGGTGCGTCACTGAAGGTATTGATCTTCGCGTTGTGAAAATGCTGGATCGCATAGATATGGCCGGTGGTAGCCTTCTTTACGGCGACAGTGAAATTGGGTTTGTCGACATCGTCTATCGATTGGATCGGGCTATTTTTATTCGCTAAAATCGACAGGCCCATTGTCAGATAAGCGTCACTAAAGTCGATGGACTTGGCTCGGTCCGCCGTTTTGGTCATCGAAGAGATGGCCAGATCAATTTTGCCCGTTTTTAGGGAGGGGATGAGGCCATCAAAGGGGATGTTTTCAAAACGCACGGAGCGGTGCAGGTACTCTCCCATCGCGTGCATCATATCCACACTGACCCCGGCCGGTTGACCGTTGGTATCGAGCATTTCGAATGGTGGAAACTGCATCTCCATTCCGATGATCAGCTCGTTTTCGGCGGCTCCAGCCGCACCGGTAAGGAAAAACGCCAGCAAAAGCCCGCTGAATAGTGATTTCACGAGAAAATTTCACCACAAAGACACAAAGGACACAAAGAAAGACTTAATTAAAATGCCCGGACGCTACGTTAGAGTCCTCGCTACGGTAGCTTGTTCGTCGTGCTGGTGGAGCTCAAAAATGAACAAAGGAGTCCACTGATGATTATCGAACCAAAGATGCGAAGTGGGACACGTTTCCGGCGTGTGATTACGACCATGAAAAAAGGATTGATTGCGGTGGTGCTTTTGTTGGTGGTTTTTCCAGCCATTCTCGTCGCGCAGTCGTCCGAAAAAAAGACGTTGACCGGAGTGTGGGAGGTGAAGATATCCGCAGGGGGTGTGCAGTCGCCTCTATTGAGCATTGCGATCTTCGGCGGGGACGGCAGTTTTACCACCAACGGTAACACCAAATTCTCGCTCGCACCGCCGAATCAGGGTCTTGGAAATGAGCGCGGACCCGGGTATGGCCGTTGGGCTCAAACGAGCGACCGAGAGTTTAAACTGACGTTTTATGTGGCGCTATTGAAGGAGGGCGAAGTGAACGGATACATGCGTGTCCGTAGCACCATGAGCCTGTCCGAATCAGGGAACGAGTTTACCAGCAGCGAGTGCGTGGCGCAGTTTTTGGATACGAACTGGAAGGTGCTGGACAGCGATCAGGACATGGTAAAGGGAACCAGACTGGAAACTCCGTAGCGGGCAAACGGAGCTATAGAGATATCGCTCCTAGGGAGCTGTTTTTCTAGCGCACGGCGGTCCCAGGTGTTATTTGGTGAATTATTTAGCAGTGACCTCTAACTCTCTCTGATGAACTTATTCAGGCCATGCTTGAAGTGCGCGATCTAACAGTCAAGTTCATTAGCGAGAACGAAGAATTCACCGTCGTCGACTCGGTTTCGTTCGCCGTTGGGGATGGTGAGACGCTTGCAGTAGTGGGGGAGAGCGGCAGCGGAAAAAGTGTGACCGCTTTGGCGTTAACTCGACTGCTGCCTGAGCCGCCAGCCAGAATCACAGGTGGAGACGTGTTACTTGACGGGGATCCGCTGTTAACCAAATCTGCCGGCGGTCTTCGTAGCGTTAGAGGGCGGCAGATCGCTTATATCTTCCAGGATCCCGCGACCAGTCTAAGTCCGGTTTTCTCCGTTTACGACCAGCTAGGGGAGACTTTGCGGCGACACCGGCCCGACGTAAAGAACGTACGCGAGGAGGTGATCTATTGGCTGGATCAGGTTGGGATTCTCGAGCCGGCTAAACGCATTCGAGACTACCCGTTTCAACTCAGCGGTGGTATGCAACAGAGAGTCATGATCGCGATGGCGCTCTGCGCACGTCCGAAAATCTTAGTGGCCGATGAACCAACAACGGCTCTCGATGTAACCGTACAAAGGCAAATCTTAGACCTGTTTCGATCGCTTAAGGAACGGTTCGCGATGTCGATCATACTAATCACCCACAATTTCGGCATCATTCGAGGCTTGGCCGACAAGGTCGCGGTCATGTATCGGGGTAAGCTATTAGAATTTGGTGAATGTGCAGTAATTCTAGAAAATCCTAAGCATCCCTACACGCGGGCACTCATTGATTGTGTCCCTCGGATTGGCGCCGGGCTTCGCCGGCTCAAAACCATCGAGCGAAGCTCGCTTGATGCTCACTGGCATGACCAATAGCCGATAACTAATAATAGTGCCGTTAGGTCAGGCGCGCGATTGACTGCAAACGCCTGGGCTATTGGCTATTTACTATTGGCTATTGGCTATTGGCTATTTACTATTCGAACGAGCATTAGGCGAGCTTCGATACGCTGCTGCAACAGCGACGTATTTCGCGGCCATCCTTGGTAATGCGGCGATTTCTTCCGCTCGCAGAGCTCGAATCACTTTACCTGGGGAACCCAATACTAACGAGCCAGCCGGGACTTTGGTGCCCTTAGTGACTAACGAGTGGGCCCCTATGACTGAGTCGGAACCAATCTCGGCGCCGTCGAGGATAATTGCACCCATGCCGACTAACACTCGATCGGCGATGCTGCAGGCGTGAATCAAGGCGCGATGGCCACAGGTAACATCGTCGCCGATCCGCACCGGGTAATCGTCGGCCAGATGAAGAATGCAACCGTCCTGAATGTTGGTGCGCCTGCCAATGACAATTTCGTTGATATCAGCCCGAACAACGGCCTGAAACCAGATGCTGGAATATTCGTCGACAGAAACTGCGCCGATTACATCCGCGGATCGAGCCACGAAGACTGACGGAGCGAGTTTGGGCTGCCGGTGAAGAAAACGCTGCCAACTAGTGAATACCTCTTTCTCAGCCATAGGGTTGTAAGCTTACATTTGGTTAGTCGTTGCTGCTGTGGAGGCGATTCCTCGCGTCTACAAATGCGCCTCAACATAAGCGGAGCGACGGGTCCTGGTAGTGGCGACTGTCCATGCATTAAATCCACCATCGTATCGAAGCCGCGTATGTGTCCAGGCCTCAAAACGCAGTCGTCATCAACGCTACCGGAGCGCGATCCGCTTTCTCCTTATGTCGACGCGCGTGCGCACCTTGCGAATTAACGATCCGCGACGGGGTGTCACAAGTCCTATACTGGTTAGTATAGTTAAATTGAGGTGCTCGGAAACAGTGAAGCCAGCTAGCGTCTACCCCAGAACAACGCAAGTCCAGCCGCTGGAAAGGCTTTAGCCGGCCAATCCGTCAGAAAAAAGCGGTTTCAGGCCATAAAATGGTGGTTCTGGATTGACAAACCGACTCGATTCCGATGAAAAAAGGAAAACCGTGGGCGAATGCGCTCAGCGGGCCTGACAGGTGGTCTAGGAGCCAATTGCCAATCCAGCCATCCATATTCATGAACAAAGTAGAGCTAGTCGAAGCGGTTAAGAAGCAGCTCGGTTCCGAAACGAGCAAAGCCGACGCTGAAAAAGCGGTTACGGCTGTAATTCATTCAATCAAGGCGGGTGTAAAGAAAGACAAGATGGTTCAACTCGTTGGTTTCGGGACGTTCAAGGTAGTGGAGCGGAAGGCGCGAAAGGGCGTAAACCCAAAGACGCTGCAGCAAATTAAAATACCGAAATCTAAGACGGTAAAGTTTGTCCCCGGAAAGGACTTTAAGACTAAGGTTTAGGCTAAAGATGGTAAATTAGGGTACTTGGTTTCCCCCCCGTGACCGAGAAAACCCGTTTGGCCTCCGTGCCGAACGGGTTTTCTCCTCTCTAGCCTGCATCGCTCACAAATGCGCATGCATTGTTGAGCGATGCAGGCTTTTCTACTCACAATGTCGAACGTGATTCTTACTGCGTCGGAGATGCAGGAGCTGGAACAACGCGCCTTTGCGGAGGGGGTTGACCAGGAAGGTTTGATGGACTTGGCAGGAATAGGGATCGCCCGTCAGATCCTTCGCCAGGAAAGTCGTCGAGGAATTTGTATCCTTTATCTCGGGAAAGGAAACAACGCCGGTGATGCTCTGGTAGCCGGTTCGGTCCTTCAGAATGCAGGGTGGTCTGTTCTGACCCGGTTCAGTGATTTTCCGGAAAAGTTAGGGCCGTTGCCTCGCAAGAAGCTACGCGCGTTTGGATCACCCCCACGCCATTTCCAAGGCGATGCCGCCAGCATATCTCATAAATTTCCCGTGGTTTTGGTAGACGGAATCCTGGGCATCGGGTCTCGTCGCACTCTCGGCCCAGGACTGAAAGCGATGACTCAGGAGATGAATCATTTGCGTTCTTCTTTGCGCGCGAAACCGTATGCTGTCGATGTACCAACGTGAGTGACTGAGGAAGGCGTGGATGGCGATGCAGTCATCGCAGATCTCACGGTTACGATCGGCTTTCCGAAGAAGTGCCTTTTTCGGGATGATGCGACTAACTTAGTCGGCAAGATTCGTTGTATCGCTTTGAATGCTCTCAGCGAGCGTTTAGTGCGCGACAATCATCGTGACCGGTTCATCGATGCCGACGATCTTCGCCCGCTGCTTCCGAGACGTAAGTTCGACTCACACAAAGGTGATTTCGGGCGAATCGGAATCGTCGCTGGTTCTTTGGGCTTTGTGGGGGCCGGCGTGCTTTGTTCGCTCTCCGCGGTGAGGGCCGGTGGCGGATTGGTAACACTTTATACGATGGCCGACGATAGCTATCCCTTGCTCGCCGTTAAAGCGGCGCCAGAGGTGATGGTAAAACCCATTCATGATTATCGGGAAGTCCTCGACGATCGGTTAACCGCTATGGCGATTGGGCCCGGCCTCGGAACTGCACATGAGAGCCCAGTCTTGGAGGTCATTCGGAATTTCGACGGTCCAATGGTGATGGATGCAGATGCGTTGAATATTGCTTCTCGGCAAATTGATACCCTGGCCAAGATGAGGGGACCCAGATTGCTGACCCCGCACCCGGGCGAAATGAATCGGCTTTGGCCAACCGGCACGGACAGGGTTGAGACTGTTCGCGCTTTTACCAATCGATTCCAGGTTA
>JAFAIO010000207.1 GCA_019236675.1 Verrucomicrobiota bacterium
GATCAACCTGGGCTCGCTCGGGTTTAATCTGATTCTTTTACCTGCCGTGGCAGCAGGCTCCATAACCGGCCGATGGTTGCTGAAACTCGTACCCCAACTCTGGTTCGAACGAATATTGCTAGCATCCCCTGCGGTCGCCGCCGTCCGCTTAATCTGGCGTTGAACGGCAAAGGAAACGCCGTGATCGCCGGGAACGCCGGGAGCGGACACGTCCTAGCGAGTGCCTGGCTTCAGCCAACCTTCGAAAGAACTCCCCTACGCCAAACGACCAAAAGTCCCGGCCGCATAAAATTCGCGTCCATCTGCGGTTAAGTCTTTCCACACGTTGCGACTTTTCCGTTCCCGGCGCTCCCGGCGATCACGGCGATGACGGCGTTTCCTTTGTGATCTGCTGTGCCTATTGTTATATTCGATCCTGAGACGGAACGATGTACTTTGCCGAATTTGATCGGTTGCAGCGGTTAGTGAAAATCACCGTGGCCGGTGAAACTCATGTGGGGGAGGCGCAATCCGGTCTGGAGAACTTGCGCTCACTCCTGAGCGACGTTCAGCCGGGATTCAGGCTGCTGGCGGATCTCAGTGCGCTTGTGTCCATGCCTACCAGCGTGGCTCCGTATCTCGGGCAGATCATGGATCTGTGCGCAGAAAAAGGGGTCGCCTTGGTGATCAGATTACTTCCATCAGACCCCAGCAAAGACATCGGTTTAGCGATCATCAGCCGCTTCCATTATCCGCCTGACGTTCCGGTCATTACCTGCGCGACGATCGAAGAAGCGATACGCCTCTTGGAGGAAAGAGCTGAACTCTAGAACAACGAGCGTAGCACCCCCGGCAATCGCAGTCATCGCCGGGAACGCCGGGAACGGTAAAGTCTGAATGAGTGCTCAACGAGCCTTGCTTCGGCCAACCTTCGAAAGAACTCTCCTCCGCCAAACGAGCAAATGTACATTCCGCATAAAAATCTCGTTCATCCGCGGTTTCGTCTTGCCACGCGTTGTAGCTTTTCCGTTCCCGGCGATCCCGGTGTTCCCGGCGATGACGGCGTTTGCCCGTAGAATCTGTCCCCAGAAATCCGCGCAGCACCGTTTGCGATTACCGGGATCAGCAATACACACAGGGACGAAAATAGAATTTCTATAAACGTCGAGGGGGTGGTGATTCATTGCGACTTGCCCTATTGAGAGACCGCGCCGGAGATTTGCTCCGGACCACACCCACCTCCTCCGGGGTTCTATCGACCGTTTAGCGCAAAATCGCTAAACGACCCTTGGCGGGGAATGAACCGATTTTGCGGCTTTCGAGGTAAACCCGGTCAGAAACATTGTCTTTTAAGGACAACGCTTCTCAATTTTTGCGTACAACCGCATCTTTTCGAGCATGCAGTTCGCTATCGTGGCGAGCGAACCGAGCGCTTGCATATCAGCGGACCTAAACCGCTTCGGTTTTTGGTCCACAATACAGATTGACCCGACAGCAACCCGGTTATGGGTAAAGAGCGGGACACCCGCATAAAATCCGACGTCGTCGAGGATTGCCGGATGGTTCCGCCACTTCTTGTCTCGCTTCGCGTCCTGAATCACAATCGGCACCTGGGCGGCGGCTACGTGCACGCAAACAGAACAGTCCAGCGGCATCTCGGATTTTGAACAGCCGTAGTGAGAAGCAAACGCTTTTCTGGTTATTACATATTACCACTGCAGTAGCCATAATGGCCGCAATCACTTGAAAGGAAGGTTGACTCAAATTGATCTGGAGCAAAGTAGATCCCGGCGCTGACCAAGTTTACCTTGCAACTAGGAATTTCGATTGGCCGCCGAGAAAAACCCAAGCTGCTCACGTGGTTTCAAGCCAGGGTTCGGCTTCTAAACCTTCAACACAACTAGAAAGTATGTGTTGAAGGTATCAGGGCGTGTTGCCCAACTGGTAACTCTTATAATATTGGTTTGACAGTTACCATTCGGGCAACACGCCCTTTAGACCTGACCCCTCTGGACCCTTGCCAATCGAGCGACTACTGGATTGGTTTAATGCTATGAAGGATTTGAACTAGATCCTGGGAATTTTTCTTCTCACCATCAGGCGATGCCCAGTAGGTCAACAACAATCCTTTCTTACCAGTCACAACCACCACCGTTAAGCTGACGTTGCACTCGCCGGTTGAGTCTTTCCCCCTCCATGACACATCGACTACGTCCATGCCATTCAGTTTGGCCTGGGTCTGTTTTGCGGTCGATTGATCGACTTCAACCCCTTTCTTGTTGAGATAGCTCAAGGATTGTTTCATCGCGTCCTCGATTACTGATGTGCTCGAGAGATCCGTCGCCTCGACTGCGATGTACACTGACTCGTCATCCGACATTGCTTCAACTCCATCCTCGTATTCTGCTGGCTTCCATGACGCAGGGATACTGAACGAGGCAACCGGACTCTGATCCGGCAATTTAAAATCGCCCGCCCAAGCCGAAGCCAGGAGAGCAAACGTCCCTAAGCCAACCCATATGGATGGTTTTTTCATCTTCCGTACTTTAGTCGTTTGAGCGGTAATAAGCTATATAGAAGTCTGGTAGACAGCGTCTTACGTCATCCACGGCGCGAAACGGGACGTAACAGATACAAAACTTTCACAGCAAGATCACAAAGGCGGCAAAGAGGGATTTTCTGGTTCGGATCTTCGCGTTCTCTGTGGCCTTGTTGTGCAATTTTGTCTTTGTCTCATCTGCTCCGTTAGCTTCCGTAAGAGACAAATTTGGGGATTCCCTGAACTGCCTTACGTTTGGGTCCTTACGTCCACGAACGCTAAGTACCCCCCTCATATTGTGGCCGCCAACCCGAGATCACTGATGGTTGTCCGGTCTTTTGAAACTCTTTTTCACCGCCGTAAAAACTATCTTGGTGATTTCGGCTCGTTGATTCGTTGTACCCGGTACAGGCCGAGATCAAGAATATCGCTCCGATTAGGAGGACCATCCGTGCGGATACATGCTCCACGTCAAACGTAGTAATTCTAACCTGAGCCTCTTACAAGTGACAGCGTTCGGGCCGCGCCTCGCTTGCGAGGCCGAAGGGTCGCGACCTTCCTTCGTGATCGTCTCGAATCGTAATCGTCCTCGTCCTCGAATGCCTTGGGTGATGTGGAGCCGATTTTGCGGTCAGGTATTAACTTTTCTGTCCCGTTGGGCTACAACTGATCACGAAATCGACTCCACATCAAAGTAATGGACTATCGGAATGTGGAATATACCGCCAAGGCGGAATTGCACCCGATTCAAACAAACTGCATCCAATCCCTAGTCCTACTTGGCCAGATACCCTCCGTCGATGGCCATGGCATGTCCGTTGACAAAGGAAGCAGCATCAGAACAGAGCCAAATGACTGCCTCTGCTACCTCTCCGGCTTCACCGAGCCGGCCAGCGGCTTTCTGGGTGGGAGCAACGGCACGAATTCCGAGCCTCTGCATCGCCTTAAGTAACGGCCCAATTGGTTTCCATCGAGGCGATAAATCGCTTTCCAATTTCGTATTTGCAGCTCGTTCGATCATCGGAGTGTGAATCAACCCCGGACAAACAGCGTTCACCCGGATGCCGAATCGCCGATACTCCAGGGCAGCAGCTTTGGTAAGACCAACAACCCCATGCTTGCTGGCGGTGTAAGCTGAAAGTTGAGAAACGCCTGCTAAGCCGGCCACCGACGCCGTGTTGACGATCACTCCGGACCCAACTTTCAGCATGGCCGGAATTTCATATTTCATCGAGAGCCAAACGCCCTTGAGGTTCACCGCGATGGTTCGATCCCAATCGAGTTCCGGGCAATCTGCGATGCGAGCGATTGGTCCCTCGGTGCCGGCGTTATTATGGGCAATGTCGAGTCGTCCATAAGCTGACACCGCTTGTTCCACGAGTGCTCGCACTTGCTCTGAACGCGACACATCCGTCGCCACGAACCTGGCTTCACCGCCGCCTTCTTTGATCAGGCGGACGGTTTCGGTTCCAGCGTCAACTGCGATGTCTGCGACTACCACCTTGGCGCCTTCGCGTGCGAACAAGATAGCGGAGGCCCGCCCTATGCCAGTTCCCGCGCCGGTGACCAAGGCAACTTTGCCGGCGAATCCCATCAGCCGGCAGAATGGAATCGGCGGTTGGCGATCATGCGCATGCCGTACTTTGGCCGAAGGGTGATCAATGGCTCAAGCGCGATTTGCTGTCGCGGCACAAGAGAAAATTGGAAACGTTGCCCGATGCTCGCAAGCACCAGCAGTCCGATTATCCAGGCTAATCCCTCCCCGAGGCATTGGCGCGGGCCGCCACCAAAGGGAAAGTAGGAATACCTTGGCCGTTGTGTTACTGCATTCGGAGCCCAGCGCTCCGGGTCAAAACGGTCTGGATCTGGAAAAAACCGGGGATCGCGCTGGATCAGGTATTGGCTGAGAAAAATAAAAGAGCCGGGTGGGAATGTGTAGTTACCAAGCGACCACGCATTGGGATTGCGCCGGGCGACAATCCACACCGGAGGATAAAGGCGCATCGCTTCACTGAACACCATTCGGTTGTACGGGAGCGACTCAAGATCGTCAACCACCGGCAGCCTGCCGTTTAAGACCGAGTCGAGCTCAGCATGCAGTTTCAGCTCGACCTGCGGGTGTTGCGACAGCAGGAACCAGGTCCAAGTGAGCGCATGGGCGGTGGTTTCATGTCCGGCGATGAGCATGGTGACGACTTCGTCGCGGATTTCTTGGTCGGTGAGAGCGCTCGAGCCGGTTTCCTCGTCCTGGACTTGAAGAAGGGCAGAGAGTAGGTCGTGCTCTGGAGACGACGATGCTCTGCGTTCACGGATCATCCGGTATACTATTGTATCAAATCGATCCCTGGCATGTTTAAAACGGCGTATCCGTCCCAACGCCACCTTATCCAGCAAATCGTCAATCACCGGCAAGGTACGGCAATGGATCATCTGGATCAGCGTGTTTGCGGCGGTCGCGATTTCATCGGTTCGCTCCTTGAGATCGACCCTAAGAAAGACCTTAAGAACGATCGCCAGCGTTAAACGTAACATTTCATATTCGACATCAAGCTCTGTGCGGTCCTGCCAGCAATCACGCAAGCGTTCACATTCGGTAACGATGGTCGAGCCCCATTGGCGTACTAACTCTCTATGAAAAGCCGGCGCCAGCAGCCGTTTATGACGACGATGATAGTCACCCTGGCTGGTTAGGAGGCCGCTTCCGAGCAAACGTTTCAGACCTGGCGGCGTTGACCGCGCCATCTCACTTTGCGGGGCGCAAAGGATTTTTTTGATGTGATCCGGATGATTGACCAAATAATCATGCCGGGATCCGAGTTGCATATGGACAATATCACCATACTTCCGGGCCAACTCGCCCAGCTCTCTCAGCGGGTCGCGTTGACGGGATAGACAAAGAATGATGGCCGAGAGACCCGTCGGTCCGGGGGGATCAGCTACTGTTGAACTGACCGAAGTCCCCGGTACCGTCGTGCTCGGTAAACCCTTTGGATTTCTCTCCGAAAACTTGATTAATCGCCGCGTCCATGGCAACGCCTTGCTTGTCATTACGTGTCGTGAATTCGCCTGACGCCCGGCGAACATCAGTCCAGTGCGTCTCAGTTTTCGGAGATGCTGAGACGGGCTCCGATATACTTAGAAACATTCGCATTTTGCAATTAAGCGGCGCTCGCGTGCTGGCGATGCCTCCGTACGTCGAATTGGGTTGCTGTGCACCGGATAGAAGAGCAGGCTGGCTGTCGCGAGTGAAAGGTGACAGATATGGCTCTGGTCGTTTTTCTCCGAGGTATCAATGTTGGCGGGCACAGGAGGTTTCGCCCAAGCATCCTAGCAAAAGAACTGAGCGCCTATGATGTTGTGAATGTTGGTGCCGCCGGAACCTTCATCGTTCGGAAACCGGGCCGCGATCGAGCAAAGTTCCGTGCTGAATTGCTCCGGAAGCTGCCGTTCGAAGCCGAAGTTGCGCTATGCGACGGCCGCGACCTGATCGGTCTGGAGATGGAGAATCCATTTGGAACCGAGGCGTCACGCTCCGATATCGTTCGATTCGTAAGCATCTTGTCCAGATCCGGCCGCAGCCCGTCTGATATTCCCTGCAACCTTCCGCCACGGGGGGAGTGGTTCGTTCGGGTTATCGCGTCAAAAAAGCCATACGTCTTCGGTGTGTACCGTCGCAGAATGAAAACCATTGGTTATCTTGGCCAGATCGACAAGATGTTCGGTGCGCCGGCGATCACACGCAACTGGAATACTATTGTTGCGGTTGTACGGATTTTGAAAGAACAAGAAAAATGAGATTCTTTGAATTCACCAGTAGTAGCGGTAACACCGCCCATGTTCCCGTGGATCAATTTCTGCGTATTGAAACGTTTGATGATTACAAATCGGGCAATGGTGTTGTGCAGGTTCTGTTTCGGAATGTTGACGAGGAAAATCCTTATATTGTGACGATCAACACCACGATAGGGACGCAAACGAACGTTGCCTTACATATTCAAAGCGAGCTTTCGGAACAGAGTAATGATTCGATTTTGATCAGCCCAAATATGATGCCCGATGTGACCGGTATTGTCTTTTAGCTGCTGTCCTTCGAAGGGTCTGCGTAGGGTACGCCTTAACAGCCTGTTGCTCAATTCGATTCGCACAGTACGGAAAGATCACAAAGCGGCCTAGCCGCAACCAAATCGTCCTCGTCCTCGTCCTCGTCGTCGTCCTCGAAAAGCGATTCTTCCCAGCGTTGATAAGCTACCGGGAATTCGCTTCTTGCCGACGACTACATTTCTAGTCCAAACGACAAAATCGAGGACGAGGACGAGAACGAAAAATCATCGCGGAACTCGTCGATTCTTGAAGGTAGTAGTACAAAGGTATCCGTGTCACAAATTGTTAAGGTGAAGTTCGGAGGATCTGGAAGGCATGCGTATAATCGTCCTCCTCTAGTCTGAGGACCATCATTTCTTCTGTCTTTGTGAGCTTTCGGCTGAGTTTAGGTCGATGCCTTTGTAATCTTTCCGTATTGTGATTTGAGGTTCTCAGAGCCTAGACGAGTAGAAAATAGAGACGGGCCTGTAACATGTAACAAAGTTGCTCCTCGTTAAGACGTGACCCTTCCGTGTTAGCGCTAATGACCGATGTGGTCAGAAAATTATGCTCGAAGAAATGGAACGGACTAAGTATTTGATATTAACAGCCCCCTACTAGGAAGGAGTTAGCCCTTTCCGGCTTTTGACCCTACAGAAAAGAACACCATGGCTATAACTCCTGAGCAAATTATACAAGGGTTTTGTCAAGCATGGGTAGATCAAAATCCTGATCGACTGGTCGGCTGGTTCACGCAACAAGGAACTTATAGCGATCCCCTTGCTGGTGATGGACTTGAAAGGGAAGCCATTCGCAGATATGCCCGAAAGCTGTGGGAGGCTTTTCCTGACCACTTTCAGCTTACAGCGAACAATGTTCGCCTAATCAAAGAAGGCCAAGGAAGGGGCTTGGCTGTTTACCGGTGGAATATGACTGGTACCAACAATGGCCCGTTGCCGGACGGCAGCCCGCCTACCTGGCGCAACTTCACTCTTGCGGGAAGCGCTACCATCGAGTTTGATTCCCAGGCGGCCGAGGCGGCCGCGATGCCCGCAGTTAACCAGGTGGCTGAAGCGGCCGCGATGCCCGTAGTTAACCAAGTGGCTGAAGCGGCCCCGTGCATTCGTTGGATCAAGGTGATTTATGACCTGCAAGCGGCACATCAGAGCCTGGGACGCGCCGTTACAGGAGGTACAAATGTAAAGGAGGCCTTGGGCTTCTTGAAAGATTGGGTTACGGCCCTGACTGCGATCGTGACTGCCGCGATTGGCGCCTTTGTTGCTTTTCTACCCCAGATTCACCAATATGATCAGTGGCAGCAATGGCTGTTAGGGCTAACGCTACTCCTGCTTTTCTGTTCCCTCGCGTGTGGTCTCAATGTGCTCTACATGTTGCCCGGCTGCGCACAAAGAAAACCAAATCCGGGTGAGGATATTTACTCAATTCGCACCCTCAACCTTTCGCTCTCATTTTGGGTCAAGTGGTTCTGGTTCAATTTTATGGTCAGTGCGGTTTCCATTTTGATTTTTTATGCTGCCAGAATGGGGGTCGGCTTCCTTCTCGTCTCCCTTACCGTCGCGATTGTTATCTTGGCGACATTCATAAATTGGAAGCACTTCCTAGATCCGCCATTGTTATTTAATAGGGCTAAAAACTTCCTGCTCACGATTCTTATATGTATTCTCGCGTATGCTGTTTTAGGAACGATTTTCCCGCCAGTCATCCAGCCATTCGTAAAGGACGCGTGGAGTAAGTTCATGGTTCAGGCGCCTCAAGGGCACGACGAATCCGAGTACTTGTCGAGCATCGAAGCCTGTTTTAATGCTGCTATACCAGACAAAAATAAGGTTCGGGAAGAGGTCTCGGAGTTTAAGGAGATGGCCATCGAAACCCAAAAAAACACGGGCGTACCTGAGCTTGTTTCTCTGGCTGTTGAAACCGGGCTCGCTCTTGAGGGAATCACCGATGGACCGCTGGTCAGAGATGTTGAAGACGTAATGGCCGTCAACAGACAATCTTTTGACGGCGAGACAGCTCTGGCCACCTCGAGACGGATCGCGGCAATGATTAAGACGAACGAAGCGGATCTAGGAGTGCTTCGATTGCTGGAGATTAGCCCCGACGACTTCGCCCATTCGGGTAACACGCCGGGAGAGCGTGCCAAATGGATTCATGCTAGGATTTCTTCATCGCCTTGGCATGAACAAGCCGCAGTTCAATTCCGGCACGCAGTACCGCAAACGGCTGCTTCTCCTATAGCACCTTCTAGTTAGCGGCAATCGCGACTACTGAGGTTTCGGTGTCATTCCCGGCAACCGCCGAAGCGGGTTAAGCGGGCCAAGCGGGATCAGTTCGAAGCTCATGCGATGGGCCTGACCTAGCGGTAGATTTTCAAGCATCTCGTGTGCAACCGTGGGGTCGGTGACATTCAGAATGAACACCACGCCCCGGCGATCCTGCAGCGAATACCACTGGTCGATCTTGCCGTCGAGGTAGAGATTGACTGTCTCCCGAACTTCGTTTGGCAGAATCTCAAACACTTTGGCTTGATCGACGCCGGGATTAATGGTTCCGATTGCTAGGATTCTCGTGGTCGGCGTTGATGTCGTCGTGGGCACTTTGCTTGACATGGTAGTAGCTCCTTAGAAAAGATGGGTGATACGTGTCCCGCCGGTAAGCCGGTCCCTGCGGCGTCACAATAACCGCGTCCCACCTGTGCGGATCCGCAAGTGGATTAAATCAAAGCGTACTCCGCTATTGAG
>JAFAIO010000240.1 GCA_019236675.1 Verrucomicrobiota bacterium
GCCTGGCCCTGGAGAAGGCGCGGAAACGAAGGGGAAAGGCGATTGATTCGGTCGCGACCGCTTATCTCAATTTCGCCAAGGCCTCACCGGCGCTGTATGAAGCGATGTTTTCGCTGAGCTTGCGGGTGCCGTTCGATGACCCGGCGACTCCACCGGAGCTGCGCTTCGCGTTTTCGCAATTCCTGGAGTTGTTTCAGGGACAGAGCTCGAAGTCAGAGGTTATATCGGAACTATTTTGGGCGAGTCTCCATGGTATCGCCGAGCTAAGCAGAACCAAGCGATTTCCGCTCAGCCGTCAGAGGGAGCGCCTGAGGGCGCTCGTCGAGCTCTTCACTTTCCCAAGATGAAACGGCACACCCCATAATCGTACTCGTCCTCGTCGTCGTCCTCGTCCTCGAAAAGCGTTTTTTCCACGGCCTGCGCCCTAATCCACGCTGCGGTTGCCAGGTATGTGCTCGGCGGGTGAACATCGCGTATTCCCGTTTCGAGGACGAGGACGACGACGAGGACGAGTGCGATAAAGATCGCTCTGCGATCACCCGCGCCCCGTTGACGTTCCCCCACCCCCGCACTACGCTGATTCACTCGTGGACCCCCGTATCCTCCAAGAACTGCGCGCCATCACTGGCGACCGCGGCCTGATTACTTCACCCGAGCAATTAAAGACCTACGAATGTGATGGCCTAACCAATTTCCGTGTCCTGCCAGACGCTGTCCTGCTGCCGAGCTCAACGGAAGAGGTGCAGGCTATCGTCCGCGTTTGCCATAATGCCGGCATCCCATTTGTGGCCCGCGGCTCGGGCACCGGATTGAGCGGTGGCGCGCTTCCGGTTAAGGAAGGCGTTGTCATCAGCACCGCGAGAATGAATCGGATTCTCGAGGTCGATTTACCAAGTGCCCGGATGATTGTTGAACCGGGGGTCATTAATTTGGAAGTAACTGAACGAGTCGCAGCCAACGGATTTTTTTATGCGCCGGACCCATCGTCGCAATCGGTCTGCAGCATCGGAGGAAACGTCGCCGAAAACGCGGGTGGTGCGCATTGTTTGAAATACGGATTCACTACGACGCACGTGCTTGGCCTCGAGGTGGTCCTCCCCGATGGCTCACTCGCTCACTTGGGCGGTAAAACCCTGGACGCCCCGGGATATGATCTAACGGGCGTGTTTGTCGGTTCTGAAGGAACGCTGGGTATCGCCACAAAAGTCATTCTTCGGATCGTGAAACGGCCGGAATGCATCCACACTTTGCTGGCCGCGTTTGGTTCGACGATTGAAGCCGGAGCCGCAGTGAGCGGAATCATTGGCGCCGGGATGTTACCTGCGGCGATCGAAATGATGGATAACCTGGCTATTCAAGCGGCTGAAGCCGCCGTCCACGCCAACTATCCAAACTGCGGCGGTTTGTTACTGGTTGAGCTCGACGGGCCCACGGCCGAAGTCGAAGCGCTGATGCAGCAAGTCGACGCTATCTGCCGCAAATGTGGCGCCAAAGAAATTCGGGTTGCCCAAACCGACGCGGAACGCGCCCTTGTATGGAAGGGACGCAAAGCCGCATTCGCGGCCGTTGGCCGGATCTCGCCCAACTATATCGTGCAGGATGGTGTTATCCCGCGGACCGCGCTGCCGCGTTTGATGAGCGAGATTGAACGGCTGGGCGCCGAAGCAGGGATCAGAGTCGCCAACGTCTTCCATGCCGGGGATGGCAACCTGCATCCATTGGTGCTTTACGATCGGCGCATCGAGGGCCAGGAACACGCTGCTGAAGTGCTGGCTAACAGAATCCTTGAGCTCTGCATCGAGGCCGGTGGTTCTATCACCGGTGAGCACGGTGTCGGCGAAGAGAAAAAGATGATGATGTCGAAGATGTTTGCAGAACCCGACCTGGAAACAATGCAACGCGTTCGCTGCGCATTCGATCCGAAACAATTGGCGAACCCCACAAAAGTTTTCCCGCGGCCTCGCCTCTGCGGAGAACAACCCGGGGAATACCATCCCCATCCTCTCGAACTAGCGGGAGTCGCCGAACGGTTCTGATATGACCTTGGCCGACGAAGCTAACTTGTTCGACGTAGCTAAAGGAGGAGACGGGGCGAAGTCTGCACCTTCTGCTAGTCCTGCCGGAACAGAGATAGGGGCGGCAAATCCATGGGAGAAGCTGCGAACCGTCGGAACTCCGGACCAGTGGCGCGATGCCGGCCCCAAAGACAACGTCGCGGGGGTGCAGCCCACCATCGTATTCGAGCCGACCAACGAAGTCGAACTCGCGATGGTTTTGCGTTACGCGGATTCAGCCGGACTTAGCGTGATTCCGCGCGGGAGCGGTTCCAAGCTCGGTTGGGGCAATCCTCCAATCCGGGCCGACCTGGTGCTCTCGACCGTCCGATTGAACCGAGTGATCGAACACGCCTGGGCTGATCTAACCGTCAGTGTCGAAGCCGGATGCACGATCGCAACACTTCAGGACACGCTGGCTCAGCACGGACAGCGCGTTGCGATCGATCCGTTGTGGCCGGAGCACACCACCATCGGCGGTCTCCTTTCAACGAACGATAGCGGGACATTGCGTATTCGATACGGCGGCCTCCGCGATCTGATCATCGGCGTTACCATCGCTCTATCAGACGGCACCCTGGCATCGAGTGGCGGCAAAGTTGTGAAGAACGTAGCCGGCTATGATCTGCCAAAACTAGTGACCGGGGCGCTGGGCACATTAGGCGTGGTTACTCGTGCCGTCTTCCGGCTGCATCCGCTCCCTCACAACGTGCGGTCATTTACATTCGTTACTCGAGATGCAGCGGATGCCAACCGCTTCGTGTTAGCAGTGCAGGATTCGAAACTGGCACACACGGGACTACAGGTACGGTTTAACTCCGGCGCACAACCTGAGGTCGACATTCGCTTCGATGGAACAGACGCAGGGCTTGCCGCCCAAACCGAGACGCTACAGAAACTAGCAACGCCGGCTGGCGAGAGTCAGTCCAACGAAGATGTATGGCACGCCCGCCAACACCTCTTTGGAACGGCCCCGTTTCCGCCTTCGCTTCGCTATGGCGTGACAAGTGCGAGGCCGACAGCATCGACACCAGGAGATACGACGACGCCGGCACAGGATTCGAAATCAACCGCCATCGCCAAATTCAGTGTTCTTCCCGCGTCGATTGCCAGCACTTGCGAGCAACTTCGCGGCTCAACCGAGCCTCTGAATGTCCATTGGAGTGCGGTCGTTCAAGGAACTGGCCTTGGTTGGATCCGCTTAGGGCCGGCAAACGCAAATGATATTCGGCAGCTGTTGCAGACCCTGCGTTCCAAACTCGAACCGGCAGGCGGCTCGCTAGTGGTTCAGTATCGGTCATCCGAAATTCCTGAGGTCGAAGCCTGGGGAAACCCCGGCGATGCTCTGCCTCTGATGCTGAGTGTAAAACAACAGTTTGATGCCCGAAAAACACTGAATCCGGGCCGGTTCGTGGGAGGAATTTAATGAGTGAATCTTTGGAGGAACGCGCGGGAGCGCCGGGAACGCCCGGGAGCGGCGGGAACGCTGAAAGGAATGGATTAAGCGCCTACGATGCGCATCATCCGCCAGCAGGCGAGTTGATCGATCAATGCGTCCATTGTGGTTTCTGCCTGCCGGCATGCCCAACGTATGTCCTGTGGAGGGAAGAGATGGATTCGCCCCGGGGCCGTATCTACCTCATGAAAATGGCAGCGGAAGGCGACGCAGCCATCAATGAAACCTGGGTAAACCATTTTGATGCCTGCCTCGGTTGCATGGCTTGCATGACGGCCTGTCCATCGGGAGTGGATTACGGAAAATTAATCGAAGCCACCAGAGCGCAAATCGAACGGCGTTACACGCGACCATCCTCTGAGAAAGGATTTCGGCGGTTCTTGTTTAGCACTTTTACTCGTCCGGAACGGTTAAGCTTGCTCGCGCTACCGCTGCGCCTCTTCCAAAAGACCGGCTTACAGGCACTGGTGCGCCGGATTGGTATCCCAAAACTGCTCCCAAAGCGGCTTCAAGCGATGGAAGCACTTTTGCCACAGGTCCCGGCGCCTGAAAAGATTCCTGAGTTGATTCCCGCGCAAGGTGAGCGACGGCGTCGCGTTGGGCTGCTGTTGGGTTGCGTACAACGGGTCTTTTTCCCGCAGGTCAACGCGGCCACGGCCCGCGTATTGGCGGCGGAAGGCTGCGAAGTTGTTGCGCCGGCAGCGCAATCCTGTTGCGGAGCCCTGTTAGTTCACACGGGTGAAGAAGAACAAGCGATTCAGCTTGCGCGCCGGACGATCGACCTATTCGAGAAAGCCGAGGTCGATACCGTGATTATCAACGCCGCCGGGTGCGGATCGACGGTCAAAGATTACGGACATTTGCTGCGAGACGATCCGGAATACGCTGATCGAGCGAAGGCTTTTTCGGCCAAGTGCCGTGACATCTTAGAGTTTTTAGCGGAGCTCGAGCCGCGTGCGCAGCTCAATCCGTTATCTGCCGCCGCTTCGCTGGGGCGCGACAGGCCGATCCGCGTTGCTTACCACGACGCCTGTCACCTTCAACATGCCCAACGTGTCCGATCACAGCCACGCACCGTCCTGGGCCGTATCCCGAATCTCGAAATCCTGGAGATCCCGGAAGCAGCGATCTGTTGTGGTTCTGCCGGTATCTATAACCTTGTTCAGCCCGAAACTGCCGCCGAGCTCGGTGATAGAAAAGCAGGTCATGTCACCAGTCTAAGTCCGGACATGGTTGTATCGAGCAACCCCGGGTGCCTCCTCCAGCTTCAATCCTCCCTGGCTCGGGCAGGACGCAACCTGGCCGTTCATCACGGCATAGAGCTCGTTGACGCGTCGATTCGCGGCGTTCGTCTCTGATTTCGTTGCCACGCGATTCCGCGGGACGATGTTCGTGCGGTGAGGTTGGCGTTTACTGGGAGCAGCTCCGTAGGAGCGAAATCTTTATAGCTATCGATAGCCGAATTGTAGTTAGCTCCGTAGGAGCGACATCTAGTTTTCACCGAACGGCCACCGAAGATGTCTCGGCCTCCGTCCAACGAGTAAAGCCTCGTTTGTTGTGGAGATGTTCAAACGATTGACCGCAATGGCTGAGCCAAACCCCATCTATGCCGCTCCTACGGAGCTCTATCGCTATTTGAACGTCTATGGCTATAAATATTTCGCTCCTACGGAGCTGCTTCCTCGCAAACGACGAGCACGAGCACGAAACGCCGAACGCCGAACGCCGAACGCCGAACGCCAAACGCCAAACGCCTCACCATGCACACTGCAGAATGAGTTTTATCTTCCCTGCAGTTTGCACGATAGTAAGACCTTCTCGGTCAGCTATTAAAATCAGCCTCTCTCGAGAAACTCCGCACAACTAGCAACGGCACAAAATCCGCTTGTATCGCGGCACCTAAAGATCGAAAAACCGCTCTTATAAATACACATCGACCGAATGATGCGCGTAGCTTACACTGTTCTGCTCTTCGCGGTCGCCTAGATCCAACCACCGGATAGTAGACTTTTCACCGACCGAATGAGTGTTCAGACAACAAATTTAAAGGCCAAAGCCGCTCCACCCGCCCCTCCAAAGCGGAGTCGACTTCTGCGAATGCTGATCTGGATCGCGGTCCTGGGGCTATTCGCCCTTGGATTCTATCTGGTGTCTATGCCGAAGGAAGCGCCCAAAGGACGTGTGACCGGCGCTACCTCTATCACTACCGTAACCGCTAAGAAAGGAAACATTGGCGACTACCTGGACGCGATCGGGACAGTGACGCCGGTTTATACCGCGTCCATCTTTAGTCAGGTGACCGGAGTGGTCACCAAAGTTAACTATCAAGAGGGACAACTCATCAAGGAGGGTAATCCGCTCGTCGATATTGATGATCGCCAGTACCAGGCGAATTTAGTACAAGCGGAGGGCGCACTGCAACGTGATCAAAACGTTTTGGCTCAGGCCCAAATGGACCTGCAACGCTATCGGGACGCGTGGGCCCGTAATGGAGTCGCCAAGCAAACCCTAGATGATCAGGAAAAGCTGGTCTTGCAAGAACAAGGTACAGTCAAGAACGATGAGGGAGCAGTCCAGTTTGACCAACTCCAGGTCGAATATTGCCATATCAAGGCACCGATCGCCGGACGAGTCGGCCTCCGTCCCATCGACCCCGGAAACCTGGTAACCGCGGGTACCAGCTCCAGCAGCAGCAGCGCAAGCCCGCTCGTCGTTATTACCCAGATACAGCCAATCACCGTGGTTTTCACGATCGCGGAGGACAACTTGGGCCAGGTGATGGAGCAGCTCCGAAATGGATCCAAGCTCACCGTTGATGTCTATGACCGGGCAGTCCAAAAGAAACTGGCCACCGGCGAATTGATTGCGGTCGACAACCAGATCGACACCACGACTGGGACAGTGAAGGTCCGCGCGAGTTTTCCCAACGATGACTTCGCCTTGTTCCCCAATCAGTTTGTTAATGCTCGCTTGTTAGTAAAGACGCTGCAGGACGTGACCTTAATTCCATCGGCAGCCATCCAGCAGAATGGTCAGACCTCTTTCGTGTATGTCATCGAAGACAACGTTGCGCACCTAAAGAAAATCAAGCCGGGTGTCTCGGACGGCGGACTAACGCAGGTTGACGGCATCAACCCGGGAGATGTGCTGGCGGATAGCAGCTTCGATAAACTACAGGATAACAGCCAGATTACGGTTGCCACCGGCAAACCTTCCGGAACGCAAACGCCAGGCGGCCAACAAAAGCACGGGGACCAACAGAAGCAGGGTAACGAAAAACAGGGCAGTGAGCAGCAACAGAGCGGTAACAAGGGTACATGAGTCCGTCCAGCCCATTTATCCTGCGACCGGTAGCAACGTCGCTGCTAATGGTCGCCATCTTCCTGACGGGTGCGGTTGCTTATCTGCAACTTCCGGTATCCGCGCTGCCGCAGGTTGATTATCCCACCATTCAGGTGGCCACCTTTTATCCGGGCGCCAGTCCCGATGTGGTCGCGACTACCGTAACTGCCCCGCTCGAACGCCAATTCGGGCAAATGCCAGGACTGAACCAGATGACGTCCAGCAGTTCAGGCGGAGCATCGGTGATCGTGCTCCAATTCACTCTGACTCTGAAGCTCGATGTCGCCGAGGAAGAGGTTCAAGCGGCCATCAATGCTTCCCAGAGCTTACTGCCGGCTAACCTGCCTGCGCCCCCTG
>JAFAIO010000305.1 GCA_019236675.1 Verrucomicrobiota bacterium
CTTCGTTGAGCCGATAATCCAGGTGCATAGGCTAAAACGGGAATGCTGTGACCACTTCGTTCCGATTGCTCACAACTACGCGCAGCCGACTAGCCGGGCCTCCATCGATCGTCGTTCCGATCTGTCGCTGGAAATCGTATTCATAGATCGTCCCGGGACGGCCATGCGTGTTGTGCCGGGCACGCCCGTTATGAACAGCCTCATTGATCATGTCCCGGAGACTAGCCTCAGTAATTCCAGCCTGAAACTTACCCGCTCCAGTGGCGGTGCTATCCGGCCAATGCCGCGCCATGATGTGCTGCAATGCCCACCGGGTAAGGGTTACTTGATCAACACTGCCCTGGATCTGGCCATTCTGCGCGGTCTGAGCAAGACTCAAATCACCGATCGAAAAAAGAGCGATCGCAACGAAGAAGACCGTGAGCCTGCGAAAATTCATTCTAGTCCTCGCAGTTCCGCTATCTCTTTAACCGGATCTTCCGCCCTGAAAACAGCGGTTCCCGCCACCAAAACATTCGCTCCGGCTTCGATCGCCACTCGAGCGGTATCCGGCCGAATGCCGCCGTCAACCTCAATATGAAAATCCAGCCCCTGTTGTTCCCGGATTTTTCTTGCTGCTTTCACTTTCTCCATCGTCTCCGGCATGAACGCCTGCCCGCCAAAGCCGGGATTGACTGTCATCACCAACAAAAGGTCGATTTGGTTTAAGAACGGCTCGACGCGCTCAAAGGCGGTTGGTGGGCTGATCGCAAGTCCGACCGTTCGGCCACTCTGCCGGATCGCTCGCGCCGTCGCACTGGTATCGCACGGCGCCTCCACGTGAAATGTAATGTTTCGGACGAACGGCTGAAATCGAGGAAAGAAATGATCCGGTCTTTCGATCATTAGGTGCACATCCAGCGGTACCTTCGCTACTTTGTGGATCGCCTCCGTTATGGCCGGACCCATGGTAAAATTATCCACAAAATGTCCATCCATAATATCGACGTGAAACCAGTCGGCTCCGGCTTTTTCGATCCGAGTGATTTCCTCGCCTACTCTCGAAAAATCGCAGGCAAAGACAGAAGGCGCGATGATGATTGGTTTCCTGCTCACGATGAAGCCTCGATTTTCACAACAAGGTCACAAAGACCACAAAGCGGCGTGACCGCAACCAAAGACAAAGGAAATTTTTAAACAGAGGGCGCAGAGATCGCAGAGATGATTTGCAGCGTCGGACTCAGGATCGTGACATATGGCATTCGCGTGCCCCGGCTGCGAACTCATCCGAATCATCCAATTTTTTCCTCGCCCTCTGTTTAATCCCGCTCAGCTATCGATCCGCCCCATGCAGAACCAGGCGATGGACCCCATCGGCCAGTCTTAGCGCGTGAAAGTTAATTAACAGTCCGATCGGAACATTCATGAGCTTTAGATAGCTCAATAGCTGAGCCTTGCGGATTGGAAGCCCTTCCGCGACAGCTTGGCTTCCACCAAAACGCAACCTTCGACCAGAACATCAAATCGAAGCGGTTCTTCTTTGGTGAAGCCCTTATATGAGACAGTAACCAGCTTCTGCCTAACAAACGCTAGCCTAGAGAGCCCCAATTCAATCTCGAGGCACCACTCGTAGATCGATTCGATAAGCCCAGGGCCTTTATCGCGGTGTACCTCGATGGCTGCCCCAATAATTGCACTGGTAAGCCCTGCCGCTCTGCTGAAATCTGGATGTATCTCGAAATGTTGATCGACCACCCCAGGTAATGCGAGAGCTAAGACACAATCCAGTTTGCACCCACAGAAGGACGGCCCCAGATCCAAGGCTAAGCCACACAAACTCTGCGACCTCTGCGCCCTCCTGTTTAAAATGATTTGTCTTTGGGGGCCGGACACGTTTGTGTGCGCAGCAGAGTAACCAAGTATCAGATGCTGGATTTTGCGAGCGACACTTATTTCATGGGGGAAGCGCTCCGGCAGGCGCGAAAAGCACTGGCGGCCGAAGAAGTCCCGGTCGGCGCGGTAATAGTATCTGGAGGGAATATCATTGCCCGCGCTTGGAACCAGGTTGAGACCCTCAAGGACGCGACTGCGCATGCCGAAATCCTGGCCATCACCCAAGCCGAAAGCGCGGTCGGAGACTGGAGACTCACCGATTGCGACCTTTACGTCACCAAGGAGCCTTGCCCCATGTGCGCCGGGGCGATCATCCACGTCCGGTTACGCCGAGTGATCTTCGGCTGCGCCGACCCGAAGGGAGGAGCAGCCGGAAGTATGATCAACCTTTTGCAAATGCCTCAACTAAACCATCGCTGCTTGACTACCTCCGGTGTCTGCGAGGAGGAATGCCGCCAACTTCTCCAAGATTTTTTTCGCGGAAGACGGGGAAATACGGAGTAACCGAACAGTGGAGTAGTGGAGTGGAGTACTGGAGTATTGAGTTTACCTGGGTTAGTGCTTTGCGTTGAGCAGCCTGCGGCTAGGATTTCGCGGCTCCCTCCCGAAAACACATTAGTCCCATAGGTCCCATTGGTTCCATCCGTAGCACGGCTAAACGTCTCGTTCCTGCTCGTGGCGCCCCACCGCTAACCGCCACCGCCGTCACCCACCCCTGGCCGCATCGAAGCCTGTCTTCAGCAGCAGACAAACAACAATAAAAATAAATAGTCTGCGGATGAAATTGTTTCCCCTGAGAATGGCAAACTTGGCTCCGATGATGCCTCCGATTGCATTCGCGATCGCCATAGGAAGAGCAAATCGCCACAAAACGTCGCCCGCGATAAAAAACAAAATCAGAGCTCCCAGATTGGTGCTGACATTAACGAGTTTGGCTGCAGCCGACGCGTGTAGAAAATCGAATCGCAAAAACTTGATAAATAAGAAGATGAAAAAGGTGCCGGTACCGGCGCCAAGAAAGCCATCGTACCAACCGACAAAACAACCGATCAGACAACCTTTCCACAGGCTATCTGCTCTAATGAGCTCAGTCGAAGCCACGGTGCCCAAGGTCTTTTGCCTGATCGTGTAGACGAGAATGGCAGTTAAAATAATCGGTAACGCTAGACGAAATAAAGCGGGAGCAACAAACCGAGCGCTTTGAGCGCCGAGCACCGCCGCTAGCCCCGAAACGATGCAGACAGACGCCATGAACCGGATTGGAAGGCGGACTCGGCGAGAATAGGTGTAACTAGCATTTAGCGTCCCGCAGATCGCAGCAAACTTGTTAGTCCCCAACAATACAGCCGGAAGCTGCCCAGGCAAAACGGCAAACAGCGCCGGAATCTGCACCAAACCCCCACCGCCAACGGTCGCATCGACGAAGCCGGCCACGAGTGCGCTGAGACAAAGGGTGATTAGTTCAAGCATCGCAGGGCGCGTGAGGTGGTGAGAGGTAAAAAGTGAAAGGTGAAACGTGAAAAGCGTAAGGTCGGTCTCGCCTTGCCAGGGTCGACCGGGCCATGCAGATGCGTCTTTAGACTTTTGGCAGCAGTTTTGACGCGCATGAATACCTGGCAAATCATCATCCCCACGCTTCCGTTACCTTTCACCTCAGTTCTCAAACTTGTCACCGCACGAGCATGCAATCCCCGTAGCTGAAGAAACGGTACCTGGATGCGACTGCCTCCCGATACGCCTCTAAAATGAATTCCCGGCCGGCGAAGGCCGCCACTAACATCAGCAACGTCGATTTCGGGAGATGAAAGTTCGTTAACAAGCTGTCCACCCGGCGGAACTCAAACGGCGGATAAATGAAGATATCGGTCGCCCCAAGACCTGGAACAATTCGCTGGTTCCGCAGCATTACGGTTTCCAAAGTTCTCACCGTCGTGGTACCAATCGCGAGCACTCTCTTGGCGGCTGCGATCCGCTCTGCCGCTTCCTTCTCAATTTCGAACCACTCCTCATGCATGTGGTGTTTCCGGATATCCTCTGTCTTAACGGGTAGGAAAGTACCGATCCCAACTCTCAAGGTGATAAAAACATGGGGAAGCTCTGCCAATAGCTCCGGTGTGAAGTGGAGACCCGCGGTCGGCGCCGCGACCGCTCCGGGCTTGACGGCAAACACCGTCTGATAACGTTCCGCATCTTCCGGCTCCGCGTCTCGGTGGATGTAAGGCGGTAACGGCATTTCTCCCACTCGCGAAAAGTCGATCGGGATATCGAACTCGATTACCCGTTCTCCGGAGGGCTCAACTTTGAGAACCGTGCCGGAAACAGGTCCATCGGAGAAGTGTCTGCCATCTCGAAACCAATGGCCTGGTCGAACCAGGCATCGCCAGGTTTTGGCATCGAGTTGATCCAGCAACAAGAGTTCGGCTTTTCGTTTTTGGAATCGAATCCTAGCCGGAATCACCTTGGTGTTATTAAGCACTAGCATATCGTCGGAGCTCACAAACTCGGGAATATCGTGGAACAAATGATGAGCGACGCTCTGTTTTTTCCGGTCGAGCACCATCATCCTGGCCTGATCCCGCACTGGGGCCGGATGCGAAGCAATTAGCTCAGGAGGTAATGCATAATCATAGTCTGTGGTAAGGAAACTCATGATACCGAACCGCTAACCACGAATGAACTCGAACCGCAGATAAAAGCCAACGCGGAGGACACCAAGCAGATTGAATATCCGCAGATTACACAGATTACGCAGATTCGGCCTTAGGGTTGCGTCACGCGGTATGCCCAAAGGGAGTCGCTTCCCTGGGATGACGTGTTCCCACTCACTGACGAATCCGTCAGCGGAAAAAGCCGAAATCTGCGTAATCTGCGGATATCCAATCTGGGCTTTCGCGCCATAATTACCGGTCGTTTCACTCCGGCCCATTTAATCTGCGTGGATCTGCGTTCATCTGCGGTTCCGTTTTCTTTCCCGTTCACTCGCCGTCCCGCATCAGTTTTTTCGCTCCGTCCTCGATCTGGTGGACGGTCTCTTCTGCCGTCTCGTCGTGACGCAAAAAGCGATCGATCTGATAGGATACGAGATAAGCGAGCCGGTTGTACTTCGCGCCCAGCACATCGGATGGCCGGGCCACCGCCTGATCGAAGATCGCGGGCAATTTCGCAAACCAAGGATACTTACTCAGAATATCTTCGTCTTGATATAAAGCCGGGCGGGAAGGCATGCCGGAAAGCTCTAGCGCGACCGCTTTCTCGACCTCAGCCGAACTGAAGTACTTTACCAAATCAGCAGCCACGTCCGGGTGCTTTGAATACTTTGAAACCATGAGGCTCCAACCACCCAACGCGCCGGCATGCGTTCCGGAGTCCCGGCCTTTAGGCAATACGGTTATCGAGAATTTTCCGCGGACTCGGGAATCCGGTTTGTCAGCCAGTACATAAACATACGGCCAATTCCGCATAAAAGCGGAGCGGCCACTTTCAAAAATATTACGACAGTCTTCTTCCGCGTAGGTCAGTGTGTCCGTAGGTGAGATCGATCCCAACCATTCGCGGGCGCCATTCAACGCATCAATTGCTCCTGGGTTATTAATCGAGACACGGCCATTCGGCTCAATGATAGTGCCACCCCCATAACTAAAGATCCACTCTAGTGCGTTGACTAACACCCCCTCATCCTTGCCTTGCCACAGATAGCCGTAGAAATCAGCGTCGCCGGCAGCCCTTTCTCCGACTTGAATCGTTCGAGCCATCTTGGTCAATTCATCCCAAGTCTCCGGCGGATCAGCGAATCCATACTTTTTCAACAGATCGGTCCGATAATAGAGCAAGCCGACATCGACTGAGGTCGGCACAGAAACCAGCTTCCCGTCTACAGTGTTGTTCTTGATGACCTGCGGAAAATAAGCCCTGAGTTCTTCCGGGCTGAAGTATTTCGTGAGATCGATGGCGTGAGGAGCGGCTGCCGCCTGCCAAGTCGTATCAATGGAATAGACATCGATATCGGCGGTATGAGCTGCCCAATCGATGAGAAATTGTCCAAAAGCTGCTGGGTACGAATTCGGTTTCGATAGGTATACGATCTGGTTACCGGTCTTTCTGGCCCATTCATCGAGCAGACGGCGAGTAACTTTCCTGGCGTCACCGAACTCGGAAGATCCTTCGATGCCGATGGTAACAGCTATGCAATCCGCCCCAAATAACAGCAGTAGGCCCAGGACGAAACCGCGGTGCAATCTCAAGAACCTTACCCGGCGTCGCCGGAGCCATTGACTCCCGCTAATTGTTCTGGTTGTTTCTCCGGGCGGCAATCAGCGTTCCCCTATATCCACGGTTGATCTGCAAGCCTTGTCTTCAATCATGCGATTATTGCTGACGGCCGATTTACGCTTCCGCCTATTATGGTTCAAATGGCTAGATGCACAAGCGGTTCACTATGAGGCGATCGCGACCTCCGGCGATCTGCCGGATTTATCGTCTACCGGTTCGCGCCATTGTGTGAGTTAGCGGAAGACCAGCTCACCCCCGGATTTCTTCAGCGAATCGCTCAGCGAATCCGGATCTTCTTAAGTGCCTACGGAACTTCGCAAAGCGATGATTTGTTCGATTGGATTCAGCTGCGGCTAAAAACGGAGATCGATCTATTCGAGTCTGGAGAGACCAACGAGATCAGGGAACGCCAGGCGAAAATCGAAGCGGGTCATCTCGATCTGTACAAACGCGATCTTCGTCTGATTACCGGTGTCTCCGAGGTATTGCGAAGGCTGATTTAATCTCCGACACCGCATTCTGATACTCACCCCTCGGCCCTAGAGGGCGTTGCATCTATCAGAACGGGAGAGCTGCAACGAATTCGAGGCGCCGACACGCATGCGAGCTAGCGCGGAATGCAACACCCCTCCGAATTGGGCGCATACCTTTTCACCTCTCACTTCTCACAAAAAGAAGTGCCTCCGCTGCCTTCGAAGCGGAGGCACCCTTCAACTAGTCCGGTCAGTTTCCCCAAACCACCAGACTAAAAACGCTCCGGCAGCCGCCGGACCGGGCAGCGCCGGGAACGGCAATCATCTAAAAGAACCACTCAACCTGGGTACCGAACAGCCAGCCATGGTTGGTGTTGCCGTTGTAAGGCGCCGCAAAACCACCGCCACCTCCGGAACCTTCTTGGATCGGCGTCGTCATCCCTTTGAGAGAGTTTGACCAGAGGGCGTAGGTGGCAAAGAACCGGATCTCGGGCTTGGTGTAATATCCGCCCTTTGGTTTGATCACCGGACCGGCATCAAAGATGCCCAACCAGCCGGCCTTTCCGAAGCCGGGGTAGCCAGCAATGTTGTTGTTGCTCTCATATTGCGCACTGAACTGACCTTGGAGCGCGATATTGTCGGCTATCCAAAATGCCGGACGCGTTCCGAACTGCACATCGTGTACGTGACCGGAAACAACTTTGCTCACAATGGGTTCGTTTGAATTCACTACGTTATTACCCTGGCCCAGACCAGGTCCGGTAGTGCCTCCAAACGCAAAACCGCTATACGAGTCCTCCCAGTCGCCGAAAAATGCGACTGAAAACCAGGGAGCACCTGGAGCCGGTGCCGGTGCGGCAACCTCTTTACCATCTTTAGAGTTTCCAGCAACCACAGGCGCGGGTGCGGAAGAATACCAAGGGAACGCAAAATACAATTGGAAACCGGCCCGATAGGTAAACCCGTGGTTGAGGGCATCACCAACATTGATCTCACCGGTGAAGCCCGGATGCCGGAAAAGGAAGAGGTTTTCCGCTCCTTGAACACTGCCGAGATCGGCCCCAGAACCGAAATTCGTCACGCCTCTGCCAAACAACGCATAAGCGGTAAACGAATTGTTACCGCCGCCGGGTCCAAACTTGAGATTATAAATGGCGCCGCCTCCAATACCCCAGGCAGCATCAGTGTGAAGTGGATTCGTCAAATTGACGATATTGCCGGCGGTGTCGTACTGTTGGGTAAAGGTACCCCCCTTCTCGTAGTTCCCGATCAAGACTAAGGCTAACGTGCCGGGGATCGGTCCAAGTGAAATATCCTTCAACCGGGCATCGAACGTCTGCTTGAAGTACGAGCCGATACCTGGAGAGATATCTTGAGCCGCCAGACCTCCGAGCCAGGCCACATTGAGTTTTCCAACCCCTAGATCGATGTTTTCAACGCCGGCTCCATAGCCAGATGTATCCAGCCAGAAGTAATCTTCCGGATCGGTGTTGTAACGGTCATAAAACCGGACACCGCTCCAGAACGTGATTTCAGGAGCGCCCTTGAAGACGTTCTTTGCTTCCAGGTAAGCCTGACGAAGAATGAAATCAAAGTCGTTACCGCTGTTGGTCACGTTGTTGTGACCGTCGAATGACGCTCGGTTTTGTACATACCGGATCGCTGGAGTGAACGTCATGGATACGTCCATCAAATCCGGGCTGTCACCCAGCATATGAGACTGCATCCACGTCAACTCCATGTAGGTATCGTTTTCGTTACCAAGACGCTCACGACCCTCTCCAGGAAAGTTTGGCAACTCGAAGCTGAAGTTCCCGCCGCCACCATTTCCATTGAACTGGAACCCAGCCCGAACGTAGGCCGAGAAAGTGAAGTTTCGGGTCAAAGATTTTAGGAATGACTCGTCCAGCGTTGGCGCTGCCGAGACTTCCTTGCCGTCGGCATCCGTCAGGACCCGCGTATTCAAGATCGAGCCAGACTCGGCTTTCGACTCCAGAGATTTCATCTCCGCTTCCATCGAAGTGATCCGATCCTGATACTCCTGTTGCTTTTTCTCCAGGCCCTGTATCTGAGCCTTTAGCGCCGAGACGTCGTTGCTACTACTGCTATTATCCTGGGCCACCGCGAGCGACCCAGTAAAGAAGAGGGCGAATGCCACCTTTGCACACAGAGATCCTGTGGGGGGAGGTAACTTCATGCTTTTTGTTGTTCCTTGAGGTTAAGAGTTAAGGCCGGTTCGGCGTCACCAACACGGACGCTGCACCGATGGGATGCTGTCTTAGGGACCGCGGCTAACAAAGTCTAGGAGGAAAACTTCAAATCGGAAATTCGGATAAATTTTTCCGATAGTTAGATAAATAGATAACTGCCTTTGTAACTGCGGTTGCAATCCGCAAACCGAAGTTGCATTCACCGCGAAGCCTTGCAGAAAGCCAAACCGACCACGGTTAGTATCTAATAGTCTAAGTCGGTTTATCTATTCGTCTGACCATGTATCTGTTTGGCAAACACTTGTCTATTCGTCCGATGTTAAGTCTTTTATTACCGTTCGCTGTTAGTAATTAACCGATCACCGTAATAGCAAGAACAATTGCGGTTTAATGAACGATCTTTAATAGTGAATAGTATTTGATTTACTCGCCTCTTGTTTCCCTTGACTTTGTCAGCTCGGACGCGGAGATAAGCGAGACGGATGGTTCGATTAGAATCGAACCGAACTTGCAAGGAGATGCAAATTCTTAGAGCACGAGGGCCGTTGCCGGGGTTCAAAGTTGTTGAACTCAATGAGATTCTTCCGGAACTCGTTGATTTGGGGGAACATCGGGAAGCAGCGAACCACCGCTACCGTGAGCAGGCACAAGATCATTGGGTTATCGAGTACGTGATCGAGGGCACTAGCCGGGTCCGGATAGAGGGTAAGCCGGAAGTCTCGCTGAAACCAGGCTCTGTCGCATGTTTCCCGCCCAGTTTGAGTCGCGCGTGGCAGTGCGGTTCCGAACCAAAACACCATGTGTCGTGGGTTGGTTTCCAGTTGGATGCTATCCAGAATCGTTACCCGGAATGGAAGCTTTCTCAGGCTTTGCAGCGAGTTCACTTCGCTCATGATCTGATGCATTTGGAACGGTCCTTTCTTCAGGTGATCCGGGAAGCAACCACCCCTTCTCTGCACCAGGGATGCGGGCTGCGTCTCGCGTTGGACACCCTGGTCCTTGAAGTGGTCCGAGGTTTTACCGAGCCAAGAAAGATTCTGTCGTTGATCTCTATTCATCCCGCGATTTCCAAAGCCCTAGGGATTCTCGAAACCAGATTCAGGAAGAATTGGACCCTGAGTGAGCTCTCCGAGGAAGTGGGCCTGTCCCGAAGCCGGCTCGCTGAACTTTTCAATCTGGAGGCAGGTTGCTCAATCCACAAATTTCTCACTAGGGTACGAGTCCGCCACGCGAAAACTCTTCTGAGCCATTCTGACCTGCCAATCGGCGATATCGCTTTGGAGTGCGGATTTGCCACCATTCAGCACTTCTCCAGAGTTTTTAAGGAGGGGACCGGGCAAGCCCCGATCAATTTTCGCCGTCGACGCGAGAATCGTGATGTCGAGACACCTCAACTCTTGGACGAGGTACCGGCTGCGAAGGCGAAATCCGCATGACGAATGTTCGGAGGGAAGCCGCCATTAGGGAAACAGGGGGTGGTTCTAGCTAATCGTCCCAAGTCGCTTCCCCGCCCGCATCGCTACGCGAAGCGTTGCGGGCGCGGCCTCCAAGCCAGCGATACCGGTGTCTTTATACCCGGTCAATTCTGCAGGCGTAACATCCGGGCTTGGCGAAATGCACGTGCAAGAATTGAACATCTGGATTTCCAAAAAGCTTCGCGATCACTTCCTCGCCTCGGTCTCCCTCTACCACATCAGCGCCGAGCAACATATCGTTCGCGTCAAATGCACGAATTGATAACAAGCGGCCACGTAGCATTTCCGGAAGTGCGTCTTGGTAACAAGCAGCAGCCGCTGCTCCCTTCCGAATATAGACCGCATAGGTGCTGTGGTACGGAGATTCAGAAGGCAGATGAACAAAATTGGTCAAAATGACTTCCTCTCCCTGCTCGGCATCTTGCAAGGAGACACGGCAAGGGAAGCCTGGTTTGCTATCGGCAAAGACTCGTTTCGCTCGCCGCCTGGCCAGTTCGTCATCCGACAGGTCGAATAGAGCGTGAAAAGGTTCCGGAGAAAGGCCTCGGACCGTGAAATGAGGTACTTCGGTTTTAGTCATGCGTGAACCTCGGTTCCCACGCAAAGAAAACGACCCGCTTCTTGCTGTAGTCTGCTGACAGAACTCGCCTTAGGCTCGTTCTGAAAAGCAAAGAGAAAATAAAAGATGCAAATAGTGGCCCGATCCGGACGCGAATTACGCGGAATTCGAGCGACCCTTTGCTATTTGCGATCTGCTATTTGCTATTCAAAACGAGCCTGAGGCGAGTTTTGCGCCCTACAGCGGCACGCTGAGCTGAATGCCGAGCACGACTTCGTTCGTAGCCCCGTGATAGCCGCCGGGATTGATAATGTACTGAAGATCTGGCTGAATGTTGGCTCCGTGAAAGACGTCGAACGAGTAGAAAAGTTCTTCAACAAATTCGTTGGATTGCACCCCGAATCCAGAACCAGGATGGGTGGCGGTGTAAGCCCTCTCGGCGTTCCGTACACTGCCGGAAGTGCGGTTCCAACCCGTTGCTATACCACAGGAATCATAGGGCCGCTTCGACCAAGGGCCCCAGTAGTAGAGGCCAGTGAATATTTGGCCCTGCTGAAATGAAGTCCGAGGGTCTAACCAAATAGTCCCGAAAAAGGCGCTCAACCCCCTCTTAGTGGGGTGTAGAGCAGTAGCGTTGACCGTCTCTTTCCCCTGGATCTGTTTCCCATCGCTTGGACCCTCCGGTTCGGGTTCCGGCACCGTAGTAATCTGTTGCCAAATACTACCATAAACGCCCCAATCTCCTGTGAACTGGGAGCCCAGGAAGGGCGAAGCACCCACAGCACCCGCTATGACGCTTTTGGCGGCTCCGGTGGTTTCTGTATGGTTCGTGTTGCCGAAGGCTCCTAACACCCAGAATCCCGGCAAATCGTATCCGAAA
>JAFAIO010000467.1 GCA_019236675.1 Verrucomicrobiota bacterium
TGGTTGCCGGTAAAGGGGGCAACGTTGGCCCGGCACTTGATGATGTCGGTCTGCGCCGCTCGCCCGACTGGATGGTGCAACACTTCCGCGACCCGAAGGTAGTCAGTCCCGGTTCGGTCATGCCGCAGTTCGGTTTCACTGAAGATGAGGCTCGCGCACTGACTGACTTTCTAGTGCAGCTGAGTGAGCAGAAGGTCGCAATGAGCCTTCCATCAGCGTTGGGCCCAGTCGAGCGCGGACATGAAGTCTACCGCAAGTACGGTTGCGCCGGCTGTCACGGTGCGGATGGCAAAGGCGGCGTACCGAATCCCAACTCAAAAACGGCAGAACTTGTGCCCGACCTGATCCGCGTAGCAGAGGGCTACACTAAGGACGAACTTAAGGACCGCATTCTCAAAGGTCAGCGTGAGATTGCTACCCTGGACCCGAAACGCCCGCCCCCTCCGTTGTATATGCCTGCATGGGCAGGGACCATCAAGGATTCCGAAGTTGACGACTTAGTGGTGTACCTCTTGAGCTTGAAACCGAAAGGCGAAGAATCCGGGTTCTGACTGGCGACTCCGCCAAAGTACGGCTGGCGGTGGACATCAATTGTATAGCGCTTCTGGTTCAAGCGACGGAACTTCATCCAAAGGAGGATGTTGTCTATGGCGAAGTTCAAAGATCGCGGGGAGGCAGGGCGGTTACTAGCCACTAGACTAACGCAGTACGCGAATGACCCTGACTTATTAGTCGTGGCTTTGCCGCGGGGAGGGGTACCGGTTGGATTTGAGGTAGCAAAGGCGCTAGGGGCGCCGCTGGATATTCTAGTCGTGCGTAAACTCGGCGTGCCGGGGGACGATCAAGTGGCGATGGGTGCAATTGCAAACGGTGACATCAGGGTTCTCGATGAGGATTTCATCGCGCTGCTCGGGATAACTGATGAGGTGATAGAAACCGTTTGTGCTCGAGAAAAACAAGAACTAAAAAGGCGTGAACTCGGCTGTCGTGGTGATGCTCCTCCGCTTCGAGCTACTGGTTTGAAGTGTATCTTGGTAGACGACGGCATAGCGACCGGCTCGACGATGCGAGCAGCGATTGCCGCACTAAGGCAGCAATCTCCGGCCAAAGTCATTGTTGCTGTACCAACCGCGCCTCCTTCAGTTTGTAACGAGCTGCGACGTTTAGCTGACGAGGTCGTCGTCGTGATGACTCCGTTCCTTTTCTTTTCAGTTAGTCACTGGTATACGATTTTCGGTCAAACGTCCGATGAACAGGTTCGGCAGCTTTACCAGGAATCAAAGCGGCTCAAGGAGTTCAGAAGCTCGGGCTTGCCCGGCGTAGCTTTAGGGTTTGTCAGCTGAGATTTCTATTGGCCAGCGAAGTCGGGAGTTACAGGAGTTCAGGAGGTGCCGTTAAGCACATCGGCGTAGCGGATTGGGAGGGCCTACGGTTTTGTCCCGTAGGGGACGTGTTGGACTTTGCCACGAAGCGGCTATACAAAACAGCCCAGGTCTTTGGCCCTGGGTTATGCGTAGCGCGAAATCCGCCCTGCCTGTCCGCCATAGTTCCGGGAATATGGGACGAAGGAGGAAAAGTGGCGGCCGAGGCGCGTCTCTAGGCTGCTCGCGTGTTCTTCCAGCCGCGCGCCCGATATCGGGTGCCACTTTCAGGGCACCTTTTGCTAGCCACCTGACCCAGGGCTAAAGCCGGGTAAAGCCCTGGGCTGTAATGTATAGCCGCTTCGCGGCAAAGTCCGAAAAGTCCCCACGGGAAACTGTCATTGCGATTGCGTCGCCGGAACCGGTTCATGATCAGCAGGCGTGGAAAAGACGCGAATGAATTTAATCGCAATAAGAGTCAGCAATATCAGCAAATAGATTCTCAAGGCCCAAAGCGCGAACCGGACGGTCCGAGTCATTTTGATCCGTGGCATAACTCAGTTTTTTCTCTCTTATTCGCGTCAATTCGCCGTCAACTTCTTGCGCGGGCGACAAGTCCTTTCATGATGTCGCGATAGTGCACGACCCCGAGCAAATGGTCATCCTCATCGACGACCGGGATCATGTGAAACTGATAGCGGGCAAAAAGGTCAACTAGGTCTTCCCGGGTGGAATCGGAAGGCGCCGAAACGACGGGCGCTATCATCAGATCCCCTAGCGGAGATCGTTCCGCGGCCAGCACAATGTCCCGAAGATCCACGACCCCATTCAATGTTCCCTGATCATCTACCAGGTAGACATAGGAAATAGTATGTGACTCATGCCCTGAGCGACGGATCTCGTTTAAAATTTCGGCAATCGAAGTCGATGCCTTAGCAGCGACAAAATCAGAAGACATCAGGGCGTCAGCTGTGGATTCTAAGTCCGAGATAATCGATCTTATTCGAGCGGCTTTGTTCTCCGGCAAGAGTTCCATCATGGTGATCATTTGATCGTGCGGCAAGATAGATAACAGGTCGGCTAGCTGCGGAATGGACATTTCAGACAAGATCGTACGCGCACGTTCCAACCGGATATTGGAAATGAGTTGCCGTTGTGCGCGCGGCTCAGCCTCAACCAGTACCTCGGCAGCTTTTTCTGAGTCCAGCGCGGAGAAAACAGCATGTTGTACTTCACCCGGAAGAGTCTCGATAGCATCGGCCAAGTCTTCTCCCGGCAGTTCCTTAATCTGGTCACGGGTTATCGATAGAGAAACGGCGTCGGTTGCCCCAATGTCTTCCAGAGAAAGTGGCTGCACATACCGCCAGGCAATCAGTTGGTCATCCGACCATTTAAATCTTTCCAGATGCCATTTACGAAGAAAGCCATTAAAGGAGGTGTCCACATGAACGATGATCATCCGGCCTTTTGAAAAGAGAAGTTGGATATCGTTCACTACCTCGACCTGCCGGCCATCCATATCCAGGATGGTTCGGCCAAGAAAGTGCTCGCCCAGTAAAATCCACGCCTTTTGGTCGACGAAAGACGGATACGGGTTCCCATCGTCAGCCGGCATGATGAAGATCGCATCGTCGGCAATCTTGATCACCCTTTCCCAGGGTATGAATTCATCAGGCCGGCCCATGCTATGCTCTACGTAGATTCCCACCGCCTCGGGATAAGGCTCTGCCAGCCGAAAAACCAGATCAGTGACCCTTCCGATTTTTTTGTTGAACTTTCCTGCGCAAATCCGGCGTTTCAGTATTTGCGAGAAAAAGAAAAGCCTGAACTCCTCGCGGCCAAGCGGTGGAGATCCATTCTGCAACTCTGAAGGCGGGCCAGGGGTATCCATTCAATCTGCCCTTTATTTAAGAGGATCCGAATAACTCGGGGAACAACACCGAAATACCGTAAGCGGTAGAAACAACGATGACGAAGACGGTAATACTCCAATTAGCGATATTCTGCCAACGGGTGTTGACCTGATCGCCCATCAACGGTTTGTCATTCAACAATAAGATTAAAAAAGTCAGGGCCGCCGGCAAGAGAGTGACCGCAACCACCTGCACGAAAATAGTGATGATATTTTGAAGGTCGATCGACGCGATCAGCGAGACAACACCGGCCGAGAGCAGCATCAGTACGTAGGCGACGTAAAACCAAGGTGCTTCGCGCACGCTGATGTTGAGCGAGTGCGCCCAGCCGAAGACCTCTCCCAGGGCCCAACTGGTAGCCAGCGAGATGCAAAGAGCGCCCAGCAAACCAGCGTCAAACAACCCGACCGCGAACAGTCCCTTCGCCCATAGTCCCAAATGAGCATTTGGCATAACTTCGGGCATGGCGGCAGCCGTCTGGGCTGCTGAGTCAACCGCCCGCCATTTCGGATCAGGATCGGGATTAAAATGAAAGACTCCAGCCGTCGCGATAATGATAAAGGCCGCGACGACGCACGTCATCAGCGAGCCAACGAAGGTATCGATTTTTCCGGCTTTGATATCGCCAACGTCCATTCCTTTGTCTACCACCGCTGACTGTTGAAAAAAGATCTGCCAAGGCGTGATCGTTGTACCGATGTTGGCCATAACCAATGTCAGCAATGCGACCGGGGTAAAGGTCTCGCTGAAACGGAAATTCGGACTGAAGAAGCCTTTTCCTACGGCCCACCAACCCTCGGCAACATTGCCCGTGTTCATGGCCCAAATGGCAGCTGGAATATAGACTAGGTTAAACAGGCAGAAGAAAAAAGTGATCTTCTCAAAGGTCCAGTAACGCCCAGTAATCACAATCCCTAACAGAAGGAGGGTAACAGCTAAAAAGGTAATCCACTCCGGAATATTAAATAAACGCATGGCCTGGGTCATACCGATGTACTCGGTAACCAGCGTTAGCCAGTTGATCAGGGCCAGGTCGAAGATAGAAAACCAGCCCCAGAACTTTCCAAA
>JAFAIO010000029.1 GCA_019236675.1 Verrucomicrobiota bacterium
GGGGGAAGCCTATATCGACGAAGAGGTTTGGAACGATCTCGGCGACTCTGGTGGATCAACTGGTGGTGGGATCAGTTCTTATTGGTCGATTCCTTCGTTCCAGAGCACGATAGCTCCCTCGGGGTACGTCGCCGGGAACGGTGGATCTTCCACCATGCGAAATGTACCGGATGTTGGCGCTGTTGCTGACCCGCGAACGGGAGTCGGAGTCTACGTGAAGGACCAGGGCGGTTGGGTTCAAGTCGGCGGAACTAGTCTTTCCTGTCCGATTTGGGCGGGCTATCTGAGTACGATCAACGCTGCGTTCAGCTATGCAGGTATGGGCAACCTAGGATTCTTTAACCCGGCGCTATACGGGATTGGATCCGCCTACTTCTTCGAGGGTTATTATCCGGCCAACTGGATGTATGACATTACGGTGGGCTCAAACGGGTACGCCCCGCAGTTCGGCGCGCCTGGTTACACGAACGGCCTAGGCTATAGTAATACAACCGGCAACGGTTCAATCTGGGGCGGTGGGTTGGCAGCACAGATCCTGATTAGTCAAACGCAGCCGGGAAAATCACCGCGCGCCTTCTGGTTCAATACACCAACAGTGAAACGCAAGAGTATCAAGGTAACTTGGGCTAATTCCGTTGGTGCGGCTGCCTACGTAATGGCCCTCTACCATCAGGGCCCCTACGTGACCGCCGTTGAGACTTTTGTAACGAAGAAAACTAACCTGAAAATAGCCGGTTTAACGCCAAACACTCAATACAACCTCTGGGGATGGAGTATTAACTCCAGCGGTTATTACGGCATCCAGTTTCCGATCCAGTTCCAGACTCCGCAGTAGTCGCCGTCATTCTAGTTTGTAAGGACTAGCGCAGGGCGAGGAAGTGCAAATTTCCCTGACCGGCCACGCTAGGCAGAAGGAAACCCCGGCAGCCTGAAGGCTGCCGGGGTCCTTGATTTGGGATTCTAATCTAGTTTTCTTAGGGATAGATTTTCCTGCAATTCATTCCACCCATCGTAGTAGAGCGTTCCCGGTTGTGTTACCTTTCTTGAAGCCCCTCTACTTTTCTTGACAACGGCCCGCGCGAGGCGCTAATTCCTGATGCGGGCTCAACCCATGAAAATTAAGGTCGGCACTCAAGTTGAACGGGAGACTTATCAGAACCTCAAAATTGCTGCTGCCAGAGAGCGTCGCCCGATAAGCGAGATTATTCAGGAAGCAATCGAAGATTATTTGCGACAGCATTCCGAGAGCGAGAAGAGAGCGCCCGGCCTTGCCCGATTGCTCGAACCTGATCCGTTACGCCTGACTTCAAGACAAATACGAGGATCGCTGACCGTGGATTTCTTCGATCAATGAGCCTCGCTGATATCAAGGGTGGACGGACCATTTTCATCGATACCAATGTCCTGATCTACGCCAGAACGGACCAGTCGGCGGAATGCCGGCAACTGCTCGCCAGGTGTCACTCCCGGGATCTTCAGGGCGCAATCTCTACGTTCGTTGTCGCCGAGTTTTCTCACCGGAGGATGATGCAGGAAGCACAGTCCTCCACGGGCTTGCGTACGAATCCGGCTAGAACCCTGACAGGAAAACCGCAGATCGTTCGAAATCTTTCAGTTTACGCAGATGATGTAAGGGCCCTGCTGGCGGGGGAGTTGTCATTGATTGATACCGAAAAAACTGATTTTGCCGTTGCGCTCGAACTCCAACGACAATTCGGACTACTGACCATCGATTCACTTAATCTTGCCTGCACCCGTCGTTTGGGTATCTACGAAATCGCTACAGCCGACACCCACTTCGATCACATACCCAGTCTCACTATTTTTAAGCCGGATGACCTTCCCCGGTTGCTTACTGGAAATCGCTGAGTGAAAACCATTATTGAACCCTTCCGCATCAAGAGCGTTGAACCGCTCACTTATACAACCCCAGCCCGACGAGAAGTCTTGCTGCAGGAGGCCGGGTACAACCTGTTCAAGCTTCGGGCAGTTGATGTGCTTCTGGATTTGCTCACTGATTCTGGCACGAGCGCCATGTCGACCGAGCAATGGGCCGCAATCATGCGCGGGGACGAGTCTTACGCCGGCAGCGAAAGCTTTTTCCGCCTGAAGAAGGTCGTGCAGGATCTTACGGGCTTTCGTCATGTGATTCCCACGCACCAGGGTCGGGCAGCGGAACGCGTTTTGTTCTCCAGTCTTTGTAAGCCCGGGCAATTAGTTCCGAATAATACCCATTTCGATACAACTCGCGCCAACATCGAATTCATGGGAGCGAAAGCGATCGATCTGCCGGTTGGGGAAGCGGGTTATACGCAGGCTCGATTTCCGTTCAAAGGCAATATCGATGTCGAGGGTCTGGAGGCGCTCATTAAGCGGGAGGGACCGGGGCGGATTCCGTTGGTGATGGTCACCGTCACGAATAACTCGGGTGGCGGCCAACCGGTCTCACTCGCTAATCTCAAGGCCGTTCGCGACGTCACGAAAAGGTATGAGATTCCGTTCTATCTTGATGCTTGCCGATTTGCGGAAAACGCCTGGCTGATCAAAGAGCGGGAGCCAGGGTATGCCGATAAATCGCCGCGAGAAATCGCCCGGGAGATGTTTTCATTAGCCGACGGCTGTACCTTTTCCGCGAAGAAAGATGCCTTTGCCAACATTGGCGGTTTCCTTTGTAACAACGATGATTTGTTAGCCGAGAGAGAACTCAACCTCTTGATCCTAACCGAAGGATTCCCGACTTATGGCGGATTGGCGGGTCGTGATCTGGATGCGATTGCAGTCGGGTTGGAAGAAGTGCTTCAGCCGGAGTACCTGGAATATCGGATCGTTTCTACCGCGTACCTGGGGCGACACATTGCGGATGGAGGTGTACCAATTGTCGAACCCCCAGGCGGCCACGCCATTTACATCGATGCCGGCCTGATGCTGCCACATATTCCCAGGCACCAATTTCCTGGCCAAGCGTTAGCGGTCGAGCTTTATCGGCACGCTGGGGTTCGGTCAGTGGAGATCGGGTCAGTGATGTTCGGCGATGCCGCCCATCTAGAGCTTTTACGTTTAGCCATTCCTCGCCGGGTCTATACCCAGAGCCACATCGACTATCTGGTCGAAGCGATATTGGAAGTTAACACCCGAAAGAAAGAGCTTGGCGGTTTCGAGATCGTGGAAGCGCCACCATTCCTGCGGCATTTCACCGCGAAGTTCCGGCCGGCGGAGGGGAGGAGCTAGGCGGGTCGCTGCTCAGCTACATCGTCCTCGTCCTCGAGAGGTTTGGCAGATCTGTGACGTTGAGCCACCCTGCGCCTGGAGGGGAGCCGCTTTTGAGCTTGCCATACTACCTGCGTAGTTAGCTCTCTGCGCCCGGTGCGGCCGAGAAATATTTTAAACAGGCGGCTCCCGCGAACGTTTCAGCGCGTTCAGTTCTAGCCCGTATCTCCGAACCGATCGTAGAGGCGTTGGGGCGAGGCGCCACGCTGGGTAATTCTCGGGAGCCGCCTGTTTAACAACCTTCTCGGCCGCACGAGGCGCAGAGTGCTGATTATGCGGGTCGTACGGCAACGGGCAAAAGCGGCTCCCCTCCAGGCGCCGGGTATCCACAGGTTCCTCCTGCAATCACAAGTCTTCACGAGTACCGGGACGATCACGAGACGCGTTCTAGCTTCTTCATCCGCCCCGCGAAGACATGCGGATCCACAAACCTAAATCCCTCGTCTCGGCATCGGCGGATCAGCAGCGCCGCCGCATCCGGAACCCAGCCACGATAAGCACTGCTATCTTTATCGGTAGGATCGTAGAAACGTTCGCCCCAGAAGCGCAGACGGCGATCATGTAAGACGAAGAGACCGCCTCCATCGCGCTTGGCTGCCTCCAGGGTTCGATCAACCCATTTAGGGTAGTTGTGCCGACTCATGTTTGTGTCGAAGCCGAAGTCGGTGATTGGAAACAACTGTTTTTGTAACCGGGGTAGTAGCCGGTCAAGCCCGGGCGTTCGCCAGCCGCATGCGGGCCGAAAAAATTGGGTTTTGAACAGAGGAATATTCAGGGCGCCGGCTATTTCAGCATCGCAAGCCTCGATCTCTTTTTTTAGATCTCGCTCAGAAAACACCGCGAAAGGTTGATGGAAATAGGTGTGGTTAACTAGGAGATGACCGTGGGACATGATTCGATGTACGAGCTCAGGCTCCTCGGGAATGGATTTACCACAGACGCAAAACGCGCCCCGGACATCTTCCTGCTGTAAGACATCCAGTAAACGGGCCGTCGTATTAGCGATTGGATTCGGCCCGTCGTCGAAAGACAGCAAAATCTCGCCTGCGGCTATACCAACCGTCTCGATCGAGTGCCAAATCGTGCATCGCGCTCGTAATTTCTTCAGTGAATACACGTCTATCTATCAAAGCTCGATTTCTGACCGAGCTCCTAATATTACACTTAACCGTCTATGAAGAAGCTCTCTTTCCGAGCAATCGCGGCGCTGGCAGCGCCGATTCTGCTCCTGCTAGGCTGCGAGACTCGTTCGATTTCTGATTCCGGGTATCGTGGCCATTTTGCGTGGGGCTCAGGCAATCGCTACTACCAGGGCGAGCTCAACGAGATGGATGTGCTCGGCGCGTCGGCCGGTCAAAAGGTCAGTGAGGCGGACATACGTAAGGCCTTGTCTGAGAGTGGTTCAGTGCGCGTGCGCTCTGGTGAGTCCCTGCTAGTAGTTCAGTCAGGAGCAATCGCGCCGGATGGCGCCATGGTTGATGCCTTGACCCATCTCGGTTACAAGGTTCAGGGGTTTTCCGGGGTCCCGCCCGCGCCTGATAGTCGGGCAGAATATTCTCGCAAGTTGCGGTTGGCGGCAGCACAGGGTGGTCTGAAGCATATCCTTTGTTATTGGGGTACGCTTGAATCGACTCGAGAAGATCAAGCTACCAAGACCGTGTCCTGGGTGCCCATCGCAGGCAGCTTCGTACCTGACCAAACCCAGCGGATGCGCATCAACGTCCGAGCAACCTTAATCGACGTCGCCTCTGGCCGATGGTCGACGATAACGGCGAAGAGCTCCGAGAACGCTGCCTTCAGTCCTAGCGTTCTTCGTGAGTCCTCCGACCAGAAGCAAGTGGAGAAGCTTAAGGCTGAGGGTTACGCGTCG
>JAFAIO010000071.1 GCA_019236675.1 Verrucomicrobiota bacterium
TTAATTCGTTCCCAGATTTTTGCTTTCCGAAGAACGTTCCCAAGCTCCAGCTCAGCTCGCGCCAGCGCTCGACCGAGACAGTTCAGAAACCATGCTAACCATGAGGTAATATCTACATCTCCTCTTTGGCTTCGCTCCAGTTGCAGATAGTATTGCTTCCGCTCGGCCTCAATTTGAGCAGAAGCACTGTAAAACCGTTCCGCAGTTCCTTCGGCTCGAACCAAAACCAAATCAGCTATTGCGCGAGCTATGCGCCCATTCCCATCTTCAAAAGGATGGATCGTGACAAACCAAAAATGTGCCACACCTGCCTTAATAACAGGATCAATTCCAATAGCTGCGTTGAACCAATTCAAGAAGGCGGACATCTCGTGTTCAAGCCGGTTGGCCGACGGAGCTTCAAAGTGTACTTGCTCTCGACCAATTGGCCCGGAGACCACCTGCATCGGCCCAATTTCCGCGGTTCGCCACGCCCCGACCGTGATCCGTCGCATACCGCTACGACCAGCCGGAAATAGTGCTGCATGCCAATCTAACAATCTCTGGACCGTCAGCCGTTGTGTATAGTTTTGGGTGGCGTCCAACATCATCTCAACGACGCCTTCAACGTCCCGACTGGCACGTGAGGTTCCCCCAACGTCCAAGCCAAGCCTCCGGGCAATCGACGAACGAACGGCATCGGCATCAAGCTGCTCTCCTTCGATCATGCTTGTTTTGACCACCTCTGTTGTGAGGGTTGTAAGACTAGCCTCTTTGCGAAGTTGAAAACCGAGTCCCTCCATTCGACCAAGCAAACGCCCCTGTCGATAGCGCACGTCGGCCAGGACAGAGGACAATCTGGCGTCATCCCAGCGTAATGTAGGCCAGTCGAGGCGCTGATGGATGTATTCGCCGCTCATTCTGCGGTGAATATGCCGTATATTCACCGCAACACAAGACCATTCACCGCATCTTTTGCGGTAAATAGCGCGTCTATTCACCGCAATCAGACACTCGTCTAGTTGGCTGCCGCCCTTTATAACGAGAGCCAAGATGCCAAAGAGATATTTTCTCCTCGCTCTTTTTCTGGTCTGGTTTGCCGCGCTCGATGCGTTAGCCGGCTACGTCGAAGTCGCCAAGGTGCGAATGCCACAACTTAACCCTCTTCAATGGGAATCGCTGCGCCAACAACAGGGCGGCCATTTTCAGCAACTCCGTATCGATGTGCATCTCGCCGTCGACCACGGAAAGGTTTACAGCGTGAGCGTCCGCCGTGGAACGGGACATGACGATATCGACAAGACGATCGTGAAGTGGATCACAGCGAATTGGAAGACATACCCCTGGTTCGCGGGCGGAGACAGCTACGTGATTTCGATGAATGTCGATCCGGCCATTCGCCAGATCGTCTTTCGAAAAACTTGACGGAGGGACGAGATCCCGACTTCGCAAAGCGACTCGGCTCAGTGCCGAAGTCCTACGTTACGGCCGGGTTTGGGTCGTTCTCAGGCCCATGACTCAAGGGCGCGCCAAAGCGTAGCGGCGGCGGCTCGCTCATGCGGATGAATGGGAACCCCGCCTACCGAGCACCTTTTACCCCCGCAAGTTATGGGCTATAATCGCAATGCCATGAAGAAGAGGCTTTTACTGCTCTCAGTTTCTCTGTTTTCTCTGTTTTTCGTGTCAGCTGCTCTAGCTGGCTATGTCGAGATCGGTCGGGTTCCCATGCCGGAACTGACTGCTTCCGAGTGGGCAATGATAAACCAGCAACAGGGGCGTAACCCGGAAATCATTCCGGTGGATGTAAACCTCGCGGTCAACCGCGGAGTCGTGTACGCCGTCAGTATCCGTAACGGGAGCGGCTACCCGGACATCGATAACACCATCGTAAGATGGATCGCCCACAAGTGGACCACCGATAATTGGTTCAGAGGCGGCGATTCTTATGTGGTGTCTCTGGATGTAGATCCCGTCCTTCACCACGTCGTCTTCCGGAACAACGACGGCAGTGCAAGAAACAGATATCGTTTGATCGAAAAGCTTAGCGCCAACGTCGGCGAAGTAGGGTACTGATCGGCGAGTACCTGCCCCAAAATGAAACGCGCGTCCCACATTGAGCCGCGCGTCCAGGAAGACTACTTCTTAGCAGCCTCTTTTTTTGCCGCTTCTTTCTCGACCGGAGCCTCTTCCACCACCGGCTGGTCAACCCACTCGATGTAGGCCATAGGCGCAGAATCGCTGGCGCGGGGTCCGAGCTTGATAATGCGCACGTAACCGCCCTGGCGTGACCCGCTTCTAGGTGCTACATCCGCAAACAGCCTGCGAACCGCTTCCTTTTGTCTCAAGAAGGCGAAAGCCAGCCGCCGGGCATGCAAATCGTTGCGTTTTCCCAGTGTGACCATTCTCTCGGCAAAAGGCCGGACTGCCTTGGCTTTCGCCAGGGTAGTCCGAATCCGGCTATGCTCGATGAGGCTGCAGACCTGGTTCGCTAGCAGCAAGTTCCGGTGCTCGGACTTCCGGCCGAGCTTAATCGTCTTCTTCGTGTGTCGCATATTAGGCTAGAGCGTGACGAGCTTGCCGTCATCGTTTCGGTCCACGTTCGAGGTCGGCTCCACCAACCCCGATTCGAACTTCATCCCTAGGCTAAGCCCAAGCTGTTGCAATTTTTCTTTGATCTCGTTGAGAGATTTTTTTCCGAAATTTCGGTACTTCAGCATTTCGGCCTCCGTCTTCATCGCCAGTTGGCCGACCGTGGTGATATTGGCGTTGTTCAAGCAATTGGCAGCTCGAACCGAGAGTTCGATCTCGTTCACGCTCATATTGAGCAGCTTCTTCAGCCGGGTATTTTCCTGACTGGTTTCTTCGGTGGTCTGGTCAAACTCGACTTGGCTATCGTCGTAATTAACGAAAACATCGAGGTGATGCCGCAGGATCGCCGAAGCTTGTAGCAAGGCGTCATCCGGCGTAATCCGGCCATCGGTCCAAACCTCTAAGATCAGTTTGTCGTAGTCGGTTCGTTGACCGACTCGAGTATTTTCGACTGCATACTTCACTCGCGTAACCGGCGAGAAAATCGAATCGATCGGGATGACCCCGATCGGCGTATCCGGGCGCTTGTTCTCGTCTCCGGTGAAGAATCCGCGTCCGACCTTGACATCGAACTCAGCTTCGAACTTTTGCTTCTTATCTAGCGTGCAGATGATCTGCTCGGTATTAAGGACTTCGATGCCGGTCACGGTCTGAATTTCGCCGGCTGTGATCGGACCTTCTTTATTGACGGTCAGGCTGACGGTTCTGGGTTCGTGATCGACCGCTTTGAATTTCACTTTCTTGAGGTTGAGCACGATATCGGTCACGTCCTCAACGACGCCTGGAAGCGAAGCGAATTCGTGTTCTGCTCCGAAAATGCGGATGCTGGTAATGGCGGCTCCTTCCAACGATGAAAGCAGAACCCGGCGAAGGGAGTTACCGACGGTGTGACCATATCCGGCCTCAAAAGGCTCGGCGATGAATTTTGCGTAAGTTTCGGTTGCGTTGGCCTCATCCTTAGTGAGGCTCTTGGGCATCTCGAAACGTCCAAGACGAACTGGCATATCTTCTAATTCTTTTAACCGGGTTACCCCTGGCGCGTGCGGTTCCCAACGCTGCTGCTGGAAACCCAGGGACCTACGGTCATTAAGTTGCTCGCGCGGAGCGAGGAACCAACACTAAGCGTCCCGATTTGTCAAATGGGACAGCCGCTGGGCGAAGACCCACAAAAACAACCGCAGATGGACGCAGATTAACGCAGATAAGGTGAAAAACCGCGAATAGACACGAAGGAAAGGCGCGGAGCGCCGCGACTGGAGGGGAGCCGCTTTGGACCGTGCCCCGAGGACCTCGCGTAATTCTATCGAAGGCGAGGTACGGCCTCAGCGTGTACAAAACAGGCGGCTCCCGCGAGTTACCCAGCGCGCGGTTCCTACGCGTGATTCTGTTCGTTGGTTTCTGGAGAGATCGATAGAGCTGCCGCACGCTGGGTCGTTCGCGGGAGCCGTCTGTTTAGTACATGTGTCGGCCCGACCGAGCGCTGGGAAAAACGCGCAAAGTCTTACACGCGCCAAAGCGGCTCCCCTGCCGGTGGCAGCCAATGAACCCTTCGCGTCCATTCGTGTCCATTCGCGGTCCGGTTTTCATCTGCGTGAATCTGCCTTCATCTGCGGTTGGTTTTTTTGGTGTTTCATGATTGGTTTCTGTCACCCCGATGGCCCTCCACGAAGTTTTTGTCTATGACGCCGTGCGTACTCCGCGGACACGCGGGAAGCCCAACGGCGGCTTACACGTCTTGACGCCGGTTTCCTTGGTGACAACGCTCCTTACAGAATTGGGTAACCGTTACCCTGGTATCGAGTCGAAAGTCGACGAAGTGATTCTAGGCTGTTGCGAACAACTCAATGACCAAGGCGGCAACCTGGCGAGATCTGCAGCGCTGGCAGCCGGTTTCCCGAACCATGTACCCGGACTGATGGTTTCCCGGTTCTGCGGATCGGCTTTGGATGCAGTCAACACCGGTGCGGCTAAGGTGATGGCCGGCCAAGCCGACCTCGTCGTCGTTGGCGGAGTCGAGATGCTGTCGCTTTTTACAATTTTCGGTTCTGGAGGTCCCATGGTTCTGGACCCTGAATTTAAAGACCAGGTTCCACCGGTACCCCAGGGAATCGCAGCGGATTTGATTGCCACCCTCCAAGGGTACAGCCGCCGAGACGTCGATAGTTTCGCCGCCGCGTCTCAACAACGGGCGGATACCGCGTGGAAAAACGGCTGGTTCTCCAAGTCAATTGTTCCTGTCAAGACCAGCGAAGGAACCGTAACGCGCGACGAATTGGTCAGGGAAAACGTAACCGCGGAAAGCTTGAGCAAGCTCACTCCGTCCTTCGCGAAACTCGGGGCCGAAGGTTACGAAGATCTGGTCCGCTTGCGTTATCCACAGGTCAGCCGGGTCAATTATGTGCATCATGCGGGCAACTCCTCCGGTATCGCCGATGGAGCCGGGATCGTTTTGCTTGGGAACCTAGAAATTGGGCAAACCTTTAGCCTGAAACCGCGGGCTCGCATCCTGTCGACTGCGAGTGCCGGCGATGAGCCCTGTATCATGCTCACCGCTCCAGCAGAAGCGACCCGCCGGGCCCTCCGCCGCCTTGATCTTAAATTTTCGGATATCGATTTGTACGAGGTCAACGAGGCATTTGCCTCGGTCGTTCTCTACTTCATGGAAAAAACAAAAGTGCCGCATGAAAAAGTGAACGTCACGGGTGGCTCGATCGCCATGGGACATCCAGTGGGAGCTACGGGGGCAATGTTGGTTGGGACGTTGGTGGATGAGTTGCAAAGGCGCCAACTCCAGCGAGGCGCAGTCACCATGTGTACCGGACTCGGCATGGGAGTCGCCACTATCTTGGAAACGTGTCCATGATCGAGGTTATCCCGTTCCCGGCCCACCCTTCCGCCTCTTCTGTCGCCGTCCTTAAAAGCGCGGCGGAAGACCCGAAAATCGAGGGGATCATCGTTGAATTTTCCGGCGCTGACCCGGCGTCTGACGAAGAGCTCGAGCTGTTGTTACACGGCGATGACATTATCGATGCGTTGCGGGATACACTCCGTTCGTTAGAAACTCAACCGAAGCCGTGTGTCGCTCTGATCCACCATTCCTTAAGCGGGTTAGCTTTGGAGGTCGCGTTGGCGTGTCACCAGCGGATGGTTTCAAACCCTGACTTCACATTTGATTGGCCATGGTTCGATCTGGGTTTGCTGCCCGCCCTTGGCGCCGGGCGCCGACTTTCTCATATCGCAGGCCTTGAAAAGGCGATTCAAGTTTTGCTTTTTGGAGCGCGATTATCCCCTACCGAAATCGGTTCTGAAGGTGATTATAATGAGATCAATGATAAGGGACGCGAAACCGCCGAAACTTGGATTCAAGGCCACCCAAAACCGGTTCAGCCATGGGATGAAACTGACATCACGCGTTCCCCGCTCTTCAGTCAAACCCTCGCCAATCGCGACACACTGCAGCGCGCTTATCTCCAGTTACGGAAACGAACCCCTGCTGATGACGGCGCCGGCAGCTTATTACTCCAAGCTTTTCACGACGGCTTAGAACGCTCGTTCGCTGGGGCTCTTCGCATAGAAAAAGCGGCGTATCAAAAAGCGCGCGCCTTGGTGTCAACGCAGAACCGAATCTACGTCCAACACGAACTGAGACGGCAAGCCATCGAGCGCGCTGGCAGTCAGACGGATGCAGTCGATGTGGTCGGCGTCTTAGGGGCGGGTTTGATGGGAACTGGTATCGCCCTTAGCGCGTTAATGGCTGGACGCAAAGCGATTCTATTCGAGATCGATGTGGATGCAGCCAAGCGATCATCCGCCCGAATCGAGAAAATATTAGGCCGGCAACCGGCCGATCTGCTCTCGCGATTGCAGGTCACGCAACAACTGGGAGACCTGTCGGGCTGCGATTTTGTGATCGAGGCCGTGTTTGAGCGGTTTGATGTGAAAACCGACCTCTTGAAAAGGCTGGGTTCGGTCGTTTCGAAACAAGCAATCATCGCCTCTAACACCACCACGTTTCCGATCTCCGATTTAGCGACTGCAGTTCCAGATCCCGGTCAGTTTATCGGGACTCATTTTTTTGCTCCGGTTGAGCAAATGGAGCTTTTGGAAATCATTCTTGGGCGTCAGACAACCGATGCGACGTTAAACAAAGCGTTGGCTTTAGCGAAAGCGCTTCGCAAAACTCCGGTTGTGGTCCGAGACGGACCCGGCTTTTACACCAGCAGGGTAGTCATGGCTTATGTCCAGGAAGCGCTGTTTATGCTGTCCGAGGGAGCCAGTCCAACTCTAATTGATCAATGCGCGCGGAACGCAGGGATGATCATCGGTCCATTGGCCATGGCCGATCTGACATCGCTGGAGCTGCTGGCTGACATTTTCCGAAATCTATTAAAGCACGGGCGTGGAGCCGCGGCGGAGTCCGAGCGTACACTGGAGATTCTTTCGCGCTTCCTTTCCGCAGGCCGCAAAGGGAGGAAATCCGGCTCCGGGATCTACGATTACCCCGCGCCGGGGGAACGCCAGGAGTGGCAGGGGCTGACAGATTGGTTCCCGCGTTCGCCACAATCTGACCTCGAAATCACAAACCGGCTCTTCTACATCCAAACCGTGGAAACGCTGCATACGCTGGAAGAAGGGATTATCCCTGAGCCCGAGAGCGCCGATCTGGCCTCCGTATTGGGCTGGCGGTATCCGGTCTTCCGAGGCGGGACGATGCGATACCTGGACAACGCAGGAAAAGAACGATTCGAAGCAATTCGCCAAAGTCTGGAAAAGAAATTCGGACGACGGTTTGCGTTGCCATAGAATGCTTAGTCATTCAAGCATGTTTCCGGGCCAAAAAGTCGCGGCTCCGCGGTCGTTTTAGCCCCCAAACGAATGACAAGAAATCGCCAAAAACAGGGCCTTTCCTCTCGAGGTTTTGCTCTAAATTACAGATTTTCGTCGAGAATCAGAGAGCGGACGGATATATTCCCCGCCAGATAATGATTCAAAGAGATTACCTGATCGTTGGAGGCGGGATCGGGGCGGCGAGTGCTTGCAACGCACTGCGTCAATATGACCCAAAGGGTGCAGTTACTTTAGTCAGTAATGAGGCGTTTCTGCCCTACAATCGCCCGGAGCTCTCAAAATCCGTACTGAAGAATGGTAGCCCTTCGGTCGACAAGCTCGCCGACCATTCAGAGGAATGGTACCGAAAGCGAAATATCGAGCTGCGGTTAGGCACCGTCGTCCGCGAATTCAATATCGAAAGACGGCTGGCGGTCATGGAGAACGGCCAAGCAATCGAATTTCGAAAGGCATGTTTGGCTACCGGGAGCCGTCCCCGGAGGCCTCAAGTTGCCGGGGCTACCTTGGGCAACGTCGTCTATCTTCGTACCTATCGCGACGTGCTGGCAGTTCGTGAGATTTTAGCCTCGGAAAAACATGTTGTTATCGTCGGCTCAGGCTATCTGGGAGCCGAGGTAACCTCGTCGCTGATTGGCTCAGGCGCCAAACTGACGTTGCTGAGCCGGGACAAATCCGTCTGGCAAGATCTGCTCGATCCTGATACTTCGCGATGGTTAACCGATCTTTTCGCCGAAGCCGGCGTTCAACTGATGCTGAACGAGAATCTCAACGGCTTCGAAGGAAAAACTGTCGTTCGGAACATTCAGACTAAGAGTGGCGTGCGTTTTCCCGCTGGACTAGCGATCGTCGTAATCGGCACTGAACCTAATCTACAGTTGGTCTTAAACACCCCGCTCAGCAGCCCGGGCGGCTGTCCGGTGAATGAATATCTCGAGAGCGACGAAAAAGGTATTTATGCGGTGGGCGATATCGCCCTTTATCCGGACCGTATTTTTGGAGGCGCTCGACGCGAGACCAGCTGCGAGATGGCCAAGCTTCAGGGAGCCACAGCCGGTGCGAACATGACGGGTCGAAAACGGCAAAAATTCGACGTCATCCCGGTCTCCTCCGCGGTTGCCCTGGGGATGCATTTCGATCTGGTAGGCGACTTTGTTATGCCTCACCTTGATGGCGAGATCGAAGGCTCTCGCGAGAAAAAGAATTTTATTGCTCGTTACCACCGGGGCGAAAGTTTGGTCGCCGCCGTGTTATGCAATCGCAAACCCGAAGAGGTTACCAAGCTCCAGGAGGAGATCCGGCTCAGCATGCAAGCAAGGATCAAGAAATAACGCCGTGATCGCCGGCAACGCCGAGATCGCCGGCAACGGAGCAAGCAGCGCTGATGGCCGCGGATAAAGCGACGACGCGTGTGATTCGTTTCTGGCGATCCCGGCGATCTCGGCGTTCACGTTAAAAAACCAGAGGTACGCCTTCGTCCATGACCTTCACCGCGTGCTCTAATTTGTGGCGGGCAATTTCCTTCTTGAGCCGTTGCAGGGGTTCTTCGACGGGTTCATAGCTAAGCCTGAATGAACCGTAGTGCATTGGTATCATGTACTTCGCTTTCAGTTCCTTGAAGGCACGAACCGCCTGTTCCGGATTCATGTGCACTTCACGTTTGGTGGGCGGTTCGTAGGCCCCGATCGGCAACAGCGCAATCTCAGTCGGCAGATGGTCTCCGATTTGACTAAAACCGTCGAAATACGCGCTATCGCCGCAATGAAAAATCGATCGTGACCCAAGGCGGAGATGGAAGCCTCCAAACCCGCGATACGCATCGTGTAAAACTCTGGCTCCCCAATGAAGGCAAGGAGTGAGAGTTACGTGGATATCTCCGACCGAGAGCGAGTCCCACGGCCGCATCTCGTGGACCCGGTTAAACCCAAGACCTTCTACCAGCGTGCCGACACCCTCAGGAACAATAATCGGCTGCGCAGCCGCGACTCTGCGTAAGGTTCTCCGGTCCAAATGATCGAAGTGCGCGTGGGTTACCAACACCAGATCAATATCAGGAAGATGGTCCAACCGAACTCCAGGATGCCGGATCCGTTTGATCACCTTTAACCAAAGGGACCAGATTGGATCGATCAGAATGTTGAGGCCACGCCAGCTGACCAGGAACGAAGCATGCCCGATCCAAGTCAGGCAGACTTGGTCTGCCGTCAAAACCGGGAACTGGGGACGCAAGGCTATCCCTCGTCGGCGGACAAACAACGACGGCAGATAGATCTCGGTAATGAAATTTCTACGCAACCAACCTTTGCCCGGTCGTAGACCTACCGGCCGGCGAATTGATCTTTTAGAGACCATGCGTGTCTGTCTAGCGTTCCTCGTGTGGCGTGGTGGGGCGAACGGCCGAACCGCCTCTCGAAGTCCCTAGCGCATGCGGATGAATTGATCGAATCGAAGCCAAACCGCGTGCCGAGCCGTTGGTAGAGAGTGTGCCACGTTTCCGCATACAAGATTTCAAACCGTCATGAAGCGTCCAGCGGGAGAGAAGATACTGGCCGTTGGTCCCAACTGCTCGGCGGTCGGTCGGCGTTGTTCCATCCATCCTCGCACGCATGATGAACCCTGTTGAGCGAGCTTAGGCCTTGCGGGAGCCTCGCCCCACCAGGCCGAACGCGTTTGCTCACTCATCACTTCGCGGCACGCGAAGCTCAAAACGGGGAATCCGAGCAACAAAAGGTTCACCGCCATCACCTATACCCAAAAATGCGCCTTCGGCGACGCTATCCTCCGCGATAACATGATAACTGTTGTAGCTGAACTTCTCTCCTGGCCGAAGCTGAGGAAACTCACCCACAACACCGTCCCCTTCCACGACCAGTTTTCCACCGTGAGAATCGGTCACAACCCACTTTCGTCCACGAATCGTCACGTTTTCGAGCGAATCATTACGAATTGTAATAAAGTACACAAAAGGATACGGCCGATCCGGGGGTGCTTCCAACGTCGGCACATAAACGACCTTATCTATGGTAACTCTTACCTCGGCCAGTTCGCGGAACAGATTGCTCATGGTCAATTTCGCTGCCCGTTAAAAGAGTCTTTTCATGGAACCACCGCCTGTAACCATTACCATCGCAGGGTCAGATAGCTCGGCCGGAGCCGGTATCCAGGCTGATCTAAAGACATTTACTTATTTCCGGGTATTTGGCCAGAGCGTCGTAACCTGCGTTGTCGCGGAGGTTCCGGGAAAGGTACAAAAGGTTCAAGCGGTCGATGTCGACACCGTTCGCGAGCAACTCAGCCTGAGCCTCGAATATTTCCCGGTCCGCGCCATAAAAATGGGGATGTTGTACTCAAAAGAAATCATCGGTGCCGTTTGCGACATCTTGGAATCAATCCCTCTTGATAAAAGGCCATCCATGGTAGTCGACCCGGTGATGATAGCGTCCTCCGGCGATCGGTTGTTAGAGGCAGATGCGTTGGGAAGCTACCTCGATCGCCTTTTTCCATTGGCAACCGTGGTCACTCCTAATCGGCACGAGACCGCGATCATCTACGGACAGACTATCGGGACCGCGGCAGAATTAGAAAAGATCGGCCCGGAATTGGTTCGACGCTACGGAACCGCATTCCTGCTCAAGGGAGGTCATTGGCCGGGAGATTTAGCGATCGATTATCTGGCTACTCAGGATGGCATTTGGTCATTAAGTGAACCCTTTGTCCCGGCTAAATCCACCCATGGAACCGGGTGCACCTTATCAGCTGCACTCGCCGCTGGGCTGGCTCTGGGAGATGATCTTCAGGCTGCAGCTCGGCGGGCGAAAGCGTTCGTTACCCGAGCGATTGCCGAATCAATGACCTGGTCCGGTGAGCATGGCCCGGTGTCGGCATTGAAGCATTGGTAAGGGTAGCCCCACAAACGGCGTTGTTTTGTTCACTGACCTTCTTATACTGCTGACACCCCCATGTTTAAGAAACTACTCTGGCTTGCTTTAACGGCGTTAACTGCCTTCGGGGCTGATCTGGCCCAAGGAAAAACTCAACTTATCATTGAGAGCTGGCGCAGCGACGATCTCAAAGTCTGGCGAGACAAGATTATTCCGGTATTCACTAAGACACATCCGGATATCGAGGTCGTATTTACGCCTACCGCACCCACCGAATACAATGCGGTTCTGGATGCGAAACTCAAGGCAGGAACCGCCGGCGATCTAATCGCATGCAGACCCTTTGACAAATCGCTCGATATCTATAACGCCGGCCAAATCGCGGAGTTAACCGACCTTCCGGGAATCGATAAATTCTCGAAGTTTGCGCTAGCCGCCTGGTCCACAGACGACGGCAAGACATCGTTCGCGGTGCCCATGGCGTCGGTGATCCACGGATTTATTTATAACAAAAAGATTTTCAATGAGCTCGGGTTAAGCATACCCAAGACCGAACAAGAGTTTCTTGCCGTCCTGGATAAAATAAAGAAGAACGGTAAATACGTACCGCTGGTGATTGGGACCAAGGATCAATGGGAGTCGGCCACCATGGGGTATCAGAACATCGGGCCCACTTTATGGGACGGGGAGACAGGCCGTAAAGCCTTGATTGATGGTAGCGCCGAATACAACAAGGGCGGCTTTTTGGCCGCGTTCGAAGCGCTCGCAAAATGGAAACCCTACCTGGCGCCCGGCTACCAAGCGCTCGCTTACTCGGATGCGCAGAACCTATTCGCCCAAGGACGCGGAGCGATTTACCCGGCGGGTTCATGGGATATTGCCGTGTTCCGGGGGATGAATCCAAAGCTGGATTTTGGCGCCTTTAAACCCTACTCTTTCGAGGGTAAGAGCGAGGTCGTCGTAGATGATCATCCGGACATCGCCCTCGGCCTGAACGCAGCCAGCAAAAATAAAGAAGCGGCGCGCACTTTTTTGGCCTGGGTAGCGACCCCTGAATTTGCCGCGCTCTACTCGAATGCGTTACCCGGCTTCTTTCCTTTAGC
>JAFAIO010000165.1 GCA_019236675.1 Verrucomicrobiota bacterium
TTTTGGAAAGCCCTAGCAAACCATCCGGTAACCCTTCTGCGAACTTGGGATAGCCTAAAAGAAGTAATGTCACCAGGCGACCTAGATCCGTTGACTAAAGAACTAATTTATATTGCGGTCAGTGTTACGAATAACTGTGAGTACTGCATCCATTCCCATACCAAGGCAGCCACCAAGTTAGGCCTCTCTTCGCAAGCATTTGGCGAATTGTTAGCGGTGATCGCGATGGCTAATGAGACCAACCGTTTGGCCAATGGTTATCAAGTTCCAGTTGATTAAGTGCTGCCTCGATATGGAGGTGCCGGGCGATGTTGTTTTTTGCTAACCGATCTATTACTGTAGGAGGGGTTAGTCCGGGTAATAAGTATGGAGAGTTTTATCGTCGAAACTAGACGGGGAAGAATATATGTTCAGACCCAAGGGACAGGCGTCCCGCTCGTCTTTATCCACGGCGCTCTCTTAAACTCCGGGCTGTGGACTCAACAAATCGAGACATTCTCAGATCTTTTTACGTGCGTTGCCTACGACTTGCGGGGACACGGCCGCAGCGGCTCTTCTGATGAGAAACGCTATTCGATCGGTACTTTCGCCGATGATCTGGCTGAGATGCTTGATGCGTTGGAGCTGCGCAGGCCGATCTTGTGTGGTCTCTCCATGGGCGGGATGATCGCCCAAAGCTTCGCTGCCAAGTATCCGGAGCGAGTGCGTGCTCTGGTGCTTTGCGATACCGGAGTTTCAACCTGCCATTATTTAACCGACAAAATTCTGAACCAGGCCATCGGCTTGGTGACACCAACGGCAACCCTGCTTGGTGTCTCAGAGTTTCGCCGGTTCACCCATTTGATCAATCAATGCTTCGGAGATCGTAGTTGGGTGGCTCAGAGCGAGCAAAGCGTTGATTTTGTGGCAGACGCAGTGCGGATAATCACTCCACAAGAGGTCGTGAAGATTGTAACCGCTATCCGAAAGTTTGACAGTTCTCCCCTTTACCGGCCTAAGCTTCCAGCATTGATTTTGAATGGAGAAAGCGATTCTCCCTTTATTCTTCGCCAAGCCAAAATATTGCAGCGGGCTTACTCGGGCGCCGATTATCGAATTATCCCGAAGGCTGGCCATCTGGCGAATCTAGACAATCCGGGGATTTTTGACTTAATGATGCTAGAGTTTTTATCCGAGTTAGCATCCAAGCGAGCACGAGAATTTGCCGTGATGGCTTGGCTTAGTAGTACGTTAGCTAAAGGTCGCAGCCTGATTAAATCTTTCACGTCCAAGAGCGTCACCCGACCTAGCTGAGATAGTCCCGCTCCAGGTCACTTACCTGGGCACGATGCCGCGAGGCTCTGCGAGGCGGATTTCCTCCTCTTTTTGAGCCTGAACTGTCAGGCGATCCAAGCCCCCAGAGTCCTGGTTTCCCTCCGCTTGTCTTGCTTCGGGCTGTTTTGGTTCAGGTTTACGGTCCGCCGACTTATTGTCTTTATCCGCTTGCTGCTCTAACTGATTCGCACCAATGCTGCGCTCGGTTTTCACCGTTTTTGCGGAATGATTGTAGTTGTCTGCGGACCCGGACGTTTCGAGGTTCCGTCGATGGTTCTGGGCGGTCGTGGCCGAATACCACGACCGGTTGGCGGAGAGAGCGGAGCGGATCTGATAGGCTGGCGTGACACTAATCACCCGGTCTCCATGACTCCTCACCACTATGACACGCTTGACGACTATGGGACCTGTCGCCGTCCCGGTATTCGAAATTCGATCGTCGCCAGCCTTTGCCATCGCGCATAGGCAAAGACCGACTCCAGCTCCAGCGATAAGACATCGCGCAATATTCATTAGATCTTCTCCAATTATTTCAAAACGGCCCTTCCCAGGTGCCCGGACTGAAACCATCCCAATCTTTCTTCGCATGGCCGCACTCTCCTGGATCCATCCGCTGATCCTACAAGGACAACCGACGTTGCAGCCTTCGCACTATTCACGTTCCGCGGACTTTCTTGGTTTGCCTGGCTGGTTTCTGTAAAAAATCTTTAAGCATGCTGAGTAGCCACGAGTACGACGCGGTTGTAGTGGGCGCAGGACCGAACGGCTTGGCCGCTGCCGTCCGTATGGCCCAGCAGGGGTTTTCTACTTTGGTCCTGGAACAGAGCACCACTATCGGTGGCGCTTGCAGGACCGAACAGCTCACTTTGCCTGGGTTTTACCACGATGTCGGCTCTGCAGTTCACCCGCTCGCCCTAGGTTCACCGTTCTTTTCCTCTCTTCCGCTCGAGGAACACGGTTTGTCCTGGCTGCACCCAACGATTCCCCTCGCTCATCCCATCGATAACACCCGCGTCGCTACTCTTTATCCGTCGCTAGAAAAGACTGCGCTTCTCCTCGGTCGCGACGCTGACCATTATAACAAGCTTTTTAGATCGCTGGTCACGAACTGGCGAAGCCTCCTACAAGAGTTTCTCCAGCCGATAATCCATCCGCCACAGCATCCCTTGCGAATGGCCCAATTCGGCCGGGTAGCGCTCCTTTCGGTTGAACAATTGGTCCGAAAACGCTTCTCGGAAGAAACAACTAAAGCTCTATTGGCGGGTCTGGGAGCGCATTCGTTCTTATCCTTGAGCACTCCTGGTTCAGCCTCTTTTGTGCTGATTCTCGGCCTGCTCGCTCACGCCGTTGGTTGGCCAATCCCGCAGGGCGGCGCTGGGGCGATAACTCAGGCCTTGACGCATTACTTGTTATCGCTGGGCGGGAAGATCGAAACCGGCGTGTCGATCAAAAGTTTTCGAGACGTGCCTAGAGCTCGGGCGGTGCTGTATGACGTCACTCCCCGGCAACTCATCCAAATCGAGTCACTACCGAGCAGCTATCAAAAGAAGCTAGAAAGCTTCAAGTATGGCTCAGCAGTTTTCAAGATCGACTACGCCCTCGATGGAAGCGTTCCCTGGATCCACGAGGAATGTCACAGCGCAGGCACGGTTCACCTGGGCGGCACATTTGAAGAAGTGGCATTGGCCGAGTCAAAACTCGGCTCAAGCCAGTATGCCGACCGGCCGTTCCTCTTGCTTAGCCAACCGACCTTGTGGGATTCAAGCCGGGCGCCGGCCGGCCGGCACATACTCTGGGCCTACACCCATGTTCCATTTGGCTCAGACCATGACTTCACAGGGATCATCGAAAGACAAATCGATCGCTTCGCACCCGGATTTTCCAAGCGAATCCTGGCGCGACGCGTCAGTTCACCAGCCCAACTGGAAAAGATGAACCCGAATTTGGTCGGAGGGACCATAACGGGTGGGGCTAACCATCTCTGGCAATTGATCGCCCGGCCGACTCTCAGCGCAGTTCCCTATCGGACGCCAAAAAGGGGGGTGTACCTTTGTTCCTCATCAACTCCGCCTGGTGGTGGCGTCCACGGGATGTGCGGGTTCCACGCCGCCAACGCCGTTTTAAGAGATTTTCATCGGGGTCTGAATTAAATATCACCACAAAGACGCAAAGAACACGAAGTTCGGAGCAGAAAGCGGTTAAAAAAAATTGGCGGCGTGAGGACCCCGAAACACGTGAGGCGTTATGCAACGGATTCGGTGTTTACTATAGAATTTGTCTCGTCTCCTTTTTTCTCTGACCTTTGTGTTTTTGTGGTGATATTAGCCTCGACTTGACGGGAAAACGTTCAGGCAGAAACTTACGCCGCTTAGTTATCCCCCAAAACCCCCATGAAACACGGAACGGTTTCCTTATTACTTCTATCCGCCTGTCTCGTCTCGTCTTCCATGAGCGAGACAGTGATCAAAGTCCTCCACATACAAAAACTGCCGCAAGTTCGAGCTATCTGGCAAGAGGCTGCCGATCAGTACCAAAAGGCTCATCCCGGCGTCAAAGTCCAGTTCGACTACCTTGAGAACGAGGCATTCAAGGCCAAATTACCAACCTTGTTACAATCGAAAGATCGGCCCAGCGTTTTTCACAGCTGGGGCGGTGGAGTCATGGTCGAACAGGTAAGCTCTGGTGTATGCCAGGACATCACCAAAGCGGCCGAGAGCGGCGGATTCAAGGACACATTCTACCCGGCCGGCGTCCAGAATTTTACCGTGGATGGCGAGATTTACGGGTTACCGAATGACATCGGACCGATCGTTTTTTGGTATAATAAGGAGCTTTGCCAGAAGGCCGGGGTTGATCCGACACAAATTCATGATTGGGACGATTTCATTGCCGCAGTAAAAAAACTACAAGCGGCTGGGATAACGCCGATCGCTGCTGGCGGTAAAGACAAGTGGCCATTGCATTTTTACCCGGCCTTGTTGTTAATGCGAATCCTAGGCAAGGATGGCCTCGATGCAGTTTGCGCCGGCAAGAATGGTGGTTTTACTAGTCCCGACGCCGTCAAGGCGTTCCAGCTATACAAGGAACTTGCCGACCTGCAGCCGTTCCAAAAAGGCTTTTTGGCGGCAACATATCCCGAGGCTGCCGGCACTTTTCATGACGGGAAAACCGCGTTCCATCTAATGGGCAATTGGGACATCACCGAAGGGCGTTCCGATGCAGCGGACGGCAAAGGGCTACCGGATGAAAAACTAGGCTTGTTCTTCTTCCCGGAAGTCAAAGGCGGCAAAGGCAAATGGAGCGATCTATTCGCCAGCTTAGACGGTTGGCTGGTCACCAGCGATGCTCCGAAGGAAACGGTTGATTTTATGAAAGTGTGGCTCGGGAAAGAGACTCAGACCAAACTCGCGTCCGCCGGTCTGTTTATTCCGATGGTGAAAGGAACGGCCGCCGCAATTCAGGATTCGTTCCTCAAACAGATTGCTCAGGTAGTGGAAAAATCAGAATGGATCCAAATCGCCATGGATCAGCTATTGGGACCTGACACCGGCCTCGTTTTCAACGATGAGAGCGCGGCGATTGCGGCCGGTAGCGCCTCGCCGCAAGACGCCACCAAAGCGATTGAGACCGCTCTGGAACGAAATAAGCCGTAATGTTGCGAATCGGGATTGTCGGATCCGGATTTATCAGTCGCGCTTACTTGCGAGCGGCTCAGGATTTTCCAAGCTTGCGAATCATCGCGTGCTCAGATGTCAATTTCGCTGCCGCGCAAGAAAAGGCGCTCGAATTCCGGATCCAAGCCCAGTCGGTCGAACAGTTGTTAGTTAACCCGGAAATCGATTTGGTTCTGAATCTGACGGTTCCTCAGAGCCATGGATCGGTTTCGCTTCGCGCCGTCGAGGCGGGGAAACACGTTTACTCGGAGAAGCCCCTCGCTCTTTCACTGAAAGAAGCGAGGGCGCTGCTCTCGGCGGCCGAGGCTCGAGGCCAGAGGCTTGGCGTGGCCCCGGATACCTTTTTGGGTGGCGGTCAGCAAACCGCTCGAGCATTGATCGATCGCGGCGAAGTCGGAACACCTATTGGGGGAACTGCCTTTATCTTGCTGCCAGGACACGAACACTGGCATCCCAATCCCGACTTCTTTTATCAGCCCGGCGGCGGACCGGTGTTCGATATGGGGCCCTACTATTTGACGGCTTTGGTGAATCTGCTGGGTCCAATCTGCCGGGTCGCATCCATCGGGCGGCAGACATTCAGCGAGCGCGAAATTCAGTCAGGCCCCCGCAAAGGAGAACGTATCCCGGTCTTGATACCGACTCACTTTAATGCGCTGCTGGAATTCCAGAGCGGACCGGTGGTGAGCTTTCACGCCAGTTTCGACGTCCAGGGACATAGTCACCCACCGATCGAAATCTACGGAACTGAAGGCACTCTGCTGGTGCCGGATCCGAACACCTTTGGAGGACCGGTCCGGATAATTAAACGTGGCAAGTCGCCTGCAGACATTTCTCTCACCCATGGATTCAGTGACCGAAACTATCGGATCATTGGCGTCGCGGAGATGGAGAAAGCCATAGCGTCGGGAAAACCACACCGAGCTTCCGCTGAGCTCGGATATCATGTTCTGGAGGTGATGCAAGCCATCGTCGAGAACGAAGCTAAAGGATCAACCATCGAAATTTCATCGCCCTGTGCTAGACCGGCGGCTCTGCCGCTTCAGCCTCGGTTAGGAAACCTGGAATGAAAGAGGAAAAATCAGCCTTAGTTCTTTGGGGTGGTTGGGAAGGACATGAACCGGGTCGTTGTTCGGAAATTGTTCGAGACATCCTGCTGGCAGACGGTTTCCAAGTAACGAGAGAAACCAATCTTCAGATCCTCATTGAATCGGATCTGGCAAGTTTCGATGTTGTTATACCGATCATTTCGATGGGATCGATCACTGATGCCCAGTGTAAGGCTTTAACTACCGCCGTCGAACAGGGCACTGGGATCGCCGGATTTCATGGCGGGATGGGTGATAGCTTCCGCACCAGTACGAATTACCAATTCATGACGGGCGGCCAATTCGTCGCACACCCCGGCAATATCATTAACTACCGCGTCAACATTGTGGACCATTCCGACCCAATCACAGCCGGGCTCGACGATTTTGATTACCGGTCTGAACAATATTATATGCATGTCGATCCTAATAATCATGTTCTCGCAACCACGACTTTCACCGGAGAGCACGCCTCTTGGGTGGCTGGGGCAAAAATGCCCGTTGTCTGGAAACGGCTGCATGGACGTGGCAAGGTCTTCTTTAGCTCGTTGGCCATTCAGCCGCCGAATTTGATGTGAAAGAAATGAGAACGATCTTGCAACGCGGTATGATCTGGGCAGCCAGGTGAAGCGTATGGGCGTAACGGCGTATAGGCGTATGGGCGTGTACCTCTGGATTACGCAACGCTTAGCTGGCCCTTCGTTCTCGTCCTCGTCCTCGGAGGCGTTTGTTCGGCCCAATCCGCACCGCCTGTCCGTGAAAGCCGTTCATCGAATTTGGTCAGGATCGATGCAAGTTAACCGAAGCAAAGCATGCCTAACCCTACTTTGATCGAGGAAGCTTCTGCGAAAAAACTGCCTCAACCCAGAGGTTCGTTGTCTTCGGGCCTACGAGCGTCCTACCGCAGCGGCTCTCTCACCACGTTGCTTTTGTTTTTACCTCCGGCGCTCGTGCTCTTTACTTTGTTCGTCATCCTGCCGGTCGGCGAAGCCAGCTATTTCAGTTTTTTCAATTGGAACGGGTACGGCCATCCCAATAAGTGGGTCGATTTCGAAAACTATCTACGTGTCTTTGGTGATCCGATTTTCAAGCAGTCGTTGGGAAACAATGGCTTGGTGATCCTAGTGTCGGCTTGTATTCAGGTGCCTCTGGCGCTCTGGGTAGCGCTCCTGATTGCTGATCGCAGCCGATCCAGCATTGTCTTCCGTGCGATCTTTTTCATTCCCTATATACTGGCGGACGTCGTGGCTGGTCTGATTTGGCGCTACTTGTACGACGGCGACTATGGCATTGTCGGCACGATCTATCGCTGGTTTGGCCAGGATGCTCCCGACGTGCTAGCGGAAACTGGTTGGGCGACTGCAGCCCTATTGTTAGTGGTAGTATGGAAATATTTCGGATTCCACATGGCGCTATTCATTGCCGGACGCCAGAATGTCCCCTATGACGTGATCGAGTCCGCTCGAATCGACGGCGCTAGCCGGTGGAACATTACCCGTTTCATCGTTCTCCCCTTGATGCGCCCGGTCGTGGTTCTCTCTTTGTTTTTCAGCTTGCTCGGATCTTTGCAACTGTTCGACCTCATTATCGCGCTCACCGGCGGTGGGCCGCTCAACTCTTCGCACTCGGCGGTCTCTTACCTCTACACCTTCGGAATCAGAAGGATGCGAGTGGGCTTTGGCAGCGCGGTCGGAGTCGTCCTCTTTATCATCTGCGTCCTGGTTATGCTTTTCTATAAGCGGATCTTCATGCGGGAATCTGCCTCCTCCAAATGAAACCTGTCTTTACTTACTACCGCTGGTTGGTGCTCCTTCTGGTGGCAAGCTTTTGTCTGGTCCCATTATGGGCGACGGTTGTGGGCGGATTTAAGTCAACGGGCGACCTCCGCACCAATGCCCTTGGCTTACCCCGGCAGTGGTTGGTAGATAATTATATTTCAATTGTATCAACTCCCCGCTTCTGGCAGATGCTTTGGAATTCGGGGGTAATCGCAGGTTTCACCGTCGTACTGACATTACTAGTAAGTTCATTGGCTGCATATACCTTGGCCCATCTTCGTTTTGCCGGCCGCAAGTGGATTGCCAGCTATCTGACGCTGGGGTTGACGTTCCCCTTCGCTACAGCCGTTCTGCCGGTCTTTATTCGAGTACGCGATCTCGGTTTACTTGATACTTATTGGGGCGTCATTCTCCCACAGGTCGCGTTCAACTTGAGCTTCAGCATCGTATTGTTGCGCAGTTTTTTCGCGGAGCTACCTAAGGAACTGTTTGAGGCGGCCATCATGGACGGCTGCAGTTATCCCCGGATCTTCCTTCGGATTACCCTGCCGCTTTCTCGCCCGATACTCGCCACCGTCGGCGTACTCGCCCTGGTCGGAAGCTGGAACAACTTTCTACTGCCGCTGGTTACCATCAACGACGATGCCGTTTATCCATGGCCTCTAGGAATTATGCAGTTTCAGGGTCAATACAGCACGGACTGGGGGAAAGTGTTAGCCTTTGTAACGCTTACCATGATTCCCGCCATCACGCTCTATTTAATGGCGCAGAAACAGGTGATTGCCGGTCTCACTTCGGGGGCGGTGAAAGGCTGAACGGCTCGCCGTTCGCAATTATCGGTCCGGCATTTGCTGTTTTCAGTTGGCAGCTTTGTCATCCGAACAATTCTGCGCCGTAGGAGCGAGATCAAGCTACGTACTGTCGGGCGGAAGCAGGCGCGGCTCTTAAGAGATGTCGCTCCTACGGAGCTGGTCCAAATTTGGATCCTGGGTGCTATAAAGATTTCGCTCCTACGGAGCGTCGCCCAGGGCTTAAAGCCTGGACTCCTCTCTCGGCCCATTCCGTGGTTGAAAATATGCGGATGCCCAGCGCTACCAATCATCAAGCACCGCTCATCGCTCACTGCTTACTGCCTACTGCTTACTGCTTACTGCTTACTGATACTGATTACTGATTACTACTCTTGAGCCTTGCCCATAAAACGTTCACACTCCCGTCATGGGTGAACTTCCAACCTACATCTTCCCTGCTGTCCAAGGATTGTTTGGCATATTGATTGCCGTAGTATGGGCAATCGGTTTTTTTCGGAATCGTAACTTCGGATTTTTGCTACTCGCGTTTGCAGCACTCGGCGAGTGTGTGGCCGGTCTAGTCCGCCAAGCCATGATTAATTATGTCTTTTACCATCAAACTAACCTCTCGGTGACCGAACGGAGTAGCACGGTCGCGATAGTTGCCACGGTATTCTTGGTAATCGCGATTGTCTTTTGGCTGTTGATAATCCTCGGCGCGATTTTAGTCGTATTCCGACCCTCCAAGGCCCAATCAGTCATCGAGGGAAGACCTCCGGTGTCTGGCTAGATAAACAATAAAAAATGGTGGCTCCGCCCGACACGAAACCACCATCTTGGTCGACTCTTTACTTTAGACAGTTAGCTGGACCGCATTATTTGCGCTCCACCTTTACTTTACGGCCAGTCTGATGATCGAGGTAAATTTCCTTGTTACCCTTTTTCTCGATCAATTCATAGCGACTGCCCGCTTGTTGGATTTCCTGAGTGGTAACCACTTCATCGGGGACCTCCGTGGTAGTCGTTGTAGTGGTTTCTCGGGTAACGGTTGGCGCCTCGACAATCGTTCCGGTTGGATTTACGTAGACCACTTGCTGACCAGTATCGGTCATCACCGTGACTCCGTAGATTCCGTTGTCCTGGACCACTCGTACCACTCTGGACGGGGAAGTTATTCTTGTCTGCTTGATCACCGAAGATTGGACAACTTGAGGCAGTGTAGTGAATTGGATCTCATCGGCCCTGGCAAGCGCAACGAGACATACACTCGCCCCAGCAACGGCGATTAAACGGGTTACGTTTTTCATGGTCTTTTCTTTGCAGTTGAACCTCCTGCGCCGGCTTTAGTGCAGGCATCAGGATGTCTTCTTATTTTTCAATTCGCAGGCGGGACAACCAGTGGATGTGTGGCCATGGCTGTCCCGGGCGCATGACCCCTCAGCCTTAAGGGGTTGGGGAGGCTTTTGCTTTTCCTCCGGACTTCTCCTGGGTCTGTTGGTCACCAGGAGTCCGCGTTGTTTCTCGCTGCTGTTTCTGTCCCTGCTGCTCACCATTGGTATTCCGCTGAGAAGCATTTTTTTCCTGTTGCCCGTTGCCAGGGGCTGCAGACTCGCGATTTCCCTGTTCCCGTTGTTCACCCTGCGTGCTTCGGTTTTGGGTTTTCTCGCCTTCCCTCATGTTCTTTTCGCCCTGATCCGCATTACGTTGCTCTTCCCGCATGTTTTTTTGACTCTGGTCAGCATTACCTCGGTCGGTCTTTTCCCGCATATTTCCAGTTTGCTGATCCCGCTCTTCGGTTCGAACGCCGCCCCGATTTTGTTCGTTGGTTCTAACATCGGTCTGGCTCTTCTCAGTGGTCCGCTCATTGGACTGGACATCAGTTTGGCGTCCTTGCTCGGTTCGAACTCCACCCCGGGGTCCATGGTCAGCTCCACCCTTGACGATGACTCGCTTATTGGTTTGATGATCGATGTAGATCGCGTCAGGTCCCTGTTCCTGCACGAACTCGTAGCGTTCGCCCGCGGCCTGTACTTCATCCATCGTCACCGTGATTTCCGTGGATTCAGATCCGCGCGTGGTTTCGACAACCCCACTAGGCCGTTCAACGATAGTTCCCTCGGCATTGACGTAGACAATTTGATCGCCGCCGTCGGTCAGAACCGTAACTTCGTAAATGTTATCCGGCTCTTCCACAACCCGAACAACTTTTTCCGCGCTTGTTATATTGTAGTGATGAAAGACGGTTGTCCTGACTACCTCAGGCAGTGTGGTGAACTTAATCTCTCGTGCTTTGGTAGTCGCACTCAAGAAGAGACCGAGTACAGCGACCGCGATAATATATTTTATTCTATTCATTGCTATGCTTGCATTTACTTCTCTCCCGCCGAGCCGGCCGACAAGCCGGACGGAAACTCCCCTTTAGTAATTATCGCGCTCGTATCGCTCGACGGATCTGTGACCATACTCTTTACGATCTCACCGCGAGCGGCTCTCACGGTAGCGGAAAACTTCGATTCTCAATTATGAAACTGCCTGATCACCAGTAGACCGATAGGTCAACTCATTACACGTAAGTAACAAACAAATTACAACTCGTCCGAATCTGTTCGAGTTAGTTTCGCGCCGAAAAAGCAATCGGCCTCAGAAGTGGCCGCCGCAGCTACTAATTCAAGCTAACGCCAAGTTGGGGTCCGCATCTAATGCTAGATCTGATCCAGTAATCTCCCGAGACCGCTGAACCGCAACGTATCCGATCATTGCGGCGTTATCCGTGGTCAGGGCGGGTTCCGCCAGCAATAACCGCTTTCCCGACCTCTCCGCAGCTTCCCCCATTCTTTGCCGAAGGCGAGAATTGCAGCTGACACCCCCACTGGCGGTTATCAAATCGACTCGAAGCTCTGCGGCTGCCGCCATCGTTTTGCGAACGAGGATATCCACCACTGCCTCTTGAAACGATGCGGCGACATCGGCAACGTAGTCGCCTTCAAGCTTCGGCAGCAGGTAGCGGACAGCGGTTTTGATTCCGCTAAAGCTGAAATTGAAGTCCCGACTACCCACCATTGGTCGGGGAAGATCGTATCGGTGAGGATTCCCTCTTGGAGCAAGGGCGTCGATTTGTGGACCTCCCGGGTAAGGCAACCCCAACAACTTAGCGACCTTATCAAAGGCTTCTCCAGCCGCGTCGTCCACGGTCCCGCCCAGTACTTTGTATTGGCCAACGCCGTCCACCAGCACCAATAAAGTGTGGCCGCCGCTCACCACTAAGCCAATGGAGCGCTCCGGACCAAATTCAGTCCCAAAGAATGGTGAAAGCAGATGCGCCTCAATGTGGTTAACACCGATAAAAGGCTTGCCCAAGCCGATCGCCAGACCTTTTCCGAACGAGTACCCGACCAGTAATGACGTTAACAACCCTGGTCCTCGCGTCGCGGCGACGCAGCCAATCTGTTTCACCTGCAGGTTCGCTTTATCCAACGCTTGGTTAACCAAGGGCTCGATTTTGGAGAGATGATTACGTGAAGCGACCTCCGGCACGACTCCGCCAAACTCCTGATGGATTAGCGTCTGGCTTGAGATACAGGAACTCAGCAGTCTCCTCCCATCCAGTGCTGCAACCGCCGTCTCATCGCAGGATGTCTCGACCGAGAGCACGATCGGGCCGGACAATCGACCTTCGCAAAGCAACTCGTCCGAGGTTGCTGACTTGTCCGCCATAGCTTCAGAGACGGAGGAAGTCCCACCGCGCGACACGGTTCATTTCCCCGACGGTTGGGGTTGAGCGCCACCCTGAGTATAAATCATGACGCTCTTCACCGCATCGACTGCTCGGTCCAGCTGTGAATCCCGTTGGCTGTTCGCAAATTTTTGGTCCTCTGGCGACAGGGTGCCCTCTTTCCTTCGCAATAAAAGCGCTTTCTCCTGATCCGCGGTTAACGACGCTTTGATGTTAGGGGAAACGCCATTTTGGTGAATAACCTGGCGGCTAGGCGTGTAGTATTTAGCAGTGGTTAACCGCAGAGCAGAACCGTCCGGTAATTGAATAACGCTTTGCACCGACCCTTTCCCGAAGGTCGTTTCTCCTACGAGAATTGCCCGATTAAGATCTTTTAGTGCGCCAGCCACGATCTCGGCTCCACTAGCGCTTTGGCCATTCACCAGCACCGCCATCGGCATATTCAGCCGAGGCTTCGCTTTTTGGTCGGTAAAATACTCGTGCCGTTGGGAACCTTCGCGCCCCTCCGTATATACTACCATTGTCTTGGGAGCCACGAATTGTCCGCAGACATCGACAGCACTGGTCAACAGTCCGCCCGGATTAAACCGCAGATCCAAAATCAACGCCTGCATCCCTTGGCGTTGTAGCTCGTCTAATTTCTGATTGAGCTCTTGCGCGGTCGGCTCGTTAAATTGAGTGATTCGCAAGTAACCGATCTTGAACTTCGTGCCCTCGGACTGATCCAGGATCTTGGCATCCTTGACGCTGGTAACCTTAATAATCTCGCGTTGTAGGGTGAAATCCTTCGTTTCCTTAGTCGATGGTCGAAAGATAGTGAGAGTCACTTTTTGGCCTGGATCGCCTCTGAGCAAATTCAACGCATCCTGCAAACTCATCCGGTCGGTCACATTGCCGTTAATCCGAAGGATCTCGTCTCCAGGCATTATGCCGGCCCGGAGGCTTGGGGTATCCTCCATCGGAGTGACCACCGTGATGACTCCGTCCTTAGTGGAAACGACGATGCCCAGCCCGCCAAATTCGCTCTTGGTCTCATCCTCCATGTCCCTGTAGTCGGCCGGCTCCATGAACTGGCTATGGGGATCGAGGCTATTGAGCATCCCGTGCAACGCCGAGTAGGTCAGGCCGCGGTACGAAGTCTTGTTTTCATCCACGTAATCCTGCCGCACCAATTGCAGGGCTCGGGTAAAAACCGTGAGATTGAAGTAGTCCGTGTTCGAGTCGGCAGTTGCGTTCTCGGTAAGGACTCTGTAACCGACCGCCAGGTTGAACGACACGAGCAGCGCGACCATTAAAACGACCAATTTGCGCTTCATGTAAGGGCGAAACGTAACACAGCATCGAGATTAGGAAAGCGGTGTGGGTAGGCGCCTCGAATGGGCGCACCGGCGAAACGGCGAGTTGGCGGTGAAGCACGGCAGGGCGAAAAACTCGGCGTGCCCAGCGTATTGCCTTACTTTTGGCTTCCCCGCGCCGGTTTTGAGCCGCGACCCTTGGCGGGCTACCTCCGGGAAACAGAGCCGAACCGCAAGCTCTATTCGTACCCATCTGGGCAAAGCCACACGCGCGGCACGGCTCAAAACCAGCGCGAGTACCCCAGCACACAAAACCACATTCGTGGCGCGCCGAGTTTTTCGCCCTACCGATCGGCAGCTCCGGTTCGCCCTACCGTCTAAAAGCGCTTCCGGTGCCGGACCAAACGGTTTCCCTTTTCGTTTACCAGGACCAGTTCGTCTTCGGTCAGACTTTCAATACGCTCCTCGACCTGGTAGGTCTGGACGGAGCTGGAGTCGCTCCTGTATACCTCGCCCGAGGCCACAAGCTTCCCGTTCTTAACATCCCAGATCCCGGAGAAGCTCCAACGCGTTGTACCCCCGTCGGCATGCATGATTTCATCGGCAGAATGCATCCCATCGCGATGAAAGCTATTCTCTCCGTAGAAGCGATAGTTGCCTCCGGCCTCGTCAGTGATCCAGGTCCCGACCAACTTTTGAGTTAATTCCTGGTCGGTCAGCGCGGATTTGTGGCAAGCAACGCCAGCGACGACGAGCAAAGTGCCCGCCAGAACGCTTTCTAGCATAAACCGGCGCCATCTCATTCCGCTTAATTTCACCACAGAGACACAGAGGACACAAAGATCAGACTAAAGGAAACCGAATTTTGGTCTCTGTGTCCTCTGTGCCTTTGTGGTGAAATTAAATGACGCGTTTAAGCTGCGTCTTTGTCCTGTTTCCTGCGGATAAGGGGAGCTCGTTTCCCCTCGACCACTGCCCGATTGATAACCACGTCGGCGATGTCTTCCCGGCTAGGAACGTCGTACATAACGTCGAGCATGATCTTTTCGAACATGGAACGAAGGGCTCGGGCGCCCGTTCCTTTAGTTGCCGCCTGCTGAGCCAGGGCTCGGAGAGCGTCCTTCGTAACCACCAAGTTAACTCCCTCCATGGCCAGCAGTTTGGTGTACTGTTTGACCATCGCGTTACGCGTATCGGTCAAAATCAGGATCAGCTCTTCCTCAGTTAAGCTATCCAACGCCGTCACAATCGGTAGCCGGCCGATGAATTCTGGGATCATCCCGAAGGAGAGCAGATCTTCGGGCTCGGTATGCCGCAGCGTCTCCCGCATTTGGAGTTCCGGAGAACTATTTTGAGGCGAATGAAAGCCGAGCACCCGGTTGCCTAATCGCCGATTGATCAACCGATCCAACCCGACAAAAGCGCCACCGCAGATAAACAATATCTTTTCGGTATTAACCTGGATGTATTCTTGGTGAGGATGCTTCCGTCCGCCTTGAGGTGGGACATTGCAGCTGCTTCCTTCCAAAATTTTCAGGAGCGCCTGCTGGACACCTTCGCCGGAGACATCGCGCGTGATACTGACGTTATCGGTCTTGCGGCCGATCTTGTCTATTTCATCAATATAAACAATCCCGATCTCAGCCCGCTTGACGTCATAATCCGCATTCTGCAGAAGGCGCAAGATGATATTCTCGACGTCTTCCCCAACGTAGCCGGCTTCGGTCAAGGTCGTGGCATCAGCGATACAAAACGGCACGTCAAGGATTCGGGCCAGTGTCCGGGCCAGAAGCGTCTTCCCGCACCCGGTAGGGCCGATCATCAAGATATTGCTCTTTTCGATCTCGACGTCGGCGTACGGATCGAGAGACAGATCTTTTGTCGGGTTGGCGTTCAGGATGCGCTTGTAGTGGTTGTGCACCGCCACCGCAAGGACCTTTTTAGCTGCATCCTGGCCGATCACATTTTGATCGAGCTCGCGCCTGATCTCAGCCGGCTTGGGTACGCGCAGCGTTGTAGTCTGGCGCCGGGCATCCTCGTTTAGCTCTTTATCGAGGATACCTTTACAAACGTTGATACAGTTATCGCAGATGTAGACACCCGGGCCGGCGATTAATTTGCGAACTTCCGCGTGGCTCTTCCCGCAGAAAGAACACATCGTCAGATTAGAGGCCCGGGCCATACGACTTGCTAAACCGCTCTAGAAGATACCAAGAAACCGTTCACGAAGCCAATACCCTATCACCATTTTGTGGCAGCGGCTCGGCCTTGACATCTTTTCGCGACTTTACCACTTCATCAACTAGACCGTATCCTCGCGCTTCGTCAGCTGACATCCAATAGTCACGGTCGGAATCGAGTTGAATCTGTTCCTCGGTCTTGCCGGTGTGCTGTGACAGGATATGGATCAGCCGTTTCTTGATCTTGAACATCCATTCCACGGTGCGTTCGACATCGCTGGCAGTACCCTGGGCGCCACCAGAGACTTGGTGGATCATAATGTCTGAATTCGGTAAGGCATACCGCTTCCCGCGGGTTCCGGCAGCCAGCAACACAGCTCCCATGCTGGCAGCTATCCCAATACAATAGGTTGCTACCTCGCAGGTAACGAACTGCATCGTATCATAGATCGCAAACCCAGCCGTGACCGAACCCCCGGGCGAATTGATGTACAGATTGATATCCTTCTTCGGATCCGTCATCTGCAGAAAAAGCATTTGCGCTACCACCAAATTGGCAACGTGATCATCGATAGCCGTCCCAATGAATACGATCCGATCGTTTAGCAAACGGCTATAAATATCGAGGCTTCGCTCTCCCCTTCCCGTCTGCTCGATAACCATGGGAACCAGGTATGAGCTTGGCTTAGAATAGTTAGATTTCGACATGAATAAATCGGCCCGGATTATCGGTTTAGTTCAGGCTCCGAACTCGTCTCGACGTTAGCATTCGAGGTTAGGAAATCAAGGACCTTGCCGACCTGGATCTCGTCGACCAACTGGGGAATTGCCCCCTTCTTGTCCAACTCCGACATCGCTTTCTCGTAGGGCATCCCATGTTGCGCCGCCAGTGATTCGACCCGCTGTTTCAACTCTGGGCCGCTGACGTCTATTTTCTCGACTTCACCAATCCTAGTAAGGATGAAGCTGGCTTTGAGCCGGTCTTTGGCACTGCGAGATGCCACATTCATGATCTCCTTTCCACTCTCCCGCAAAGCCTCTTCGCTGACGCCCCTCAGTTGGTTTTGCTCAACAATCTCAGACATGATTCGCCGGGTCTCATCCTTGACGTAGCTCTGCGGCAACTCGCATTCGACTCTCTGAGTTAGATAATCAACGATCTGGTTACGCTTGGCTCTCTCAATTTCTTCCTTCTTTTGCTCGGTAAGCCTTTCCCGCAACTGGCCTCGCAGTTGGTCCAAGCTGAGACCGGGGGCGACCTGGGCAGCAAAGTCGTCATTCAATTCCGGCAACTCCATCTGCTTGAGCGCCTTCAATTCTACTTGAAAATGGATCACACGGTCCTGCAGAGACTTGACGGGAAAATCTTCAGGCGGCTTAAGATCAAATTCGCGCCGTTCTCCGATTTGCATACCAACTACCGCGGCGCCAAACCCGGGCAACAAACTGTCTTCCTGCAGTTTAATCCAGAAATCTTTCCCGCTGCCCAGACGCTTCGGAGCATCCGGAATCACCTCTAGCAACGGTTGCCCATCGACCGTCGTTTCGAAGTCGACTACTCCAAAGGCCCCCATTTCAAATGCGCCATCCGTCTGTTCGGTAAACGTGGCGTGCCGCTCTCGGAGCCGCTCCAGCCCCGTTTCAACTTCGGCATCTGACACTTCAACCGGTGGGACCTTTACCGGAATCCCCTTATATTCAGGAAGTTCAAACTGCGGCGAAGTAATCACGGTCGCCGTGAAACGCATGCTGCGTTCCGGCGTAAATTCAACGTCTTCAACGTTCGATACTGATAAAACCCGGAGGCCTTTTTCCCGAATTGCTTCTTTGGTCGATTCGTTAACGAGTTTTCGCGTTAACTCTTCTTGGATCTCTTTGCGAAATTTGGATTCGACCACGTTCTGAGGGGCTTTCCCAGGCCGAAAACCGCGTATCCGGGCGACCTGCTGGAACCCTTTAACGACATCATTCCATTCTTTGGTTACGCGTTCCGGAGGCAACTCGACTCTCAACGAAGCCAAACAATTCGGTAAATTCTCAACTTCTACGTTCATGGAAACTTAGCGAATGCCAAGCGTAGACCTGATCCGGTATCGGGGCAAGGGCGTGGTAGGACTTAGGAGCTAGAATCTAGGAGCTAGGAGGGGTCTCGGCTCGGGAACGCGACGAGCGGGAAGCGTCAAGTTGGAGGGGACCAAAATGAAAGTGACAAGTGAAAGGTAACCCGTCGTGCCAAGATCGAACGCCAGACTCCAACCCCTCCTGGCTCCTAGATCCTAGCTCATAACTCCTGTTTCCGGACGTCGACGTCCGGAAACGTTCACAACCCGCTCTCGGCAACCCAGCGATGCATATCGCCCTCTCCGACCGGACCGACCACTGCTAGGCCCATCCGGGCGGGATCAAAGCAAAGACGCGCAACCGCGTGGATCGCCTGGGGAGTGACTTCTTTGACCTTCGCCTGGACTTCCTCTGGATGGATTACGTGCTCGTAAGCGATAATGGATTCCCCCATCCACATGATCTGGTTGGTGGTGCTTTCCAAGCTGAGTTCGTTTTGGCCGATCGTGTACTCCTGCGCTTGCCGAAGCTCTTTCTCGCTTGGCGATTCGCTGCAGAACCTCTCCAATTCATGGCGGATTGCTCGCAGGGCACTCTTTAATTTGCCCGGCTCTAACCCAACGCAAATGCTCATCAACCCCGAATCTTCGAGCACCAACGTTCCGCTATGCACAGAGTAACAGTACGCATAGCGCTCTCTGAGCTGTTGGAACAGCCGGGAACTCATATTTTCGCCCAGGATGACGCTGAGAAGCTTCAAAGCGTGGCGGCGGTCGTCGTTTCTATCGATGGCATGATAACCCAGTGCTAAATGAGTTTGTTCTGTTCCTTCCTTTGCTACCGCCATCCGGTTTTGAAGCTTGGTTCCATTCCAACGATCAAATTCCGGAGGAGCTCCAGTCGGAAGATCCGCCATCGACGATTCGAATTTGCTGACGACCTCTTCGTGGCGGCATCGGCCTGCCACCGTGATCACCGTGGTGTTCCCATTGTAATTCCGCTCAATGTATTCCACCAGGTCACGCCGGCGGATCCGGCCGATCGATTCCAACGAACCGGTCAACGGCCGGCCCAAGGCGTGACGCGGCCACATGACCCCGCTTAGTAACTCTTGCGAAAACTGGGCCGGTTGATCGCGATACATCAAAATCTCTTCGCGAATAACGTCGCGTTCCCGCTCTATCTCGACATCCGCCAAAACCGAGTTGCGAAACATGTCGGTTAGCACATCCGCCAGAATATCGAAGTAATGGGCTGCCGCTTTGGCATAAAAGCACGTGTGATCCTCGGTCGTGAAAGCATTGATAAATCCGCCCACCCCTTCCACGTCCTCCGTCAACCGCTGAGCGCTGCGCGTCTTAGTTCCCTTAAACAAGAGATGCTCAAGAAAGTGAGAGATGCCGCAATGTTCCTCGGGTTCGTGACGACCGCCTATCGCGACCCAAATGCCCGCACTGACACTCTTCATCTGAGGCATCTCGCAGGTCGCTACCCGAATTCCGTTCCTGAGCTTTGTTGTCTGATATACCATTTGTCAGATCTTCAGATAGCCAGACGTAAAATTTTGCGGCTGCATTTATGTTCTAGTTGCTACTTTGTTTGTCTCCAGGCTGAATAAGCTGCGAGCTAGTTCTAAGTCACTCGGATATGTCACCTTCACATTCCAGTCTCCGCTTTGGATTAGGCGTACTGGAAACCCTGCCATTTCTGCCGCAGATGTCTCGTCGGTGACCCTCGCCCCTCGGGCCAGCACCAACTCGTACGCGGCAACCAACCAGTCTCGCCTGAAGATTTGTGGCGTTTGCATCGTCCACAGACCTGAGCGGTCAATACTGCCGACTACCAAACCATCACTATCAACTTTTTTCAACGTCTCGACCACAGGGGCCGCTAATGCAACCGCTCCGCATTTAGCCGCGAGGAGCATCGCTTGGGAAATGGCCGAGCTCGAAACCAGAGGCCTGGCGCCATCGTGCACGGCGACGAGCTCAGCATCTTCACGTAAAGTCCCTAAACCGTTCCACACCGACAAATGTCGATCCGTCCCGCCGGTTACCACCGCCGCTACCTTCTTAAGGCCATATTCTCCGACCAGGCTGCCGAACTGTTTGATGCGATCTTCATTCGCAACCAAGACGATCTCATCCACTTCCGGACAATTCTCAAACCGGTCCAAGGTTCGGATGAATAACGGTTTGCCGCCCAAGTCCGCAGTGAGCTTGTCGAATCCCATTCGCTGACTATTGCCTGCGGCCACTACAATCGCTGCTCTCATTAAAAAACGGCCAGAGTCGCACGGTAACCGAGGCCAATCGGCTATACAAGCTGATCCGCTAGCAAATGACAAGTGTAAAGAGAACTTCGTAGTTAAAGGTTTGCAGTTTTGAGGTCTGCAATTCCGGTGATGGTACGAGAGAGTTCACACGGTGTCCGGCCGCGTAACGGATGGGATCTGGCTCCGCAAAGCGACTCGACTGATCTCGCCGAATGTCCCACGGCGCGACAGGCTCTATTAGACTGATGGGACCTATGAGAGGAGGTCGCGGCCAATCGCAAACAGTGAACCGCAAACCCTAATCAAGGAAGTTTTTCCCGGACATATTGGCTCAGCGTCTTACCATCGACGCGGCCAGCGGCCTTCTCGGTCGCAATCTTCATGACTTGACCGAGCTGCGCCTTCGAAGTGGCCTTGCTCTCGGTAATCGCGTCCTGAACCAGAGCCTTTATCTCCTCATCCGACAACGGTTTAGGAAGATATTGGTTGAGTATCTCGATTTCGCGCCTCTCCTTATCCGCCAGGTCGGTGCGGCCGCCAGTCTCAAAACCCGCGATTGAGTCCTCCCTCTGCTTGACTTGTTTGCGGATAACTACCAGAGCTTCGGGATCAGACAGTTTTCCACCGGCCCCATATTTCTCGATGGTGGCATTCATCAACGCCGATTTGGCCATCCGCAAAACCGAGAGCCGTTCGGCCTGTTTCGCTCGCATCGCGTCTTTAAGATCAACCTCGATCTGGTCTTGGATCGTCATGGAGAAACCTAGATTAACCTTCGGGTGAAGCAATGAGAACGCATGGGAACGCCGTGAGCGCCGGGAACGCATCGACAAGTTGGTAGGGCGAAAAACTCGGCGCGCCATGCGACGTGGCTAGCTCTATTAGGTATCCGCGCCGGTTTTGAGCCGGGGCGTTGATGTGTTCGTTCATTGCGTTCCCGTGCGTTCACGGCGTTCACGCGCGTTTCCATTGGCTGAAAACGGAAAATCAGGCAATATACCGACCATGCGCCTGCACGTGGCGGTAGCGGTATTGTGTTCTTGGTTTATTCAGGCTGTCCCGGCAACTGCTTCGCTTCCATTCAGCACTGTGTTTAGAGGCGAACCAATTTTTGAAATATTGGTACGTAAGGCAGAGGACGAAGGTTGGCGTTCGCGGCCGCTCGGCGAACGAATGGTTTTGGTGGGGAAAGCCCTGTTGGGAACGCCCTACCGAAGTTTCACCCTGGAAATTGACGATAGCGTCGAGGCGCCTTCCGTCGATTTGCTTGGGATGGATTGTTGGACTTTTTACGAGATCGCTCTTGGATTCTCCCGAATGCTCGAATTGAAATCGAGCGGATACACTCCTCAGGATCTCTTGGCAATGATTGAACTTGATCGATACCGGGGTGGTCACTGCAATGGTCTGTATACTTCGCGTCTTCACTTTCTTGAGGACTGGATCTACGACAATGAGAGGCGCGGTCTAGTAAAGAATCTTACCGTCAGCCTCGGCGGTGTCCCGATGCGAGGCCGTTATCTCAACGAGATGAGCCGGTTTTGGCGTAGCTCACGCTATCTGCGGCACAATCCCGGTATGGTGCCTGCGATCCGCAACATGGAAGAAACCGTTTCTTCTCGCGCGATCTATCATATACCGCGGGAACGGGTTGCCGCCATCGAACCAAAGATCCGCAGCGGTGATATTATCTGCATCACCGGGCGCGGGCCTGAAGGATTTACAGAGCACGTTGGGATCGCGTATCGGGATGGGGTCGGCGTATTGCACTTTATGCACGCCTCCAAGGACGAACGCCAAGTAATGATCGATGTCGCTCTGGATCAATATGTCTACCGGTATCACAAGTTCGCCGGCATCATGGTGGTGCGACCGCTGGATGTGAGCCCTGGCGAGAATTCGCATCTTGCATCTGCGCAGTGACATGGTGCGCAGGGGCAGTAAGCAGTAAGCAGTAAGCAGTAAGCAGTAAGCAGTAAGCAGTAAGCAGTAAGCAGTAAGCAGTAAGCAGTAAGGAGTAAGGAGTGAGCAGCAAGCAGAGAAATCGAGGCTCCGCCATTGCTTAGATCGAGCGTCGAGCTGCGACCATTCGAACATTCGATAGGGGATTCAATCACGCAGATAGGCTCCCGCTTTCGGTAAAGCTTACCGCTCACTGCTTACTGCTTACTGCTTACTTTGGCCGCGGCCCGCGATACAAATCATCACCCAAAACTGGCTAAGTCCCCACTTCTGGGCAATACTGAAAGTATGGCGGCGACACCTTCTACGATGGTAGAACTAGGGCTAAAAGCCCCGGATTTCCACCTGCCGAGTGTAGCCGATGGCAGGGTGGTCAGTCTTTCTGATTTCGCTTCAAATAACGCGCTGCTGGTGATGTTTATTTGCCGGCATTGTCCCTATGTCTTGCACGTCAAACCGGAGCTAGCCCGCTTGGCGGCGGACTACAAGGGGAAGAGTGCCGGCATCCTCGGGATCAGCTCTAATGATGCTCAACGTTACCCCGATGATGCTCCCGAGAAGTTAGTTGAACTGAGCCGAGACCTGGGTGTCCCCGTTCTCTATGACGAGAGCCAAGCCGTCGCCAAAGCATATCGGGCCGCATGTACCCCAGACTTTTTCTTGTTTGACGAAGAGCGAAGACTCGTCTACCGCGGCCAACTCGACGACAGCCGGCCCGGGAACAATCGGCCGTTGACCGGCCGTGATTTGCGGTCCGCGCTCGATGCGGTCTTATCCGGTAAATCCGTGGCGACTGAACAGAGAGCCAGCATCGGGTGCAACATTAAGTGGAAACCCGGCAACGAACCGAATTATTTCCGCTGACCAGGAGGCGAGTACCGGTGCGGTGGGAACGCAAGGAAGTCGGAGTCATTGGATTGCGCGCAAACCCGGCTCGGCACGCGTTTCGGCCTAGTAAACGTGGCGCAGTTATTCAGGAGGTTAGGTCTTCGTGCAGCCCTGCAGTCAATTGGGAGCCGCGCCCCACCAAATTTCGGTCCGGTATATGTCACACCATAAATGTTCACTTGAACATATATCCTGGAAATGCATGTTACCCACATGCATCCGTCCGCTGCTCCAAATCTTTCCGGTTGGGGGGAGAAGATCCTTGGACGCGGTTCAAGCATCAATCCGGTCAACCGGTTCGAGCCGTTACATTACGATGTGGATGAATGGTGCGATCCCGGATCCGCGCCACATATCCGTACGCAGCTCTTTCGCGATGACACTCAAACCATCATCGCTCGCAACCAAAGTCCGGATATCGGTTTTGAGACCAGCATCAACCCCTACCGCGGATGCGAGCATGGCTGCGCCTACTGCTACGCCCGGCCCACTCATGAGTATCTGGGGTTCTCTGCCGGAATCGATTTCGAATCAAAAATCCTGGTAAAGTTGAATGCTGCCTCGCTCCTTGCGACCGAGTTAAGCCGGCCCAGTTGGCGGCCGCAGACCGTGACGATGAGTGGGGTCACGGACTGCTATCAGCCCATCGAAAGAAAGCTCATGATCACGCGCGCCTGTCTTCAAGTGTTAGCGGATTTCCGGAACCCGACTTTCATCGTCACTAAAAACCATCTGGTAACCAGGGACTGTGACCTATTGGAGAGTCTGGCTGCGCATGCGGCGGCCGGGGTTACTGTCTCTATCACCACGCTGGACGCAAGCTTGGCTCAAAAGTTAGAACCGCGAGCTTCCAATCCTCGATCTCGACTGACGGCTATTCGGGAGTTAGCAAACGCTAGCATCCCGGTAGGAGTTAACGTTGCTCCGATTATCCCCGGGCTAAATGATCACGAGATTCCTGCTATCCTGACGGCCGCGGCTGAAGCGGGCGCTCAATTTGCCTATTACACGATCGTGCGCCTGCCACTAGCTGTGTCCACCATTTTCATCAACTGGCTCGAGACTCATTTCCCGGATCGAAAGAACACCGTTCTTCGCCGTATCCAATCCATGCGGGGAGGGAAACTCAATGAATCCGCATTCGGCCGAAGGATGCGAGGAGAAGGGATTCTGGCTGAACAGATCCGCAAAATATTTCAAGTCGGCTGTCGGCGGGCAGGGCTGAACCAAGACCATGTGGAGCTGAACACAAAAGCGTTCCGCCGCATAGAACCGAACCAGTTGGGGCTGGATCTTTAGAAACGCCCGACATTCGCCCCTCGTCGGAAACTCAGGAGGCTACGTCGGGCAGGCTGGGAGGTTACGTCGGGCAAGCCGTCAACGCCGGGAGCGCCGGGAGCAAACTGGTGTGGGCGAGGCTCCCGAAAGACCCAGCTTACGAACAGGGTGTTGAACGAATCGACGCCTACACGGGAGTTGGGCCGGAGAGCGCGCCGAGCCGTTGTAGTATCGCATGGTTGCCCATGAAACATGGCACGTCGAAGGAACGGCTCGGCCCGCTTTACGGCCTAATATCGCCCCGAGCGTCGGCTCATTTTTCCCCTTTGATGGTAGCTGTGAGCCTTTCGGGAGCCTCGCCCCACCAATTTTGTTCCCGAGCGCTCCCGGCGTTCCCGTGCGTTCCAGGCGTTGACGGCGTTGTTCCCCCATGCATACCTGACGCTCCGCCCTATGCATCAAAAGCTCAGGCCAACTCATCACGTCAAAGCCACGATCGGTTTGGCGCTAGCCTGTCTTTTCTGGGGGTTTAGCTTTCCGGCTAGCAAAGCGCTAACCCTGCTGTACCTGAAAGAAATCCCGGATGTATCGAGCTGGTTTGCCGTTGGCTTACAAGGGACCCTGCGTTTCGGGATCGCCGGGATTGTAATGGTCATTTTGAGTTGGCGAACCCTTCCGTCCCTGACGATGCGTGAGACCACTCAGGGACTCTTGCTAGGGCTCTTCGGAGGCGTCGGGATGGTCTTTCAAGTGGACGGGTTAGCCTATACCCCAGCCTCCACATCTTCGTTCCTGACACAGACCTACTGCATTTTGGTGCCGCTGTATCATGCCGTCGTCGCGCGACGTTTCCCTCGGCCAGTCCAACTCATCGCAACCGTCGGCGTGATCGCGGGAATCGTGATACTGAGCAAGATCGACTGGACTCAATTTCGTATGGGTCGAGGTGAATCCGAGACTTTGCTTAGCACGGTTTTTTTCACAGGCCAAATTCTGGTCTTGGATGCGCCTCAGTTCTTTAAGAACCGGACCAAGATGGTCTCTTCAGTGATGTTTCTTAGTACGGCATTGGCTTTTGCCATCGTTTCGATTCTATCAAATCGTTCTTTCGAAAGTTACAAGATTGCCGCCGGCATAGGCCAACAGTTCTATCTCATCGCCATTCTTGTGATCTTCTGCACACTCCTGGCGTTCAATCTGATGAATCGCTGCCAGAAATATATTCCAGCCAGTGAAGCCGCTTTGATTTACACGCTGGAACCGGTCTCAACGTCTTTGTTCGCGACCTTCTTGCCGATTTGCCTGTCCGCGCTCGTCGGAATCCAGTACGACAACGAACAACTCTCCGTGGGCCTCCTGATCGGCGGTGGTCTGATTTTGTCCGCCAACTTAGTGATGCAAATCTGGGGTCACCTGCCCGTACCCCATGCCGGCGAGACACCGGCACCAACGACACTGCACCCGGGCGACGGGTCGAGGTGAATGGAGGGGAGCCGCCTCGCCGGTTCCGAGCTCATTCGTTGATCCACTTGACAGAGCTGTCTAGCCGAATCCAAACTGCACCATGCGCCGCTGTTACCTTCTACTCGCTCTAATCGGGTTCGCAATCAACGGCCTCGGGCAAAACAGTTCCGACTGGTCGAAAGTCGCTGATCTCGAAAAACAGCGCGAGGAAAAACCACCGGCTGGAGAAAACGCCGTGGAATTTTACGCCGGACGAAAGAAAGCGCTCCGTGATGCGGCTGCGGACTATCTGCAGAAGCATCCAGACGATCCGAACGCCTTCAGCGCACTGTTGTGGAAGATCGACAACACCGATTTTTCAGGACCCGCGGACCAAAGAACCGCTCTGTTGGCGGACCTTTCCGCTGAAACTGACTCCTTTTTAAAAGCACACCCGCAACCGACGGCTAGTGAAACACAACTTCGCGAAACTTTACTCTACTGTTATCTGGACAACGACGATTTGATACATACGCCCCAACAAGCCGGGAATCTCGCCACCAAGATAGGAGAGTTCCTGGCGGATCATCCACAAGCGGAGAACCGGACAAAGCTTCAGATTGTGCAGTCCAGCCTGTTGCTGAGGGAAGATCAGACTAAAGGGATCGCGTTTCTGGAGCAACTCAGCAGAGACTCAGACCCGGAGCTCGCTGAAGCCGCCAAAGCCGCCCTAATCAAGGCACGCCTGATCGGAACAAAACTTGACCTTTCATTTGTCGATTCTCAAGGCCGACCGGTCGATCTGAACCAATTCTCGGGGAAGGTCGTGCTAATCGATTTCTGGGCATCGTGGTGCCCAGATTGCGCGAGGGAGATGCCGCAGGTGCAACAGGTTTATAAGGCCTTCGAATCTAGGGGATTCGCGATTGTCGGTATTTCTTTGGACAAAGACCGCCGGGCTATGGACAACTACATCGCCAAACATTTGATCCCCTGGCCTCAATATTTCGATGGGAAAGGTTGGAAGAACGATCTGGTCGCAAAATACTCCGTTCATGAGATTCCGGAGATGTGGATCATCAACAAAAAGGGAGTTGTTGAAACAACGTCCGCCGATGTCACACAATTGGCGTCCACCGTACAGCGTCTGGTAGCGGAATAGAACCGCTTGAAGATGAGTGACCAGCCAGCCGCCATCGGTGTAATAGGGGGAAGCGGCCTCTATCAGATCAGCGGCTTGGAATCGCCTCGCGAGATAGAAGTCCATACTCCCTTTGGTAAGCCTTCCGACTCGATCGTGGCCGGGCTTTTATGCGGCCGGCCGGTTTACTTTTTACCCCGGCACGGCCGAGGCCACCGGATCTTGCCGACCGAATTGAATCACCGGGCGAATTTATTCGCTTTGCGGTCACTGAATGTGCGATGGCTCATCAGTGTCGGCGCCGTCGGTAGCCTCCAGGAGAAGTATCATCCTCGCGATATCGTATTACCGTCTCAATTCTTCGATCGAACCAGTCAAAGAGCATCTTGGACATTTTTCGGGGAAGGCATTGTCGCCCACATTTCCTTAGCGGATCCCGTGAGCCAGAAGTTGCAAGCAATTGCCGCAGAGGCGGCCCGAGCGGTCGGCTGCCGGGTTCATGAGGGAGGAACCTACGTCAATATGGACGGGCCGGCGTTCTCAACCCGAGCCGAGTCCGATTTCCACCGAAAAATGGGATTCGACGTGATCGGCATGACGTATCTGCCGGAAGCAAAACTTGCCCGCGAAGCAGAAATCGCTTTTACGGCGATCAGTCTGGTAACGGACTACGATTGCTGGAAGGTCGACGATGAGCCGGTAACGGCGGAAACAGTGATTGAACATCTGCTGGCGAATGCTGAGGCGGCTCGACAGGTTATCCCGAAGATACTCGAGCACATCCCGGAAGAACCAAATTGGCCGGAGCATCGAGCATTAGATTCTGCTCTGATTACTGATCGGAAACTTTGGCCGCCCGCGACGGTTAAGAAGTTAGAAGCGATTTTAAAACGATTTTTGTGAAAATGCGTCATCTCCTGGGTTGGTTTTTCGCGGTTTCTAGCGTCATCTCTTGGGCGGCGGCTGAAGAACAGCCGGCGGCCAGTCCAAGTCCGTCACCGTCACCATCGTCATCGTCCGAAGCTTCTGGCGGCGCGGCAAAGCCCGCAACCTGGTTCAGCGTGAATGTCGACGGCCCGTACATCGCCATGACTTTCGATGACGGCCCGAGCCCCGAGACCACTCCCCGGCTCCTGGACATCCTCAAGCAGCGAAACATCAAAGCGACCTTTTTCATGATTGGGCAAAATGCCCAGGCAAATCCAGCCATCGTTCAGCGCATTCTCGCGGACGGACACGAAATCGGGAACCACTCTTGGACACATCCTCAGCTTTCGAAATTGTCCGACGATAGGGTCACGGAAGAGATCAATAAGACTCAAGCCGCGATCAAGAATGCATCCGGCTATACGCCGGTGCTGTTGAGGCCACCGTACGGCGCGATCACATCCCGGCAGAAGGATTGGATCGAGAAAGAATTTGGCTTGAGCGTCATCATTTGGTCAGTAGACCCCTTCGATTGGAAACGGCCGGGCGCATCGGTGATCGAGCAACGGATTCTGGCCGGGGCGCGCCCCGGAGCGATCATTCTCTCCCACGATATCCATAAGCAGACGGTCGATGCGATGCCCGCAACGCTCGATGCGCTTGCCGAAAAAGGGTTCAAATTTGTGACCGTGAGTCAATTGATTGCGATGAACAAGCCCAAGAGCAGCACCACCCCAAGCCCGCAATCTCGACCGTCGGTCAGTCCTCATGCAAGCCCGGCCAAGAAACACGCTAAATTGGCGGGAACTGATCGGTAGGGCAGGCCAGCCTCTGGGCAAGGGCAGACGCTGGGCATCACAACAATGGGATCCGCCTTCGCAAGGCCTACGGCGCGACAGGCTCTATGCGACTGATGCGAGATGA
>JAFAIO010000182.1 GCA_019236675.1 Verrucomicrobiota bacterium
GCAAAACGGTGGTAGTCAGAATTTCGGATGAGGGCCCCGGAATCCCGGCCTATGCTCTGATTAAGATTTTCGATCGCTTTTATTCTTTAGCCCGGCCATCAACCGGTAAACGAAGTTCAGGCCTCGGACTTTGCTTTGCGCGAGAGGTAGCGCATCTGCATCACGGCTCTATCATGGTCCAGAACCGCATAGACAGTCAGGGCGCGGAAGCGGTGCTAACTTTGGCTGCGGCGGAGCAGTTGAGATAGCACTGATTCTTGATCATGAAATGGTGTACCGGAACAGCCGAGGGCTTTCGCCCTCGGTTGTGGATTGGGCAAAATCCCTGGAGGGGAGCCGCTTTTACGCGTTGAAACACCGCGTCCAAGAACAGAGGGATTAAATCCGGAAACGTCTGGGAATTGTTGCTAGCAGGCGGCCCCCGCGAACAACCCACGACGCGAATTCACCCCTGGCGATACCCGTTTTAATACACCGTCCGGGATGTGGGTGTGCCAGCAAACGCTTCCGGGAGCCGCTTGTTAAACACGTTTGCCGCTCTGTGGACCCTCTGTTTGCTAAATTAATGGCGCTTGGACAGGCACGGGCGAAAGCGGCTCCCCTCCAGGGCGGATTTTTCATAACGCACCACCCGAGGGCTAAAGCCTGGGCTTTTCTATCGGACTATTTCATGGTCAAGCAGCAATCTATGGTTACGACCACATCGGCCTCGTCCCGCGGCCGCGGGAAGGCAGCGCCCACGGTTTACCCATAGAAATTACGCTCCCAACGGTGCGCTTTCAGCTTGTTGACCTGTTCTTTTGACAATCCTTCGCCATCCCCCACCCGGCAGTTGGCTTCCACGTTCCGAACGGAACGCATCCCTGGGATCACCGTTGAAACCGCAGGGTGGCTCAGGACATATCGCAAAGCGATGTCCGGCGTCTGATCCAAGGTGATACCGAGATCGGAAACGATTTTTTGCACTCGATCGTAAACTTGCCGTTTCCGGTCACCTTGGAAATAACGACTGCGGAAATCCGTTGGGTCGAACTTCGTGTCGGGCGTGATTTTGCCGGTGAGGCCGCCTTCGTCAAACGGCACCCGGACGATGACGCCTACCTGATGCTGTTCGCAAGCCGGGAAAAGGCGATCTTGGGGAGCCTGCTCGAAAATGTTGTGGATCACCTGCACGGTATCCACGGCTCCGGTTTCGATTAGTCGGATCGCGTTCTCCGGTTGGTTGTCGTTGATTGAGACGCCAAAAAACCGAATCTTCCCTGTTTTCTTGAGTTTTTGAATCGCTTCGAGCCAATCACCCTGGTCAGCCCATTCATCCGACCAAACGTGAAACTGTTGTACATCAATGGTTTCCAATCCCAGATTTTGTAAGCTCTCTTCGGTTGAGGCAATAACATGGTCAGCCGGAAACGCTTCCCGGACCGGCACGCCAGGCTGCGCCGGCCATTGATAATTTTTTGGTGGAATCTTGCTAGCCACGTAAATGTGTTCGGAACGTGCTCTTATCACCTCCCCCACCAGTTTCTCGCTGTGACCATCTCCGTACACCAAAGCGGTATCGATGAAGTTCAGGCCAAGATCGACCGCCTTATTCAGCGCTTTGATCGATTCATCGTCCTCAGCACCAATCCACATCCCTTTCCCGATCCCCCAAGCGCCATATCCGATTTCGGAAACCTGTAATCCTGTTCTGCCAAGTGTACGGTAATTCATCTCTGTGTTCCTCTGGTTAGGCACGGATCGCACAAGGGGGAGAGAATAGCCAATGCGGGCTTCCTTCGTCCTCGTCGTACCTGTCCACATTTTCGACTCCAGATCACGTCACACCAACCGATCGAGGATGAGACGATTTATCGCTTCGCAATACTGCTCGACAGGCCTATTAACTGTGGCACGGTTAAGTCCTTTGGAAGGAGCCGCTTCGGTCTATCTATGAGCTCTTCCGCTGACCCTTCGCAAGACACCATTCGGATCCTGATCGCAGACGATCACCCGGTCGTTCGAGAGGGGCTAACGGCAATTCTTGAGCTGGAAGAAGATCTGAAAGTCGTTGGTCAAGCGCATGACGGAGAGGAAGCGTGCAGACTCTATCAACAACATTCTCCTGATATCCTGATCCTGGATCTACGGATGCCGAAAAAAGATGGGATCGAGGTGGTAACCGAGCTGATGTCACAACGGCCACGACCTCGCATCATCGTTTTGACCCACTCGGCCAAAGCAGAAGACTTGCGGCGGGCGCTAGCTGCGGGAGCTAAGAGCTACCTGCTAAAGGGAGCGGAACCCGAGCAAGTGTGCGCCACGATTCGCGAGGTCTTCGCGGGGCAGTCTTCACTGCCGCGGGATCTGGCCGCTAAGTTAATGGACTCGATGACGCAACCGGAATTATCCGAACGCGAACTTCAGATCCTCAAGCAAATGGCGGTAGGCAAGAGCAACAAGGAAATCGGGCAGGCTCTTTACATCAGTGAATACACGGTGAAAAACCATGTCCGATCTATCCTGAAGAAATTGAACGCGATAGGCCGGACGGAGGCCATCGCTATCGCTTCTGGGCGTGGACTAGTTAACATCGATTAGCCTGCATTTCTGATGAGGCAACCAGATCGTGACCAGGCCAAGCAGGGTCGGACCAACGAGGAAGAACTCAGCCGGCTGAACCGTATACTTCGGACACTCTACCAGTGTAACTATGCGTTGGTTCATGCCACTAACGAACTGGAACTTTTTCAATCGGTCTGCCGAATTTTGGTCGAGGTAGGCGGCCTCCGTTTAGCTTGGGTCGGCCACTGTGAGGAAGACGCTGAAAAGACCGTCCGCCCGGTGGCCATGGCAGGACACGATCGCGACTACGTCGAAAAAGCTAGAATTTCCTGGAGCGAAGAATCAGAACGAGGCCGTGGACCAACCGGTATCGCCCTTCGCACAGGTAAACCTTACTGGGTCAAAGATAATCGGACAGATCCTACGATCGCGCCATGGCGAGCTGACGCCATTGCCAGGGGTTACGCTTCCTGCGTAGCCCTTCCGTTGATCGCTCATGGAAGACGGATCGGTAACCTCAGTCTCTATTCCGGGGAAACTAATGCTTTTAATGAGGATACGATCGAGCAGTACACGGACCTGGCGAACAATCTGGCTTATGGAGTAGCCGCTCTTCGCTCCGGAGAAGAGGCTCGCGAACATGGGCTGAAGCTTGCGCGTGCGAATGAAGTGCTCAGGCGCAGCCTGGAAGCCTTAGCCCGAGAAAAGCAACTCCAGAGTTTCGTTGATCACGTGTTAGTGGTTCTAACGGAACAACTCGGTGGTCATTCATCTACCCTGTGGTTGATTGACGTTGAACGACGTGCGGCACACTTGCATTCGGTTTGTGAGGACGGCCGCGTGGTGGTCGCCGAACACGCGGACCACCCAAACGCGCGGGAACCCAGAATCTGGGACAGCGATGACCCCGAATGGATCACGCTCCAGATGAACCGCCCGTTTTTCCATCTCGACCCGATTCACGATCCCCGGCTCAAATACACTCCTGCTCAGCAGGCTCGCTATTCTGGCTCCGGAATCCAGGCCCTTTTGTTAATACCTCTAGTTTTTGGTAAGCAGCTGGTGGGTGCGCTCTCAGTACGCATGGCAAGTAATCGAGAGCTCGATCAGCAT
>JAFAIO010000219.1 GCA_019236675.1 Verrucomicrobiota bacterium
TACTCGGTTGCTTCAGACCCCGCTTCTCAGCGACGCCCTTACTCTGTACTTCTTGTTCTTTCACGGTTTAACAATGCAGGTCTTTCACCTGCGGTGATGTGCGCTTCCACGGCGCACTAGCCTGGCACGAAGTGCCTGGAGTTGTACCAAAAATGATTCCGTCCCGTAGGGTACGGTATGATCGTGCGGCGGTGACGTCCCCCAATCCATCACGGGGTACAAACGAGACTACCCATCTCATACCGTTCCCTACGGGACGGATTGTATCGGCCAATTTTCCAGGCACTGCGTGCCCGGCTACTTTCATCCTGTTCCTACGGGATAAACGTTCAACTCGCATAGACATCCGTGAGCAGATCCTCAATCCCAGGCTTAGGTGTTGTCTTTGCTTTTTCCACGGCAGATTCGATCTCATCGTCGACTCTCTTCTGAATACGATCGAGATCATCCAAATCCGCGTTACCGTCGACTAACAAGGCTTGAGCAAAACGGATAATCGGGTCATTCGCGGACCAGAACGCGCGCTCTTCTTTTGGCTGATAATGGCAGGGGTCACGGCGGGAATGCCCGGAACGGCGATAGGTTTCCAGTTCAAGCAAAACTGGTCCCCGTCCAGACCGACATTCCTGTGCCGCCTGCGAGGCTGCTTCGTAGACCGCGAGCACATCATTCCCATCGACGGTTTCACCACGAAAACCGTAGCTGGCTGCTCGATCGGAAACTTTGGTGTTCTTCATGACTTGATCGATACGGGTGGAAGCTCCATATAAGTTGTTCTCGCAAACGAACAATACCGGCAAATTCCAAAGCGCCGCCATGTTTAGCGCCTCATGAAATGCGCCTTCTGCCACGGCGCCGTCGCCAAAAAAGCAGGCCACAATCTCTTGGGTTTTCCGCATCCTAAAAGCGAGCGCCATTCCTGTGGCCACCGGGATCCCTCCCGCCACGATCGCAATCCCGGGGATCATCCCTTTTCCAATATTACCAATATGCATTGAGCCTCCCTTTCCTTTGCAACAGCCAGTAACCCCGCCAAAAAGCTCATCTAACATTTCTTGCACGGTCAACCCCTTGGCCAGGGCATGCCCATGCCCGCGGAAAGTAGAAGTAATAAAGTCGTCTGGCCTGAGCGCCGCGCACACGCCCACCGCGGTAGCTTCCTGTCCTTGGCACTGGTGAATTGTTCCCGGCATGCTGCCTTCCAAAAAGAGTGCCTTAACCCGGTCTTCGAACTGCCGAATTAACAACATCCGCTCGTATAAATTGAGCAAGAAATCGCGATGGTAACTAACCTCATTCGCAGTATGGCTGTTGCCTATGACTGTGCTGCCTGCTTGGGTTTCATCGATAACCGCGAGCACATCTCCTGCCGATGCTTCGCTACCCACCGGCACTAACTGTTGCAGCAAAGTCCCGGGTCCAAGCGCCTCCAGCTCCATGGTGGCTTTGTCTGTCTCCACTTCAACGATGGCTTGGCCCCGCTCAACAAAGTCTCCCACTTCAACCAACCACCGGACTACTTTGATCGGCGAGCCGGTAGTCGACAAGTCCGGCATCTTGAGGTTCATGCCGGGCTGGGGTTAGCTAAATGTTCAGGACTCATGGCCAGCGGCTGCTGATCAATCAGCCGCTCAGTTTCCGCCGCGGTCAATACGCCGTCGGTGGTACCGATCGCGCGGGTCGCTGACGCTCCCAGCGCACTGGCATACACCAAACTCCGAGGAAAATCCCATCCGTTAACAATCCCGGCGATTAAGCCACTGGCAAACGCGTCGCCGGCTCCTGAAGGATCAACGGTGGGCCAGGGATAAGAGCCACAACGCCAACACTCATCTTCTCGAACTCCAAGTGATCCACGCTCCCCCAGCGTTATCACTACTCCTTTAGCTCCCCAGCTTCTTAATACCTGCATCGCTTCCCACGGGTCGTTCCGGCCCGTTAAAACCGCTGCCTCCACGTCATTCGGTAGGAACCAATCGATGTACGGTAACAGCCCTTGCACTTCCGGCGCATAGACAAATCCTTTAGGTAAAACCACGTCGACTACTGTGACTACCTCGTGCTCGCGACAGAAATGCAGCAGGGTTAGCAATTCGTCCAACTGGATACCAGGCATGGCAAACAGTCCACCGAGATAAAACACGTCCAACTCAGCCAGCCAATCACCATCAACATGGTAAACCGAAAATGCCTGATTAGCGCCAAAGGTATGGATATAACGGCGGTCTTCCCCTTCAACTAACAAGATGACGGTCTCGCTGGTTGGATAATCAGGTGTATGAACTACTCGATCACAATTTACCCCGGCAGTCTGCAACGCCTTTAGCAACGTTTCGCCGGGTGCATCGCGGCCAACGCACCCAACTAAATCAACGCAGAGGCCTTGTTTGCGCAGATCGATAGCAACATTAGCCGCGCATCCGCCGGCCTTCGATTTGATCGTATCGACAGCGACTAATTCTCCTGGGCGCGGCAACGCCGGAAACGGACCGCAAAACGTGTCCTTTACCAGAATGCCTCCGCAACCGATCCTCTTCATAAGCTAGTTCGCCTTTCCACAGCAACCGAGCAATTCAATGCGTTCCAGGACCGCGTCGCGTACAGCCAACCGGCCCGCAATCATCACGTCGTGTTCACCTCCCATGCCCAATAGTTCATGAGGGTTGTCCACGTCTGCCTCGCAAGCGAGGCAGCGCTCCAATGCCTTAAGGTACCGTTGCTTCAAGTAGGTACCGTAGTTGACCTTGGTAACCCCTAACTTGATCGCCTCGCGAATAGAACTCGCAAGAATACCGGTGCCACCGTGTAACACCAGCGGTTTGTTGGTGCGTTCGCCGATCTGAGACAGCCTTTTGAGATCGAGCTCTTGTTTACCCTTGGTCAAAACATGGACGTTTCCAACGCTGACGGCCAGAAGATCGACCTTGGTGTCCTCAACAAAGCGAGCGGCCAATTCCGGGTCAGTTAAGGTGTTCCCGTTTGTGAGTTTTGAGCTCCCAAACGGTAGATGGCCAACCTCGCCTTCCACCGCCGCACCGTGGCGATGAGCAAACTCGGTAAGGGTTGCGACTCGGCCCCGATAGTCTTCATAGGAAGCGCTGGAATCTGCCGGCATGACCAGATTGAACCCGGCCAGGACAGCGTCACGCACCCAGTCGTCGTTGGGACATTCATTAAAGATGAGTCCGCAGGGGACGGAGGTGTCAGCAGCGGCCGCTTTGCCTAGCTCGGCATAACAGCGGATACGCTCCGTTAATTTGCGACCGGGACGGCTCAAGAACTCACCATTGAATCCGATAATAACAGGTGAACCTGTCGTTTCAGCAGCGTCGAGCACACCCTGTAGCGATTCCAGATTCCAGCTTTCGAAATATCCCAGCGCGTATTGGTGTTTCCGTGCGTGCCGGATGAGCTCGTTAATGGGCCAAAGCGACATATTCCGATTCCAAATTGGTGACCGTGGCCACGTGAACCGAGATTCCTGAACGCTCCACCACCGCAAGATCAGACTTCCTTATCCATTGGTCGGTGACGACGTGATGGATCTGCGAGATGTCGAGCACCTTGCTGAGTGCCCGCAGCCCGAACTTCGTATGATCTACGAGCAAAACTGTCTGCGCAGCTCTTCCTGCCATGACCTGTTTTACCCGGGAAGTAGCAACCGCAGATTCGTAAGTGCCATCTTCTGGTAGGAAGCCTTTTGTACTGAAAAACGCTTGATCGATAAGGAAAGACTTGGCCATCTCATCTGCTTGCGGCCCAGCAAACGAGAGAGTGACCGGATCATATTCACCGCCGATCCCTATGATCGTGTTGTTGCCCTTACTGAGCTCCAAACAAGTCAGGGCTGAGTTCGTCAGGATCGTGAGCCCGGTTCGTTGAACGGCGATAAGCCTGGCCAAGGCCAGGTTGGTGGTGCCACCATCAATGAAGATGGTTTGATTGGCTCCAATAAGTTCTAGCGCCTTCGCAGCAATCGCGCGTTTTTCCGATTGGTTGCTGGCGATTCGTTCTCGAACGCTGTTCTCGTAAAGGTAAGGCGCAGCGCTGGCCTGTTGGATCCCGCCAACGGTCTTAATTACCTTTCCCAACCGCACCAATTCATCGCAGTCTCGTCGAACCGTCATCGTGGAGACTTGCAGCGCCTCGGCCAGCGCAACGTAGGTGGCGCTTCCTTGCCGATCGACGAGGTCGAGGATCAAGGACGCTCGACTTTCCAGGCGTTTAGGAGAGGACAAGGCTCGTTGATTACTGTGATTTCTTCACACAATCAACAGAATATATGTGATATTTTCACAGCCCTCTTTCGTCGGAGCTTCGTCGGGCAGGCTGTCCTCGTCGTCCTCGTCCTCGAACCCGGTCGGATTTTGTCCCTACGAAGGGACAACAAGCTAGTCCGACACCTGTCCACATTTTCGACTCCACATTAGAGTCTTGGAGATCTGCTCCTGAGTTTAAAACCCAGGTGCGAGCCCCTTGAATCCCTTCGGATAAGATTTTTCAGGCAATCGATTGCCTTGCCAGCATCAATTTTTCAGGCAATCGATTGCCTCCTAGGCGTCAATTAATCGCTTTGGCAACATACCGACTGATCGGTCAAGCTTGATTATGTACGAATTTGAGCTCAATTACTCGTCCGCCCTAGTGACGGGCCAAAGCAGTACTAGTCGTTTTTTCTCGATGTAACCGCTAAAGAGGACGTTTCCATGGAAGAAGTCATTCTCAGCAAGGTCTGCGTGTTGGTAACCGCCGCTTTCTTGCTCACGCTGGTACCTGGTTTTAGGCGCCCGGATCGGTCGTTGCTCTCTGTGCGAGACCGGGGAACAGCGCTGTTGGTGTTCCTATTGCTCGGCTTTTTAGAAGAGGCTGTTGTCCGGGATACCGGATGGTTCAATCAGCGAATCGTTGCGGTCTGTGCAGCCGGTCTGGTTGCGGGTCCTTTTGTCGGGCTGATTGTTGGCACAGTCGTGACTTGGTTAGCGTTTTTCTATGACGGGTTACCGCTCGCGACGATCGGCGTTTCCATGTTATGCGGCGGATTAGCCGGCGGCTTGCTCCAACGATGGCGTCCTAGATTAGCGGAGAGCCCCTGGAGCGGATTTTTCCTCACGCTGGCAGTGTCGTTGTTGCGTAACGGATTGCTTTTGTTATTCGCTCCGGGCACCGTCTTGGCAGCTCACGCCTGGCATCAGCTCGCAGTGGCTCCGGTTATCCAGGGGCTAGGAACGGCACTGATCCTCGCCATTGTTGCGCAAGCACGCCAGCGCGACGACCAGGCACGAGCCGCAGCTTCAGCCGAGGTGCGTGCCCTGCAGGCGCGTATGAATCCCCATTTTTTATTCAATGCTTTGAACGCCTTGGCCGGGCTGGCAACCGTGGCGCCGCGCGAAGTGCCGCATGCAGTTGGCCGGTTGCGCAAGTTTCTGCGGGCGAGTTTTGATCAACCAGAGCAAGCCTTGATACCTCTAGCGGAAGAGCTGGCAGTGGTGCGCGCCTATCTCGACATCGAGACACTACGGCTAGGTAACCGGCTGAAATTGGAAAAAACGTGTGAGCCAGGTTTGGCTAATGCGCTCGTCCCACCTTTCTCGCTGCAACCTGTCGTCGAGAACGCGGTGCAACATGGGCTTCATTCCACTGCCCACGCTGGTCACCTTTGTATTGTGATTGGTGCGGTTGGAAGGTACCTCGAAGTGCGGGTTACCGACGACGGACGGGGCGTCCCTTCGGCCGACGTTGAAAAGATCTTTTTTGGCAATCGTTCCGAAGTCCACGCGATGGCTTTACTTCGTCGCCGGTTGGAGGGGTTGTATCAGACGTCGTTCCGTTTAGAGGTTCGAAGCGAGCTAGAACACGGGACCACGGTAACGATGCGGATTCCCCTGCGAAGAAGCTCCGAGACTCCGCCAAAATCCTCTGAGGAGACGGTGCCTAATTTTTATCACCTTGCGCCGAGGTAGAATTCGGAGTGTGGAATGGAGCCTTTCGTGGGAAAAAGCGGTTCGCCTCCAGGGGTTCCGACCGCATCGGCCTCGCCAGCGAGGCAGCGCTCCACGGGTGGGCACCCTAAGGGGGCTGTTCTCGATTCCGACAAGGATTGCGGCAGATCGAACAACAGCGACGGAGTTTTGGAAGAATAGGTGTCTGCTGTCTTTTGGGCCCTATTTGAAATGAGCGACCCGGCGGTTTTGATAACGCAGATAATCATCGGCAAGATTTGTGTCTTGGTAACAACCGCGTTTCTGCTCACGCTCGCGCCCGCTTTCAGGTCTGATCGATCGCGACTGTCGTTCCGGGATCGGGGAGCTGCGCTTCTCGTATTTTTGGCTCTCGGGCTGGTCGAAGAGGCAACCGTACGGCAAACCGTCGGCTTTAATCACCGGATCGTTGCGGCATGCGCTGCAGGTCTCCTGGCGGGACCGATGGTCGGACTGACAGTGGCGGGATTTGTTACTTGGCTAGCCGTGACTTATGACGGTTACCCGTTCGTCAGCGTTGGAATTTCCATGTTGTGCGCGGGCCTAGTTGGAGGATGGGTGCATCTACGGCGACCGGCCCTGGCGTCACACCCATTGACTGGGTTTGGATTGACGTTCTTTGTGACGTTGGTACGCGAGGGTCTAATTTTTTGCTGGCCAACCTTATCTCCCGCGACACCAGTCTCACTCGGACATTTGCTGCTCGCTCCCGTATTACAAGGGCTGGGGACGATGCTGGTACTTGCGGTAATGGCACAGGTACGGGAACACGACGAGCAAGTGCGCGCGGCCGCTTCGGCCGAGGTACGCGCTCTCCAAGCCAGAATGAATCCGCACTTTCTGTTTAACGCACTGAATTCACTAGCGGCACTTGCTACCATTTCTCCTCGAGAAGTTCCCGCTGCCGCCGGAAGGTTACGTCACTTTCTACGCGCCAGTTTCGATCAGCAGGACCGGACGCTTGTTCCTGTTGCGGAAGAGCTAGCCGTAGTGCGTGCGTATCTCGACATTGAGGCATTGCGATTCGGCAACCGATTGAAAGTGGAACAACTAATTGATCCGGCGGCAAATGAAACGGTGATACCGCCATTCTCTCTTCAACCACTGGTCGAAAATGCAGTGCGGCACGGCATCCAGTCTTCGGCCGGCGCAGGCAAGTTAAAGCTGATCGTGCGTCCGGTAGACCGCTGGTTGGAGATGACGGTCACGGACGACGGAAAAGGAGTGCCGGCGGGCGACGTCGAGAAAGTGTTTTTTGAGCAACGCCCAAGAGCCCATGCCCTCCTGCTATTGCGCCGGCGCTTACAAGAATTGTTCGGCCATTCATTTAGTTTTGCCGTCTACAGCGACGTCGGGCGCGGAACTACCGTCACGGTAAGAATTCCATTGCAGCCTCCCTTCGAGGTCGTGGGCAGATCATTAGAGCAATTTGTTACTGAAGATGGTGAATTAGCACCTGGTTAGGAGTTTAGAATGTGGATTCGTATTCGCGCTGTTATCATTGAAGATGAACCGTTAGCCGCTCAGTATCTCGCGACTTTGTTAGACGAGACCTACCAAGTCGAGGTTGTGGGTACGGCTATCGATAGCGAGACCGGTTTGCAGCTGTGCGCCGATTTGCGGCCAGACGCAGCTTTCGTGGACATCAATCTCCCGGGTAAAGATGGCGTTTCCCTGGCAACCCAGCTCGCTATGCTTCCCCAGCCTCCGCGTCTGGTGTTCGCTACCGGGAACGCCGGCCGGGCAACCGATGCTTTCAGGTTGGAGGCGGTTGATTATCTGTTAAAGCCGCTGGATCCAGACCAAGTCACCGAATCGGTCAAGCGTTTATTGGCACACCTGCGCCCGTTCGAGACGGACGGTCGATCCTTTAATGCCGTAGACGATCCGAAAACACTCGAAAAACTGGGTCTTGGCGAGTCCTCCAGCGAGCTACTGCCAGTGAAGGATACTGATCGGGATCGCATTCGTTTGCTAGCCCGCCGAGAGATCGCCGCTGTCCTACGACGGGACCGCCGGACGTGGGTCCATACAGTGAGAGAAGAATTCGCGACCTACTACCCTATCGCCGATCTAATGTCTTGGTTAGGGAGCGAGCTTTTTATTCAGATTGCCCGGCATGCCGTGGTTAACCTGCAAGCAATAGAACAGGTCATTCACTACGGCGATCGACTCTACCGGGTCCGGCTGCGGGACCGCGCTGCCACCGAAATAACGGCTTCGCGAACCGGAGCAACGCGACTAGCGGCCGTGCTGAAGGTGCAGCGTTGAGTGAACGCGACTATAGATCATACCGTACCCTAACGGGACGGATCCTATCTTATCCACATTCCAGGCAATGAATTGCCTGGTCGCCTTCGCAGACTACGGCGCACCCTAAACCCTGGGTCGGCAACACCAAGCGCTGCGACCACGACGTAGGCCTTGCGGAGTCGGGCTACTTTCATTCCGTCCCTCCGGGACAAAAGACTACGTTTCACCTATCAGCCCAGGTAGATCCAGTCCCGAACGTTTAGGTCAGACTCTTTTCTCCACACAAAGCTCGCACTCAGTGTACGACTCTTCCCTGACCAAACCGGACACTCGGCTTCCAAACACAAAGCATCCGACAAACTAACACCTTGGGCTCCCACCGCTTCCTCGTTTCCTTCGTCTTTAGGCGATAGTCCCTCTGGCAAGAAATAACTTACTCCGGCCGCGCACAGTAGCACCCAAGCGTCTTCTTCGGTAAAATGTTCCAGGATACCGAGCAAACGCCGAAATAATTCGCGGATCAAAGTCATGGCAAGAAGTGTTGAGTTCCGTGCTAATAGACTATCAATTATTGCAGGAATTTTTTCCTTGTTCCGACTGCCGTAGCGCTTGTCGGAGTAGCCAAGATTTGATAGCGATAAACTTCCACGAATAACGCCCCAAACGGGAAATAGCCTAACTCCAGAGGTCACCGATCACAAGAGCAGCCACGACGTTGCTAAGAAACATCAATGTCGTCACCCCGCTGTTTCCTGGAGCCGGTAAACCACTCGCTAGCAGTTCGCGGTGTCGGCGAATACCCAGGTCAACTCCAACTGCCTTTCCAAGATATCAAACAACTCCGATTCCAACACTGGCTTCGGTAGAAAATCGTCCGCGCCGGAATCGAGCGCCAGACGCTGGTCATCGGCGAAGACGCTGGCAGAAGAAACAATGATAACTAAATTTTCCGTTTTGGGAGAAGATCTCAGTTGCCGGCACAAGCTGTTTCCATCGAGCCCTGGCATACGGATGTCGGTAATAAGTGCGTCGAAATCGTGAGTTAACAGCTTGATGGCTTCGTTCGCTGAATCCGCTTCCATCGCCTCGAATCCCAGCTTGGTTAGCAGTTCTCTCAACATCGAACGATTGAGCGGTTCATCGTCTACGACTAGAATCTTTCGACGCGGCCCTGCATACCCGATCACTTGAGGGGAGACCGATTCAGTATCAACTGGATCTACGGTTCGTAGCGGAATTTCAAAACTAAAGGTAGACCCCCGGCCAAGTTCACTGGCCACGTTAATTTCGCCCCCTAGCAATTCCACAATCTGCCTACTAATATGCAATCCCAAGCCAACGCCTGATGTGATTCCATCGTTGTTCGTTGCCTGGTAGAAGGGTTTAAAGATCGAAGGCAAATCGGTTTTTGGAATCCCCTTTCCAGTGTCTCTCACTTCAAAACGAAGCCGCTCCGGGTTGACCCATATGTGCAAGGCGACCTCGCCCCGAGTCGTGTATTTTATGGCGTTTCCCAGTAGGTTATTGAGCACTTGCCCAAGGCGAAGGGGATCGGTTTCGATCCACTGCGGTAAGACACCGTGGATTTCATGAACGAAACACAGATTTCTGTAACCAGCCCGTAACAAAAATTCGTCCACGATCCCCCCTACTAACTTGGGTAACTCCAAAGGTCGAAAGGCGACCGATACCTTCCCGGACTCAACCCGGGAGAGGTCGAGTACCTCGTTAATCAATTCCAGTAGACGTTCTCCGCTGGAAAAGATCTTATCTAATTTCGTTTTTGCATCATCGTTGAGATCTTGTTGCCGTAACAAGATCTGGGAGTAACCAAGGACGCTGTTGATAGGCGTCCGGAGCTCATGACTCATGTTGGCCAAGAAAGCTGTCTTGGCTCGGTTGGCCGTTTCGGCGTGCTCTTTGGCCTGACGGAGCTCAACCTCATTTTCCTTCAGTTCTCGTGTGTGCCGCTCTACGGTCCACACCAGCTCCCTCTCCCGAAGTCTCATTTGCCAGGTGCGCCAACGACTGAAAAGATAAAAACCAAGAATGATCGCTAGCCCTGAGACAACTTCCATCCACAAGGTCCGATACCAAGGCGGGTCTATTGTAAAAGCTAACGTATACTCCTTGCTAATTACCCCATCGCTGTCCCTAGCTTGCACGTGAAGGATATAGTGCCCCTCATTGAGCGCACCAGAACGCCAAGTTGCTCCAGCCGTTAGCGTGGACTGATGTTCGACCCTACCTTCCAATTTTGCTTCGTAGTAAAGGTCATTGCCAACGCTAAATCGGTCCGTACCGAAGCGGATTTGGAAATCGCGGTCGCTATATTTGAGCCTTAATTCTTTGCCGTCCCGACTAAAGATGGGCATCCCATCAGCGGTCATGATATGGCTGGGATAAAGCTCGAACTTCCTCGGGCTAAGCGCAGGTCTGTCCAAAAGGACGCGCATAACCCCATAATCTCCGGCGATCCATGCGACCGGTTCTCCGTTGATGTTTTCATCCCAAATACTGTTTATCAGACCCAATGGATATGAGACGTCGTGAGAAAGAGGTTCGTAGCGCCCTGTCGCATGAAGTCTTCCCACCTCGAAACCGGTCTCCGGTCCAGCATTGGGAGGACGGCTGGTGACCCAAATATAATCGTCGGTTAGTTGGCTAGCATTGATCGTTTGAATTTTTCTTCCGGGCAAACTCTTTGCCGCCAATTCAAAAGGCTCCAACCGATCCTTGCCGGCTTGCAGCTGCCAAGCTTGGTCATCACCGATGAATAACATTCGTCCTTGCCATTGGCAGACGGTCCCTTCGCCGGATGGCACCGCTTGCTCCTGGGAATCCCTCAGTGGCTCCACCCGGGCGTCCCGGAATAAAGGCTGGGCGCCCTTTTTCAATCGAATGCGGTAAAAGCCTTCGTTTTCTACGCAAAGAAACAGATCACCCGTTCCATTATCGGCGACTCCCTCAATGGCGTAGGGAAGCTCTGTGAGCAGCCCTTCGGAAAACCACTGACCGTTGGAGTTACGAATCGATTCCAATCCGGTCATGGTACCGAGAAAGACTCGCATGGGATCAGTCGTTGAAGGATTGATCGCGATACCACCGGATCCGATCCGACTGAGTTTCGAGTTCCCAGGATCCAAGAAGTAAGCTCCGGATTCGCTTATGGCCAGGGCGGTTGGGCCACTGATCGTCATCCAGAAAAAGCGTTCATCACGGTCTCCGAACCGGACGAAATGGGCCGCTTCAGACCCTTCTTCAGCCCCAGTGAGGACGTAGACACCGTGTTGGGTGGCCGCATAGACTTTTCCGCGGTATCTACCGATGCCGGTGATAAAGCCTTTCGGCAATCCCAGCTCATGATCAAACTCGGTACAGCCTGCTCCGCATTGAATACGGGCGAGCTCCGTATCAGTACAAACCCAAAGTCCTCCGTCCCGATCATCACCGATGGCCTCAAAGCCGGCATCTGCCACACCGGGGTCGACGGTGAAGTTCTCGACCAGGCTCCCTTCCCGGTTAAGCAGGTAGACACCGCGGTCTTGCACTACGACGGCCAGATACTTGCCTTGGATCAATTTGGCAGAGAGTATAACCGAACTCGTTAGTAACGAATCGATGTCGCTTCTCCACGGCACCAGCGTAAATCCCGTTTTCTGGTAGATTCCGGACGACCTGACAATCAACCCATCGCTGATGGGGCAATCCACGATCGCTCGAATCGCCCCGTCATTGGTCGGAGGAGATTGAGCGATTTTTTTAAACCGGTCTCCGTCAAGTTCATAAATGGAACCGTTGCTATCGCCGATCCAGATCTTGCCGTGAGACAGCGCCAGGGACCGATTCACAGAGTTTATCGACCAATCCTGCTGAGACAGATGCCCGTTATTCCAAATAAGAAGTCCTTTTTCTGTCCCGAAGTAGACCTGATCACTGTCCACGATGACCCGGCAATTCGAACCAAATGATCCGTTGCGAACCGTAGCGGCCCGATATTCACCATCGATTTTGGACAGGTACCCTAGCTGTGAACTACTGATGAACCAGACCACTCCGCGCCTATCAACCGCTAATGATCTGATATACCCCACTCCCGGTACGGGAATCGTTTCCCAGCGATTGTTGTCGAATGCCACGACGGCGTTCTTAGCGCCAAACAGCATGCGACCCTGCGGATCTTCGGTTACCGAAAATATTTGACCTACCTCGCCATAGTCATGGGCATTGAATGATCGAAAGAGTGGATGCCCAAACTCTCGATCAGCGGCGAGGACCGTAAAAGTGCCGCAAACGAAAAAAAAGAATCCGAAAAACCTGATCATTCACTAACTTTTTCCATTGCAGTGACAGTAAAAGATTATTGCCTCAGGTCAGCAACTCGCCAAGTGGAATAGAGCATATGATTTTCCGAGATGAGATTTCTCTGTCTCAATTGCCGGATTTGATGTTCGAGCAGCCACAATAAGAGTAGAGCGGACCAACCCGATCAAAACGATCAATTAGCGGGTGAGCGAAGTAATCCGCGCTGACCCTTGACTCGTCGACCGAACACGATAGGAGTTAGACTAAAATGCCGGCTAGCTTTTGCCGGGCTTGTCTCTTTGTTTTGTGTTTTGTTAGTAGAGAAAGAATCTTCATGACCGACCCACGTTTTATCAGCGGTTCTTCTGGCTTAACCAGACTTGACTACAAAACGCTTTGGCTAGCCACACTGGGAGGTGTTCTCGAATTTTACGATTTCATCATTTTCGTCTTTTTTGCGACTACCATCGGTGAATTGTTTTTTCCACCGGGCGCTCCGGACTGGGTCCAGCAGTTCCAGGCATTCGGTGTTTTTGCAGTGGGCTATTTCGTGCGACCGTTGGGTGGCATCATAATGGCGCACGCGGGTGACTTGCGCGGCCGAAAGCGAATGTTCACCTTCAGTATTTTTCTAATGGGATTATCGACCTTCGGAATTGGCTTACTACCCACCTACGCAACGCTGGGCCCATTGGCTCCGATCTGCCTCTTGCTCTTACGCATCGGCCAAGGAGCCGCTGTTGGCGGCGAAGTGCCCGGTGCCTGGGTTTTCGTCAGTGAACATGTGCCACGTTCGCGAGTTGGAATCGCTTGTGGACTCTTGACCGCCGGACTGACCGCCGGGATTCTGCTCGGATCGTTGGTAGCGACCGGTCTGAATCAATGGATGCCGGCTGAACAGTTGACGAACTACGGTTGGCGTATCGCCTTTGTGCTGGGCGGAGCCTTTGGTCTCATCTCCGTTTATCTTCGCCGCTTGCTGGCGGAGACACCCGTGTTCGTAGAGTTGAAAGCTCGCCGGGCGCTCGCGGCCGAGCTGCCGCTAAAGGCCGTGGTACGCGATTATCGTCCGGCTATTGTCGTTTCCGCTTTACTAACTTGGTTGCTTTCAGCCGCCATCGTGGTCATTATTCTCATGACCCCTGCTTTGTTCGAGAAGGCTTATCATGTGCCAAGGTTGGAGTCGCTGCAGGCGAACTGCTTGGCCACCTTGGCTCTAACCGCGGGCGTCATTTTGGTAGGGTGGCTCACAGACCGATTCGGCCCGGCTGCCGTGTTGCTGGCAGGTTGCCCGCTATTTGGGATTGCTGCCTATCTATTGTACGCCGGCGTTCGAACAAATCCTGCTCTACTCATGCCGCTTTACGCGCTGGCCGGCCTCACGGTCGGAATCGTAGCAGTGGTTCCTTATGTTATGATCAACGCATTCCCAGCGTGGATCAGATTCACCGGTGTTTCGTTTTCCTATAACATTGCGTACGCGGTTTTTGGCGGCATCACCCCGCTCATTGTTTCATGGCTGCTCCACTTCGACCTTCTGGCCCCAGCGCACTATATTGGAGCGGTTTGTCTTCTCGGTTTCGGGATCGGGATTGTTCTATTTTCCTCGTCTCGCCGGGCCGATTGACTGGGTCAAGAGGCCAGCCTGTCGCGCTACCCCGAGTGGGTAGAATACAATAAGCGTTCGTGGTGGCTGCTAACCTAAAACGCGATCAGAAACTCGTTGCTCAGTCGCGAATGCTACGCCCGGTCCATCTATCGTGGCCTCGATAGAGGATTCAAAACTGTTAGCTCCGGTATCGCGTGGTGCTCAGCTTAGCCAGCTATTTCTTGCCGGCTCGTTCTCGATCTCTTCAATGCCAGCTTAGCGGCGCTCGGCCGGCGCCAGCGAAACAAGGATTACGGCATCTGGCACCATCTCGAGCCGGATAATCGAGAAATGATGTTAGTTGCTTCATCAAGCAACTGACTGGTTATGAAAATTACGACTGAAAATCAAACTGTCACCAACCAAGAAGCCACGCGGGACGAGAAGGGGTCTGCTTCCGTCTCTAATATCACGGACTTTTTCGAGGTCCGTCATCAACTCATGCTCGAAAATCGGCAAATAGATAACATCCAGGAAGCAACCATCCCAGGTGTGAACGATAACAGTAAACACGAACTCTCTCTTGCCTCAGCTAAGTTTGTGGAAGAAGCCGTCTACTGGTTCGTCTCTGCGCCAGCGCTTCTCTACCTAGTTTACATAGTTATTCGACCCCTAATCGGTATCGAGCCATGATAGAAGAACAAAAAGAGGATGGCGAGGATCTTGCCAAACAGCCAGAAATAGTCAAAGGCATCGACGTCGATTGTATCCATAGCCTGCGATGGGCTAGACTGGCTGACACGACCGAAAGGTCTTTGTATTGGCTGATCCCGGCTATGGTCCTAGCCTACGTCGTTTTCAAGATAGTTCAGCAAATGAGCTAGGCCCCTAAAGCGCAAAACCACCGTCTATGGGTAGAGCAGCCCCGGTAATGAATGCCGCTTCGGAGGAGCAGAGGTAAAGAACCGCTGCAGCGACTTCTTCCGGCTGACCAAAACGTCCCACCGGGTGCCGTTCCAGCAGATCGCGGCGGGTTTCTTGATTACTGCGCGCTTTCTCTGTCATATCTGTTTCAATGATGGCGGCGCACACCGCATTGACCCGAATGCCTTTTGGAGCAAACTCGAGGGCGACCGATTTCGTCAAAGAGATAGCGGCGGCCTTGCTCGCGCTATAGATCGCAGAACCAGCTATTGGACGGAGTCCAAGTACAGACGCGTTGTTTACGATGGCACCACCACCCGAGAGCAACATCGCGGGAATCTGGTGTTTCATGGAGAAAAACACGCCACGAGTATTGATGTTCATGATGCGGTCGTAAACCTCTCCTGTAGCGGAGAGTCCGCCCCGCCCTTCCCCACCAACGCCCGCGTTGTTAAAAGCGAAATCCAGTCTTCCAAAATGTTCCTGAGTCCGAGCCACCAGCGCGGCTATCTCTGCTTCGACAGTTACATCGGTGGGCACAAACAGTCCGTCGCCGCCGGCCTTTTGAATGAGGGCAACGGTTTCAGCACCCTCGGCTTCGCGGCGTCCGGCTACGACAACGTTGGCGCCACGTTCTGCGAACGCGATTGCCGTCACCCGGCCGATGCCGGCCGTTCCGCCTGTGACGAGGGCGACTTTGCCTTTGAATGACATAGAAAGTGAGAAGTGATTAGTGAGAGGTGAGAGGATCGTGGCGCCACCCAGACCGGAGGGGAGCCGCATTCCGCGTTACTTTACGCGTGACAATTTACTATGCACGGTGTCTTTCGTCTAAATCGCGTTTTTGGCTGCGGCTCCCTTAAGGGTGTGGCAGGTCTCGAGACGTGCAATCTCCCGTGGCGTGGCACGATCTTATGGGCGTCGCGGGTGTGGCACACGAAGTTTCGTTGTTCCAAGTATTATGTCGGGAACACTGTACCGACGCGGCACGCCCAATGCAACGCCCCTCCGATTTGAAACACCGGCAGCGCGCGGGATCGCCGAGAACGCCGACTTGTCCGACGAAGCCTCCGAGAGTTTCAGACGACAGGGTGAAGTCGGAGAACGAAATCACCTTTCCGATTTGAAAGGCCGGCAGCGCACGAGAGCGCCGAGAACGCCTGCTTGTCCGACGAAGCCTCCGGGAGTTTCAGACGACAGGGCGAAGTCGGAGAACGAAATCACCTTTCACCTGTCACTTCTCACAGTAAGAGGTCAGTGCGATTCAGCCGGCTTCCCTGGCGGGTTGAAGTTCTTGATGCACAGAGCCACGCCGACGGCGGCCACGGCGGGCAGCATTAGACCCACGAAACAATCGAAATAGGACAGAAGTGACGCTTGCTGAGTCACGATAGCGTATAACTGACCCTCGGCGCGGTTCGCCGCTTCAACGACGGAATAGCCGCCGCGGACGAAGACACTGCTCGCGTGATGCAACCAATCGCGATAGATGGATTTGTCCGAGGTTAGATGTTGAGCCAGGATGCTTTGGTGAAACTGGGCGCGTTGGGCCAAGATCGTATTGGCGAAGGTAATACCAAAACTCCCGCCTTCATTGCGGAATAAGTTCGTCAGGCTGCTGGCTTTGTTGTTCTTGTTCAAGGGGAGATAGGAGTAGGCGACCTGGGTGATGGGTACGATCAGGAATCCGAGTCCGAGCCCTTGCAGCATGCGAGCGCGAGCGAAAGTCCAATAGTCCGCGCTTAGTGTCAGTTGGCTAAGGTGCCACACTGCGATCACCAAGATCGAAAAGCCGATTATTATCAGGCGTTTCGCTCCAACGATCGGAGTCAGCCGAACCACAAATGGCGCCATTACCACAATCACGATAGCCCCCGGGGTCAGCGCCAGCCCGGCGGTGGTAGCATCGTAATTGTTCAGGGTCTGCAGCAGTTGCGGCGTCAGAACCGTGGTGCAAAAGAGGATAAATCCAAATAGGAAAAAGAGCGTACAAGCGATGGCGAAGTTCCGGTTCTTTAGGAGTGTCAGATCGACGACCGGATCTTTGTGGTTGAGTTCCCAGACGACGGCGATCACCAGAGCGATCACGGCGATGATGGTGAAGGTGGTAATAAACGAGCTACCGAACCAATCATCCTCCTGGCCCTTGTCCAAAACCACCTCGAGGCAACCAAAACCAAGGGCAAATAGCAGAATACCCATGTAGTCTATCCTGGTAGTTCCGGATGCTTTGAGGCGGCGGCGTTCTTCCGTGAATGCAGGAGGGTCGGTTACCAATTGGCTGGTCAAGAATAGCGAGAGGATGCCCACAGGGATATTGATAAAGAAAATCCAGCGCCAGGATGAATTGTCGGTGATCCATCCGCCCAAAGTCGGGCCTAACGCCGGTGCGCAGACAATTGCCATGCTGTAGAGGCCGAATGCCGCTGCGCGTTTAGCTGCAGGAAAAGCGTCGACCAACATGGATTGCTCTGATGGGGCCAGACCTCCGCCGGCGATCCCTTGCAACACCCGGAAGAAAATCAGGAGTCCTAGATTTGGCGCTATGCCACACAAAAAAGAGCTGCAGGTAAATAAGGCGACACAAGTCATGTAGTAATTCTTGCGCCCGAAGACTCGGCTCAACCAAGCGCTGAGGGGCAGCACAACGGCGTTTGCCACTAAGTAACTCGTTAACACCCAGGTGGCTTCGTCGAGGCTAGTCCCTAGCCCACCAGCAATATGAGGTAACGATACGTTCGCGATGCTGGTGTCCAGCAACTCCATGAACGTCGCCAAGGTTAGGGTCAGCCCGATCCACCATGGATTAACGGCTCGTCCGCTTGGTGTTATGTTGTGGCTCATCGGCAGG
>JAFAIO010000368.1 GCA_019236675.1 Verrucomicrobiota bacterium
GGCCGCTTATACCGAGATGGAAGACAGAAGCGACATTGGGATGGCGAACGCTGGCTGCGGCGCGGGCTTCGCGCACGAAGCGAAGCCGAGCGTCTTGGTTGCCGACATATCTGTCGTTAATCACTTTGAGCGCCACCGGCACTCGCAAGTTGATATCGAATGCTTTGTAAGTTACCCCCATGGCGCCGCGTCCCAGCTCGATCGGTTTACCTTCCGGATCCAACATTACCTCATAGTTTTCAAACCGGCTGACCAGCGACGTGGTCCCAGCTTGATCCGATTGGTCTTCTGAGGCAGATACCGAAACAATACCCTCCAGTCTCGTAAATCGTTGGCGGAAAGCTTGGCGCAACATGCAAACCGGACATGGCTGGGTATTGTCGGTTACTGAGAATTTCGCTTTGCAGACAGGACAGCTGCGGATTTGCCAGTTTGGTGCTCCCGAGTCGGCTGGACGCGTTCCGGGACTCAGCATATTTATGGCGTCCCCGTTCACTTTGAGTTGGTGTTCTACTTTCTGGTTAATGACCTGACGACCTGAGAAATAGCCGCCCGGCATAACAAAGTTGTGACCTGTCCTAGCCCAACTCTGCTGCTGCCCTCACTCGTATTTAGAATGGCAGCATTTTGTCGAGCCGGCTATTCCACTATGGTTTACCGGCGACGCTCGACCAAATCGGGGCTCCTTAGTTGGTCGCAGCGTCAGTCGAATTGACTGGCATATTCTGTGCCATAGAAAACCGCGAGAGCGCCGGCCCTCGGAAGGGAAAGGCAAGACCGGGTAGCGCCTTTAATGGCATGTATCAAAGTGACAATGAAAATTCTCATTCTGAGACGACGAGTTGAAGTACTGACTGGCGACCGAAGGACGTATTCCGTCGTGAAACGATGGGCTTTTCGCTAGCGAGTGCGGTGGAGCGTGCCTCGCTTCACCGTTCGGCCCCCGAACTTACCAGATCAACGCAAGGAAAAGCTGGGCTTCGATCTAGTAAAGATTGAAAATATGGTTTTAATAGGTGCCATTGATAGCCGCTTCAAACCTATTATAATTAAAAGTTACAGTATTTATTGAAACAGTGGAGCTACAGACGATACGATCCGGCCCGTGAACGCCGAAGCTGTGCTCCTGACTCGAGTCGTCCGTTTAAATAAGACCGCAGATAAGGTCCTCTTGAAGCTGGACTTGGTTATTACCAATTCGGATGGGCGCGTCGCTCACAATCCACACGGGGCTTGGGTTTCATGTGCCGACGGCGACTGGGAATCCGCGAGTCAAAAGGCTCACGCCGACCTCAGCAAGCTCCTCCAGGACCGAATCAACAGCCCTTTGCTTTCCGGGTTATTCGACGCCGAGGTCTATCATCTGTAGTCTGGTGGGGACGCGCTCCCGAGAGTTTGGCTCTTATTCGAAAAATTTTTCGCCGAATGGCCGGAGGTCCAGTTCCAAGGTCCAGGCGGTACGATCCTGGATGGCGAGCTGCCAATAAGCTTCCGCCATTGCATCGGGGTCGAGCAAAGGCTCGGGTCCTGTAGGCGCATCGGCGGTGCCCTGATCACCAATGACGGCGTCGATGACAACGTGAGCAACATGAATCCCGTGCGGCCAAAGCTCGCGAGCAAGACCTTGGGCGAGCCCTCGCAACGCGAATTTCGAACTACTGAAGGAAATGGACGCGCCTCTGACGGACGAAGTCGCTCCCGCAAATAGAATCGCTCCGGCCCCTTTTTTCAGCATGCCTGGGACCACAGCCTGAGCACAGAGCAAGCCTCCCAGCGTACCGACGGCCCAGCTCCGGGCAAAGTCCTTGGGATCGATGGACAGTAACCCTTGGCCAAATGGGCCTCCGGCGCTGGCGTGAAAAACTAGGAGGTCGATCGACCCTAGTGTCTGACGGAATTGAGCAAAAGCGCTTTTTATTTGGTCCGCATCGCTCACATCGGCCTTCGCGTAATCCACGTGCGACTTGTTTTCGCGCAATTCGCCTGCGAGCTGATCCAGATAATCTGCAGATCTCGCTATCAACCCGACCGCGCATCCTTGTTTAGCCAATTTGCGAGCTATCGCTGCTCCCGAGCCTGGGCCGACTCCGGCAATAACTGCTGCCTTAGGGCGAAATGTGCTCAGACCGATACCAAGTAAATGACCGTGCTGTGCGGAAAATACCTATGGCTTGGCCGAGAACCGCGCAAGTTCTGCCTCGAGATCTTTGATTCGTTGTACCAGGGGGTCGATTATGCTGCGCACCTGGTCCGCGGTGAACCTGGCGACGATATATTTGGGGCAATTCCAGTGAAAGGCTTCGACTTGGACGATGATACCCCGCTCTATCGGCGTTGCGCCCGGGTCGCTCTCTATTTTCCGGAGCGCCGCGGGCAGGTCATCGCCTTCTACAAGCTCCGCTTGACCGAAAATCTTGAGCCGGGCTCGGGCTGGATAGTCGATCAAGAACAGGGAGACGCGAGGGTTTTTCAGGATGTTGCCGAACGAGAGGTATTGACGGTTTCCTTTAAAGTCAGGAAAACCCAATTGGTTATTGCCGAGGACCTTCAAAAGTCCGGGGCGACCGCCTCGATGCTGAATATAGGGCCACCCACCATCGTTTACTGAAGCCAGAAAGAACGAATCTTGAGCCTCGATGAAAGCGATCTCTTCGGGTCCGAGCTGGTTATTGATGAGGGGGCCGGTCTCCAGTCGGCAATAGGAGGAGCGACTTCCCCAGCGTTCCTGCAAAAGCTTAACGGTGTCACTGGTGGCAATTTCTAAGTAACGATCGGTCATAGGCGATTGCTTAGTCAGACGTAGTTTAAGTGGTGCCTTTCATGGTTCCGACCGAGTCGGCCTCGCAAGCGAAGCACGCTCCCCGATTGTACAGACAGATCTGTCTAGCTGGCAAGTGGCTTTTACTAACATGTTACCTTTGACTTTTGTCCGATTTCGTCTTTTCATGCGGTGACCGGAGTGTCTTTATTATCGTCAGCTAAAGAAAGCTCGGCCTCCCCCCGAAGGCCAGGCCAGCGGTTAACCAAGCGGGATCAACTGCTCGAAACCGCCTGGCGATTGTTTTATCGAGACGGTTATCATGCCACCGGGATTGATCGGATCCTAGCTGATGCCGGCGTCGCTAAGATGACCCTTTATAAACACTTTAGATCGAAAGAAGCGCTGATTTTAGCGGTGTTGGAAATGCGTAGCGAACAATTCTACGAATCGTTTTCTCGGTTCCTTCGGGCCAAGAGGCGAGCTCCCGAGCGGCAGGTATTATCCGTTTTCGATTGGCTGATTACCTGGATTAGCGGCAAAGAGTTTCGAGGCTGTTTCTTTCAGAAGGCCATGGCCGAGTATCAAAATATTCATGATCCGATTCATCAAGCCGCCTTGGCGCACAAAGCTGCTTTCTACGGAGAGATTCGCCGGCTGGTTTTGGCCGCGGGGTTGGTCAACCCGAAAGCGTTAGGGGAGCAACTCGCCCTTTTGATAGAGGGCGCGATCGTGAGTTCGCATGCAACCGGGTCGCCCACGCCCGCGGTGCAGGCCAAAGAAGCAGCACGAGCTCTGATCAAGAACGCGAAACGCTAGAAGAGCCTCGCCCAGAGGACGCAAAGGGCGCAACGGGATTAGGCGGTCCAGACACTAGGCCGGGCGTTGTGCGAAACACGGCTCTGACTTCGCGGACATCTTAAAGGTTCCGATCGATCGGCCTCGCACGTGTCCGCCATAGGTTTAGCGACGGAGGAAGCGAGGCAGCGCTCCACAGATCCGTCGTTGCATAGCTCATATTTGAGATGATAGAGATTAGAGAAGCTGTGGCAGAAATAGTATTTGCGCCGTGGTGTTCCTAACAACCACGATGTCTCAATCCGGAGTTGAGAGTCGACTAATCTGCCGCTTTGAATCTGAGGAGCGGCTGGATTTATTTAATTCGAGAAGCTGCAAAAAGCAGCAACCTAGTAATTGCCGGTATAAACGGAAACGCCAACCGATCGCGGAGTGCCTCACCGACAAGTTGATAATCTATCGCTTTAATCATTCTTAGTACTTATAGCTGCTTGAATGGTGATACGCTCACAGGCCAAAGGCGTAGTAAATTAAATCAATAGCAAGAGCGAATAGCCAGCTAATCGCTGCAACCATACCATAGCGGGAAGAGTTACTTGTGATTGCTATCATCATCGTTAGTGCTCCAAATACCCATAATAGAGTAGATAGCGTCCTCATGTTAGTAGGTGGATTGGTTAATAGTGGGACAAATGAAGATTTCCTAACTGCGTATGCCAATTTAACTAGCTTATTGAGGTTTTTTCGGTTGATGGACAAGCATTTTAGATCCGGCAATGGCTTTTTGGTGAAAGCGAGACGATAAATGGCCTCGGTTAATTCAGCCCACAATCAGAGCCGAGTGAGCTAATATCCGCGTTAGGTAAAAGTCCGCCGATTGCTTAGTGACTCGCGGTATAAATGTGCGAGGCTATCCTAGGTGGAACTGCTCTGCGCAAAAACGCATGCCCCGTGTTGACTACCTGCAAAAACGATTGGAGCTCAGTAATACGTAAAACGACGTATTGGCGTCGGCATCTGCTGTGCTATAGCCTTACGCGAAATCGAGACGACCATTTTACATGAGTTTTGAACGAAGCGATCAGTTGATGCCCATTTTGGATCATCTTGAACGCGGCGCTGCAAAGATATTCAAAAGCACGCTACACCATGCCATCTCGGTACAGCGGAGGGCTGCTCCGGGGCGCAGGGTCGTGGGGCCGGTGAGCGGGGTGCTTCTGGATGAACTTGACAAGCTAGCAGCGCAAACGTTTGAAACGATTGAACGCGTCATGTCACAGGCGTACATTGAAGATTTTAACAGACTGGAGGACGCCTTAAAGGAACAATGGGTTCTGCGCCTGCATCGGATGTCACAGTCCGCAAACGCTGCATACGACGCAGCCGTTCGTCTATTGCGTGATTCAGGAACAATGCTTCCAGACCAGCGAAAAGACATTTTCCCAAAGTACATCGAAGAAATACGGCCAAAGTGGTTCGCGGAGATCGAACTGCTCTGCAAAAAGTTGCACGATGTTCAAGGACCTCGACTTGTACTCAAGGCCGGGGAGGTGTTTGCCGGCAATCGCGTCGGCAGGGCGATTTTCACCGCTGCCAGGCAATCGCTTGACGTTATAGATACCTACTTTGGGCCGCAGATCTTCGATATGTTGGAGTTGGTTAAGCCATTGGTAAGAATTAGAATGATTAGCGATCAGGCCGAGTCGCCGACCATCCTGGCCTACAACCTTTTCAAGCAACAATTCGGCCGGATCGAATTTCGGACCTGCGACCCTAAGGTGATCCACGATCGATTTATCATAGTCGATTCTAAAAAGGCACTGCATCTAGACACTTCGATAACAAATCTCGGGAACGCGGATTCGCTGATTGATCCGGCAGAGCTTGAGCCCCGCAAGAAACGATTCGAAGAGTTGTGGCTGAATGGGCGACCAGTCTAGCGCGGCGACTTGTCCGGCCGTTTCGGAAGCCTCTCCTGCCAGTATGTGCCGTTGCGAGGTTAGTGTCCTTTGCGCGAGGCTCTCGGATTTTCGGTGGCGCGTGTTCTCCCGACAGGGTCGCGCAGGGGATGGGAAAAGCCTCGCGCAGAGGACGCAACGGGATTGGTTGGTATGGGTCGAGCCGCTGGGCCGGGCGTTGTGCGAAGCATGGCCCTGCACGAGGCTTTCGGGTTTTTGGTGGCGCGTGTTCTCCCGACAGGGCGTCGCGTCTACTCGAACGAGATAGCTACGATGTTTGTAGGCGGCGATACCCGTGCGAGCTAATAGAGCCGAATGCAACGCCCCTCCGATTATTTTCTAGAACACTCGTAGGGTTTTTCATCAGGCGACGATTACCATTCGACGCGCCCTACGTTGCGTCCTCTGCGCGAGGCTTCTTTGATTTTTGTTGGCGCGTGGATCGCTTCTCAGCTTGATTCCCGGGAATGTCAGGACCCAAAGAATACCTGGTTATTTCGAGTTCGTTACGATCGTCAAGCCGGAGCCGGATCTTGGCCGAATATTTGCGCGAGTATTATGAGAGCCAGCCAGTGAGCTGTGCGTTCCTCGATTTGCGAGCGGTTAATCTCCCACTGTGCGACGGTGAAACGGCCTACAGTCATCCTGACGTCGGCAAATGTGCCGAGCTGATCTCAGGCGCTCGGGTGATTATTGCGGCTGCGCCTGTTTATAACTTCGATGTCTGCGCTGCCCTAAAAAATTTGATTGAATTAA
>JAFAIO010000411.1 GCA_019236675.1 Verrucomicrobiota bacterium
CTGGCTCGCAGTGTTCTTTATCTGGAAATATGTTTCTCTCGCCTCGATCTGCGCCGCGCTAAGTTTACCTGTGGCGGTCCTGGCCTTGTTTCCGCTCGTCGCACACGGGAATTATTGGGTCCTCGTCGTCTTTTCTCTTATCGTAGCCGCGCTAGCAGTTTGGAGGCACCGCTCGAATATCGATCGTTTGCTTCAGGGAAAAGAGAACCGCTTTGGAACGAAGCGCTAGCTGGCAGCATGGCAAAATGCTAATCGATCCGCCAATAAAGCACAGCAGTTGTCGACCTGGACCTTAAGCGCCGGTTACCTTTGTCATCTTTTTTTTGCAACTCGACTAACAATTAGTCGTATATCGGGGTTGGGATGCAGCGTCTATGAATTCCGAGAGTCCTGACTTCGATCCGACCCGGCTTCTGTTAGCGCTTCGCCGCAGCAATCTCTTCGCCTCGCTTTCGGCTGAAGCGATGGCCGCCCTGCAAGCTGAGCTAACTCCAGTCACACTGATGGGCGGTGAAGAGCTATTCAAGGAAGGCGAGCCGAGTGACAGCCTATACATAGTCATCAGCGGGCGATTACGGGTTATTTCCCGCGTAGCCGAGGATCAATCCGAACGCGTTTTGGGGGACCTCGGGCACGGCGAAATTGTTGGCGAGATGGGCCTGATCTGCAAAGAACCACGATCGGCCACCGTTGTTGCCATAAGAGACACAAATCTCGCCAAGCTCACCGAACTCGGTCTTAGCCGACTCGCCGCAAGTTGCGCTCAACCCATCTATTTGGCGATCATCCGCCAACTCGCTTCCCGACTTAGGGACGAAACTTCCGGCACTCGAATCCGGAAACCGACGCCGCGGTGCCTGGCTGTTGTCGGCTTGTCGCAAAATGTTCCGATAGGAATTTTCACGGACTCTTTAACCGGGGAGCTTAACAAAACAGGGTCTATCCTGAGGCTGAATAGCGCGAGTGTTGACACCCTGTTCGGGATGCGCGGCGTATCACAATCAATGGGTGGAAACGCCGCTGAAGCTCGGTTTGTTGACTGGCTCAACGACAAGGAAACACGGTACTCCAAGGTGCTGTATGAGGCCGAAGCCTCGAACTCCTCGTGGACGGCACGCTGTCTTCGCCAAGCGGACCTGATTTTGCTCGTCGTTAGCGCTGGCGAGGATTACTCGGAGGCCACTTCACGGGCAGCGGATCTTTACGAAATTGGAGGCACATCGAAGAAGACCAGGATTCTGGTGATTGTTCACGACGATGGTGATACCCGGCCCGACCGAACCCGTGAGTGGACACAGCGCATCCCCGTCGAGCGCCACTTTCATATTCGGATGAACAACCAACGGGATTTCGCCCGTTTGGCTCGTTTCCTGAATGACCGATCGGTCGGCCTTGGGCTTGGCGGCGGTTTTGCCCGCGGAATCGGGCACATCGGCGCAATACGCGCGATGCGTGAGCTTGATATTCCGATCGACATCGTCGGCGGCACAAGCATGGGCGCGATCATCGCAGCACAATGCGCCTTCGAGTGGGATTACCAACAGATGCTAGAACTGACCTGCCGGTACTCCGCCGAGTCGATGGAGCGCGATTACACACTCCCTGTGGTCTCTTTTCTTACCGGACGAAAACTCTCCCAGGCCCTCACCGCGTTCGGTGCAAACATGGATATCGAAGACATGTGGCTTCCATACTTTTGTGTCTCAGCGAATCTCACCCGTGCAGAAGGGAAAGTGCATTCGTCGGGCAAAGTCTCCCTTAGCGTAATGGCAAGCAGTCGGGCGCCCGGAGTTTTCCCTCCAGTTACCTGGGATAATGAACTCCTGGTTGACGGGGGCCTCGTGGATGTAGTCCCGTCAGACGTGACTCGAGATTTCGTCGGTCAGGGCACGGTGATTTCAATCGCTGTCTCACCGCCGATCGAGTATGGAAACGTTGACTATGGCTTGTCGTTCTCGGGCTGGGAAGGATTACGCCGGCAACTATTTTCCAAAAGTGAACGGGTTCCGAGTTTGCTCGAATTGTTGATGAGGACTCTGGAGTTCGGGCGAACGCCGGCCGCCCGGTTGCGACATTTGGCGGACGCTTATCTAACTCTTCCGCTAGGCGATTTCAGATACGGCGACTTTCGCCGAGGAGCCGAGATCGCCGAGATCGGATATCGTTTTGCCCTCGACTATTTTGAGGCATGGCTCGAAGCAAACGGCCGTCCGTGGCTGCGATCCGATTGAAACCGGCCCAGAATCCCGCGGTTGACCCAAGACCGGTCGTTGTGATTCGAATAAGCACCTGCTACAGGCTGATTGACAGGCCATGGCCAGAATCTTGATTTTAGGCGCCGGAGGCTGGGGAACGGCGCTGGCTATTTTAGCCGCCAGTAAAGGACACGAGGTTAGCTTATGGGTTCGAAGTGAGACCTCAGCAGATGAACTTCGCTCCAGCCGAGTCAATCAGCGCCATCTTCCGGGCGTTGTGATACCCGGCGAGATCTCGATAACCAATCGGCTAGACCCAGCCAATGCCGCGGATTACGTGTTCTGGACGACCCCATCAACCGTTCTCGCAGAGATTGCCATGCGAGTTTCCAATTCCACTACCTTGCGCCAAGATGCGGTCCTCGTTTCCTGCGTAAAAGGGCTGGACCACAACCGGCTACTCCGAATGTCACAGGTGTTATCCCATGTATTTCCGCAGAACCCAGTCGCTGCCCTGTCCGGCCCCAATCATGCCGAGGAGGTCGCCCGTTTTATCCCCTCGGCTACGGTGATTGGAAGCAGTTCAGAGGCAGTCGCAGCTCATCTGCAGCAAATCCTATCGACAAACGCATTTCGCGTCTATTCGAGTACTGATATTGCAGGCATCGAACTTGGTGGTGCGCTCAAGAACATTTTCGCATTAGCGGCCGGCATGTGTGACGGGCTGGGCCTTGGCGATAACTCAAAGGCAGCACTAGTCACCCGGTCCCTGGCCGAATTGACCCGCCTGGGAACCGCACTAGGAGGCAAGCGCGAGACTTTCCAGGGCCTAAGCGGGATGGGCGATCTAGTGGTGACCTGCTTTAGCCGCTACAGTCGAAACCGAAGAGTGGGTGAACGCTTGGCGCGTGGGGAGTCACTGAGCCGGATTATCGATTCGATGGGCACTACCGCAGAAGGAGTTCCCACCACCCAAAGCGCCTGGGAACTAGCCGCCAAGACAGATGTCGAAACGCCGATTATCCATTCGGTTTATTCAATTCTTTACGAGAAATTGCCTCCCTCTGAAGCGGTAAACCGCCTGCTAACCCGAGGTCTGAGGCCAGAGGCGGATTGAGTAGCTCTTTCGTAAATCGTCCTCGTGCTCGAATGGGCGGCGGGCGTCCCCAAAAGCGCGAAACAAGTTGAACACATAGGTCCTACTCGTCCCATCCGGCTACGGGCACCCCAGCCCCGCTTTTCGAGCACGAGCACGATTCAATGATAGAGTTGCTACACCCCTGGTGGATCCTATCATCCGCCACTTTTTGACAGAGTCTTCACCAACGCTTCCAAACGATCTGCCAGCTTTCCGGTGAGCCGCAACATTCGAGCAGCAAACCCCCCGGCGCCGTGGAGATCACTTAACCGCGAAACCTTTCTTTGGGTAAATACCGCAGGGATGGCCTCGTCGATGGCATCGGATATCATCCGAGCTGTAACCAAAGATATACCTTTGCGGCGGCACAAGCCGGCGATCGTTTCTGACTCCATATCGACAGCACAGGCGCCGTGCGAACGGTTCAAAGACCATTTGTCTGTGGCCGAAGCAACCTGCTTAACTTGGACAAAGGGACCGGCAGCGTCGAAGATCTTCTGATGCTGGCTGAGGGCCCTTCCGATGTCAGCGTCCGTGTAATTGGTAGATAAAACAAAATCACCTGCTTCCAACAAGGAGCGAGTTCCACCGGCAAAACCGGAACTGATGATGATCCGCGGTTTGAGCTGCTCGATCGACCGATCAAGCTCCGCGATGCGGACGGCGCTAATCCCAACGAAGGCGAGCGAAACTTCCTGCTCAGCAAAAACGCCTCGCGGAACGCCCACTGGCGATTTGCGCCACCGAATCCGCCGCCGCACAACCCGGGCTTCTTCGGGCAGGGCAAAAACCAGGATCACCATGCTCTTAACTCTGTACCTTTATCTGCACGGTGACCACGCACATCGTAGGAGAAGCTCCCGGGTTGGCCTCTGGCAGGTCCTTGAACCCGTCCGTTACCGCATCGATAAAGCTTTTTCGGCACTCCAACGGGATCTCTGCAACTAAATCCATAGTGGCTCCAGCAGCGGATTGTTTACTCACGGCGCTCCCGCCTAATTTGGTGGCAAGGTATTTTACCCGGGCGACCTCTGACTCCAATTGGGACCTCATGACGGATAACTCAACCGTTGACTCCGTTAGGTCCGATGCCCCAAGGAGGTCATCCATGCGCTGTTTTAGTGAATCCGTCAATGGCTGCAGGTTAGGGTCCTGCGGATGCCGCTCCTGCCGCGACGCCAAGAACAGTACGCCCACCGCCAAACAAATCGCTACCGCAAGAGTAGCTGCCACTACCAACATCCAACGCATAAAATTCGTCGTCTTGCCAACGCGGCAAAATCGGTTGAAATGAGAGATTCTAAACAGTGATCGACTTGACGAAAGGCAAAATCCTCGTGACGGGGGGCGCCGGCTTCATCGGCAGTGCGTTGATATGGGCGCTCAATTTGAAAGGGATCGACCACATCCTCGTCTGTGATTTCCTAGGCACGGATGAGAAGTGGCGGAATCTAGTCCCGCTGCGATTCGATGATTTCATTCCCCCTGACAAATTGCTGGATCGGATCGAGCGAAATCCAAGCTCGCTAGATGATATTAGAGCCGTCTTCCATCTCGGCGCCTGTTCGGCCACCACCGAGCGCGATCTGGGGTACCTGATGCGGAACAATTTCGAGTTTACTAAGATCTTAGGGGAATGGGCGGCCCAACAGAAAATCCGTTTCACCTATGCATCTTCCGCGGCCACTTACGGTGACGGATCCGCCGGAATGAAGGACGACGAGAGCATCCTGGATAAACTTCGACCTCTGAACGGCTATGCTTTTTCCAAGCAACGCTTTGATCTTTATGCCGCCCGGCGCGGTCTGCTAAACGAGTTTGTTGGTCTAAAATATTTCAACGTTTTTGGACCCAATGAAGGCCACAAGGGCGATATGCGGAGCGTTGTCCACAAGGCCTTTCAGCAGGTGCAAGCCACCGATAAGATTCAACTTTTTAAGAGTTATCACCCGGATTATCGCAACGGTGAACAAAAGAGGGATTTCCTGTACGTAAAGGACGCGGTTGAGATGACGATCTTCCTGGCCTCAGAACCGCTAGCGGCCGGAATTTTCAACCTCGGCTTTGGTCGCGCTAGAACCTGGATTGACCTGGCAAACGCAGTCTTCTCCGCGTTAGGAAAGCAGCCCGTGATTGAATTTATCGAGATGCCAGAAGCATTGAGGCCGAACTACCAGAACTTTACGGAAGCCAATATAGATAAATTGCTTGGGTTAGGGTTTAAGGGTCCAAGATTCCCGCTAGAAGAGGCCGTGCGCGACTACGTACAAAACTATTTGGCGCCGGGGCGGCCGCTTGAGCCGTAGGTCAACACTCGATCCCGTCATGAATGGGACTTATGGGACCCATGGGACTAATGGGATCTCCTGTTTCCCATAAGCCACATGAGTCTTATAAGTCCCATCTGTCCGGGTACCCAAGACTGCCTCACCGCTAGCCGCTAACCCAGCAGATCCTCCGACAACACGCTGGTCTGCTCTCGGGAGCCTAGTATTTCAGCTTGTTTTACTACCGCCGCCGGATCTGCGTCAAACCGGTAGCCATGACAGCTCGGACAGGTGGCCACGCGCTGGGTGACGATGGAATCGCATCCCTCACAAATCTTGTATAAATGGGGTTCGCGAGCGATTTCTGCTGCCTTTGCTGCTCGCTGCGAAAGAGACATACCCTATATATCTTCCTTAATGCGACGGTCTTGGCAAGCGCCTGGGCTCATTCCTTATGCGCCGGCAGAAACTCGGATTCCAGAGCCAGTGTTGCCGCCCCTATAACGCCGGCTTCGTTGCCAAGCGCCGCCGGGACGATCTCAAGGTGTTCCCAAAACGTCTTCTCGCACCGGTTCCGGATCGTATCTCGAATGTACTGAAAAAGCCGTTCACCGGCCAGGGAAACCCCACCTCCTAGCACGATTCGACCGGGGTTGACCAACCAGATTACATTGGTTAGCCCAACCCCGATTTTAAGCCCGATATCCCGCCATACTTGATCAGCAAGCCCATCTCCCTCGTTAGCCAGCTTGGACAAATTCCGCGGATCACCCTCGTCATCTGAAATGCGTTTTCCTGCTGCCTCATAAATCTCCTTCGCTCGATCCGCGATCTTGTAGTGGCCGACGTACGCTTCTAACGCCCCTTTATTCCCATACACAAAGTCAACCCCTTGATAGTCAATCGACATCTGGCCAATTTCACCGGCCACATAATTCGTGCCTCGATACAGTTTCCCGTTCAGGATCAAGGCTCCACCAACAGCCGTGCCCAGGGTTACGCAAACAGTGTTGGGAACTTGGGCCCCGGCCCCATGTTTCCATTCCGCATAGGCCATCGCCTTAGCATCATTTTCCAGATTGGTTACGAGGCCGGTCGCCGACTGAACAATCGAGCGCAGCGGAATTTGGACCCAGCCTCTCACATTTGTCAGATGGATGACTATCCCTTCGATCGGATCAATGATACCCGGAACCCCAAACCCAACGGCTTCAACTTCCGGGAAGCGAGCCTTTAACGCTTTGATTTCTTTGATCATCTCGGACACCAGAGCATCGGTGTTCCCGTCCTGGCGGGTCTCAATCACGTTGCCCTTTTCCAATATGACTCCATCTCGAACGACGCCGGTCTTGATCGTAGTCGCGCCAAAATCGAATCCGATAGCAGTTGCTGAGCTCATGAGGGGAGGTTTCGAGTTGCGATGATGCGTAGCCCTTCCAGAGTGAGGTCAGGATCTACGATTTGCAACTCTGGAAGTTTCGCGGCGATCAATGGTGCGTAGCTGCCGGTAGCAACGATACGAGCTTTTCCTTCAAGCTTTGCAACAATCTCGGTCACGATTTGTCTGACCAAACCACGATAGCCAAAAACGGCTCCGGCCAGCATTGCCTCCCGGGTGGATTTCCCAATAACGTCGGTTGGTTCTTCGAGATCGATTCTGGGTAACAGTGCCGTCTTTTGGTAGAGATAATCCGTCATCACCCCGAGTCCGGGAGCAATCACTCCACCGATATACTGGCCTTGGCGCGAAATGATATCGAAAGTGACCGCCGTCCCAAAGTCCACTACCACCGCGGGTGTACCGTGGCGTTGCGAAACCCCCACCGTGTTGGCGATACGGTCCGCTCCAATAGTTTCCGGCCGAGGGAAATCGATCCCGACCCCTAAATCAAGCTTCGGACTGACCTCTAACATGGGCGCTTTGACTGCCCTCCGAAATATCCCGGTCTTTTGAGGTACAACGGACCCGACCAGAGCAAAATCAAAGGACCAGCGCTGTAACGCTCGGCGCACGGCGGCCATAGTCAGCTTGTTTGTGGGGATTACGACTTTCCTTAACAACTTGTCCGCGTCCGCCAACGCGAGCTTTGTGGAGGTATTGTTGAGGTTAACTAAGAGAAATTTGTTCATGGTCTGCGGGACCTTACTCGTCCTCGTGCTCGTCGTCGTCCTCGTCCTCGAAAAGCGTTTTTTGCCCAACGCGTTTCTCAAATACACGCGCATTTCCCGAGCGTCTGGAGGGGATTCGAATCCAGCGTCAGGAAAGACGGCCTGGGGTCCAACGTTCGTCGAAGGCGAGGACGACGACGAGGACGAGTACGAGCCCCAACCATCAACCCCACCCCGAATTTGCCACCAAGCCGCTGAGATTTAGATTCTGTCATGCTTCAACTATTGCGGAGACCTCGCCGGGTTCGTTCAAACGAAGCCCTCCGGCAGATCGTAAGGGAGAACAGCATCGAAACACGTCAATTGATTTACCCAATGTTCGTCTCCGAAAAGGTTGATCGAGCAGAGGCTATTTCCAGCATGCCTGGGGTCTATCAATACTCGGTCGACGAGCTAGTAGAAAATGCTAAACGAGTCTTCGATCTCGGTATACCTGCCATCCTGCTGTTCGGCATCCCCCATCTGAAGGACGAGCTCGGTTCGCAAGCGTTCGACCCAAATGGCATCGTCCAAACCGCTGTGCGGAGCCTGAAGCACAGCGTTCCGGACCTTCTGGTGATAACGGATGTCTGCCTCTGCGAGTATACATCTCATGGCCATTGCGGGATTGTGGACAAACGCAAAGGTCGATTTGAAGTTCTTAACGATCGATCCGTCGAAGTGCTGGTGCAGACGGCTGTCAGTCAAGCCGAAGCTGGCGCGGACGTGGTTGCACCTAGCGACATGATGGACGGCCGCATTGGAGCTATCCGTTCCGGCCTCGATCAGGCCGGATTCAGTGACCTGCCGATCATGAGTTATGCAGCAAAGTTCTCTTCGGCATTCTACGGACCGTTCCGGGAAGCGGCGGAGAACGCCCCTCAGTTTGGGGACAGGCAAAGCTATCAAATGGATCCGGCTAATGCTAACGAAGCGCTTCGCGAAGTCGCATTGGATATCGAGGAAGGGGCAGACCTTATCATTGTGAAGCCAGGCTTACCGTATCTGGACATTCTCTGGCGGGTAAAAGAACGGTTCGGCTTACCAACGGCGGTTTACAATATCAGCGGCGAGTACGCCATGTTGAAAGCCGCAGCCGCCAACGGCTGGATAGAGGAGAAACGGGCGGTCTTAGAGCTAATCATCGGCTTCCGAAGAGCCGGCGCCGACATGGTGATAACCTACTGGGCCAAAGACTTAGCCTCCTGGCTGAAATAGGCGTGTGGGCGTGTGGGCGTCCAAAGCATGCGGTCGCCGCTACACACGGATGGGACTCATGGGTCACTTCGGTTCGCCACATAAATCCCATTAGTCTCATAAGTCCCATCTGTTAACAGGGCCCGCGGCATCCTATGGCCCGGACGCTCCTCTCACGCCCATACGCCCACAGGCCGATACGCGCACACGCCGATACGCCGCCCCGTCACCGCAACTTCCGCATTTCGCTCGGGTTTTTATGTTTGTATGAAAATAACTCCCCTTAGGAGTGTTACCATTGCCTTGGTGGCAATGGCAGTAGCCTCCTATCCCTCCATTACCCAAGCAGCCAAGCCTTCTCCTTCGCCATCGATCGCAACGACGCCCGGTCAGCAAGCACCGGAATCGGCTGACCAACGCTTGGCCGACCTCAAAAAAGAGGTAAATCTCACCAAGGCACAGGAAGCCAAGGCCAAACCGATCGTCGAGAAATATGTCTCGGACCGGACCGCGCTTAACAGTGACACCACCGCTTCTAAGTCGGACAAGAACTCGAAGAAAGAAGCTCTGCGGAAACAATACAATTCGGACATCAACGCCATTCTGACTCCCGATCAGCAGCAAAAATGGGCTGCCGCGAAGAAAGAGATATTCCAGCCGAAGCAAGCCGCCGCTGCTTCACCGAGTCCTTCTGCTAAGAAAAAGTAGGTAAGAAGAACGCTCTTCAAACCATTCGCAGGCTTAAATAGCGTATCGGCGAAGCCAGGATTGGATCGGCGACCCAGAACGGATCGACGATCGCCGGTACGCCCGTTTTAAGACTCCCTTTCCGGCCTTGCCCGACATAGTCCCGCGTCTGCGGGACGACGGAGGAAGTCTACTTGGTGTGAGACCTTACTAACATTCATTCGCAGTTCGGATTCGCCCCGTCGCCCACTCACTTTCTGGCCACTTCGACCGGAGTTTCGGCGACCGAAACCGGCGACCGGCGGAGCATCAACGAAAACAAAAACGCGATCCCCATGACGATGCCGCCAATTAAGAAAGGCGTATTGCCATAAGCAAGCCCGGGACCTGGTCGGTCCCAGCCCAGCATAAAGCCTCCGGCCGAAGGTCCAACTACCCGGCCAAGGCTCCCTGCAGACTGCACCGTGCCGATGACTCTTCCTTGTGCGGTACTGGCCGCTAAACGCGAAGCCATGGCCATCAGTGTCGGCTGCGCCAAGCTATTCCCTACGGCTAAAACGAAAGTGAACACTAAGAACAGCACCATGTCGCGGGCGAACGGCATCAGCGCCATACTAATCGCCATCAAGAGCAAACCGATTCCAGCAAGTTTGTAATCTCCAAATCTCTTTGCCATGCGGCCGATCGCACCGCCCTGAATAAACGCTCCTACTAACCCCAAAAACACAAACACCAGACTAATCTGTGCAGGGGTCAGGTTAAAGCGCCGGTCGAGAACCTGCGGATAAATCATAGTCACAATCGCGAAACCAGCAATCGCCACAAAGTAGGTTACAACCAATATAGGGATTCCAGCCCGGCCGGTCCGATCGGCTATATCCGGACTGCCCGGAATTCCAGCCTCCGATCGATTCACATGCTTCTCTGGCTCCGGCAAAATTAAGAGCACAGCAATCGCATTTAGGAACGCGAGACCAGCGCCAAACCAGAAAGGCCCTTTTGTCCAAAACTGGCTTAGAACTCCGCCGATGGCTGGTCCAAGGACAAATCCGACGCCAAAAGCCGCGCCAATCAGACCCATGCGCCGGGACCGGTTCTCCGGCGGGGTGATGTCGGCGATATAGGCAGCCGCTGTGCCTACGCTCGCTCCACAGATGCCAGCGATGATCCGAGCGACGAACAGCATGGTTAATGACAGAGCGCTGGCCATCACCGTGTAACCAATGGCGGTACCGATAAGGCTAACCAACAAAACCGGTTTTCGACCGATGCGATCCGATATGTACCCGAGAACTGGAGAAGCCAAAAACTGCATAAAGGAGTAGCAGCCCAGCAATAGCCCGATCTGCCATTCCGCTGCCTGAAAGCTTTTCGCATAAAGGGGCAGGATCGGGATGATCATGCCAAACCCGATCAGATCGACAAATACAACCAGCAGAATGGTGGCTAAAGGAGACTTTTTCATGAATACTTAAAAGGCCTAACCGCTCAGTTCATACCCGTTCCCGGCGTTCACGCTCGTTCCCGGCGTTGTTAAGGGTGCCGTGAGTTACACCTAATCTCGAGTCTGCTTTCAGTTCATGCCACACGTCCTCTCCGGTACGGGATCCCGCCAACAATCCAAGATAGAGCGAGATCAGGCGACGAGCGTTTTCTCGATTTTCATCCAGAAGTTCGACTCGGAAATACCGGAGGCCGGCCCTTTGCAAGCGAACAAAATATTGAGCGCCGGTTTGCGCGCGTGCGTTGAAAACTGTATTCCGGCAACCGACATCCCCTTTTACCAAGTGAGTCAGACCGACTCGATCCTTCACTTCGACCCGGTGCCGGTCACAGGGCCGGCCGCAATTTGTATAATCAGTTCCGTTCGATAAGAAGGCAGCAAACACACAGTGCTCCATGTGAAACATCGGCATATGCTGGTGCAGGGTGAGTTCGAATCGATCGCTTGGGGAATAAGCCAACAGCGCCAGGATTTGTTCAAAAGTGAGGTCGTAGGAGACAGTCAAGCGATCTAAACCCTGTTCCACTAAGAACGCAGCGGCCAATGGATTTGCCACATTCAGGGAAAAATCTCCGCGTAGGCACAGGCCTTTTCCCCTGAAATACGCGATCGCCCCGAGGTTTCGGATCAGCACTCCGGCCGGTCGAGCATTCTCTATCAAGCGGAAAAAACCTTGCTCGCCAGGTTTCTGTATTCTTGGTGTTGCCAGAAATAAGTCCGCAGACGATTCGGCAATTTCAACTGCCTCCGGGTAGCGACGGATGTCTTCAAAATCGACATAGATCGAGCGCACGCCCAGCGAGAGTGCTGCCTCAAGCTGAGGGATGCTTCTGCACAACACAACCAATTCAGGTTGCGCCAAGGCAGCCTCTTTGGCCGAACGAACAGAGCGAAGCGGCCATTCGATTTTCGTTGGTACAGGTAAATTCGCTGCCACTGGCTCTTCCCGACCAAATCCAGAAATTTTGGTCGCCAAGGCTTCGATGGCTTCGCGGCGCAATTGGTTGACGGCGCTCGCCGTCATGAATAGCCCTCCGTCTAGCGCAACCTCAACTTTCTCGGCATGAAACCGGGTCCCGCCCAACCGGCTTAACAGCTCTCCTACGCCCGATTCGGTTAAGGGAGCGGATCGCGCCGGCTGCAACACCTGGCTAGACTCGGCCTCGATCGCAACATCGCCGCAAGCGACCTCCAGTCTCAATGGCAAACCGCACTTACCAGTCGCGATCATCGACACCGGCAATGTCGATTTTTGAAGGTCACGAGCGAAGGTCCGCCGAAGCGCCTTGTTGAGTGCCGGATCGTCCGTTTTCCAAACCCGATCCCCTGTCGTCACCCTGGAAAAATCAATCTCATTATTACCAAAGAAGAATTTTCCGCCTTGCACCTCGTAAACCCTGCCGCCCTCTTCCTGATCCGTATCACCGCCGCTGACAAAAACTAATCCGTCGCCTCGACGGACAGGGATCCGCGACAGAATCTCGATAAAGTTTTTTCCCACTTGGGTAACCTCACCAACATAAGCTCCCCGTTTCTTCCCGAACCGGCCATCGACCAATTGCTGGTGATTTACCCCATGTAACCATCCGGAATAAAGTCCACGCGAGAAGGTCATCTCCAGCGCATATCGATCAGTGGCTAATACTGCCTCGGTTCCCGGCGTTCCCGGCGATGCCGGCGTTAATACGCTATCAATGGCCTTCCGGTACACCCTAGTGACCGCAGCCACGTATTCCGGGCTCTTGAGCCGGCCCTCGATCTTGAAAGCACGAATACCCAGGCTGATTAGCTGCGGAATCTCATCCAGTCCGGCGAGATCTTGAGGCGACAAAAGATAGCGTTGATCGCCGAGCTCGTGTTTCTGGCCGTCGACCATCAGATCGTAAGGGAGACGGCAAGCTTGAGCGCATTCTCCGCGATTAGCGCTCCGTTGTCCGAGGGATTCACTGGTTAAACATTGACCGGAATACGCTACGCAAAGGGCGCCGTGAACAAACGCCTCGATCGGTACATTCACGGCCTTAAACCGGTCCAGTTCGCGGAGGGATAGTTCCCGAGCGACTACGGCTCTCGTAATTCCTGTTTGCCGCATCAGCTCGAGACCTTCTGGTGACGTGATCGTCATTTGAGTCGAAGCATGAAGTTCCAGTTGCGGAACCAGATGCTGAGCCAGGCGGACCAGACCAAGATCTTGCACGATGATCGCGTCGGCTCCGGCGGCGGCGATCGCTTCGAGCTGAGCGGCAGCCTCAGTGAGTTCATCCGTGAAAATGAGAGTATTAAAGGTGATATATCCCCGCACATTCCGCTCGTGGAGGTATTCCATTACAGCCGGCAGTTCTTCCAACGTGAAGTTATGCGCACGCAGCCGGGCATTGAACTTCGGCAGGCCGAAATAGACCGCGTTCGCGCCGTTAGCCACGGCGGCACGAAGACACTCCCAGTCACCCGCTGGGCTGAGTAATTCCGGAGCCGGCATATCAGGTACGCTAATCTGCGCTGCTCATTGCGCAAATCGTGGAGGGCGGGAGAAGCGTATGGGCGTATGGGCGTGACGGCGAGTGGGTGTTGCGGGGCGCGAAGCGAACCGATGGGACCCATCCGACTCAAGAGACTAATAGGACCTGGAACATAAGTCCCATCCGGTAGCGACGACGGTTTCCACAGCACCGACACGCCGTCACGCCGATACTCCCCTACACTTCACCTCACGGCCACGGTCCGTCGAAACTGCCGCGGAGAAACACCTAACTTTTTCTTGAACAGTGCGCTCAAATATTCCACTCCAGAAAAGCCTAACTGACGGGCAATATCGGCAATGGATAAATCCGTTGTCGTCAGGAGTTCTTTTACCCTCTCGATGCGCAAGCGCAGAATCTCTTCGTAGGGCGATCGGCCCAGCAGCTTCTGAAACCTTCGTTCTAGTACGGTCCGTGACATCGCCACCGTTCTCAGCACATCTTCAACCCCGATACCATCGCAGGCATGGTCACGGATAAATCTCAATGCGTTGGCGATTTGTTTGTCTTGGACCACAATCCGGTCAGTCGACCGCCTGGCACAAACACCAATTGGCTCGATGTATTTGATTGATGGGAGCATACTGCGCCCACTCATCAGCTGATCCAGGATCTTGGCTGCTTCGTAACCGGCTCTACGTGAATTCGGAATCACGCTGGAAAGCGGTGGATCACACAACTCACAAAGCAGTTCGTCATTGTGATGGCCAATCACGGCTACTTCATCCGGGACTCGGATCCCGGTCTGCCGGCAGACGTCGAGCAATTGCTGCCCGCGAATGTCATAACACGCAAAGATCCCGGCTGGTTTCGCGATGCGACGAACCCACTGAATCAGCTTTTCTTGCTCCAGACGCCAGTCGTCAGCATCCCCTAGTTTGCTATCGAAGTTATCAACCACAAATCCCGCGGCCTTGAGATGGCGACCAAAGTTATTTCCATGGCGATTTGACCAATCGAACCTGGCATCACCACAGAATCCAAACGACTGGAAGCCGCGGTCTAAAAGGTGTTCTGCCGCGGCTCGGCTCACCCCATCACTACTGCTAGCCACCGTGGGATAACTCCGTTTCAAGCTCGCCGTGCTAACGTTGACCACCGGTAAGTTAGCGTCGATCACGGCATCCTCGATCTCCTGATTCTCAATTCGAGCAATGATTCCGTCTCCGCGCCAATTATGAAACCACGGTGGCGGCTCGTCACCCCGGCCTTGTTCAGTGAAATGGATTTCCCAATCCGCTCTTTCTCGCATGTAAGCTCGAATCCCGACCAGCAAACCGCGGCTGTAGGCATTCGAAGTTTCGATTAGCAGCGCCACCTGTGGACGTCGCCGAATTTTGTCAGCGGGATCAAACACAACAGAACGACGGGTAAACACTGATCGTTTGCAGATCTAGAGCCGCAGTCAAAACAAAAAAATGACCGGGAATGGATCCGCCTTCGCAGAGGCAGGGCATAGCTACTTGGGATCGCGATAGCTACGGCGGACAGGCTATGAATCGACACGAATCAATAAAAAGAAGTAACCGCAGATGAACGCAGATCTCCGCAGATAAGCCCTAGCAGAAACCCGAGGGGCTGCTTTAGAAAATCTATCTGCGTACGTCTGCGTCAATCTGCGGTTGGGATGATCCTTTTTCGGTCTTCATGTCCATTCGTGGTTGCTCTGTTTTTGGGTTTGGTGCTAAGCGCTTGCACCCCAGCCCATTTGTGAGAAATAGAATCCATGGGGGAGTTCTATTCAGAATTAGCTCAAGCGCTGCGGGACAGGCTCCAGGTGATCGGGGATAAGACCCTTCAGAATGATCCCAGCGCTCATTTGGAGAAGCTCCGGCAGGCCTCAGAACGAATCGATGCTTTGAAGGCCAAGCTTCCATCGAACGCAGATCCTAGGCTCGTGCATTATCTCGACCGGATGAGCCTGAGTAAAGCTTTGGAGTTCATAGAAACGGAGTGCCTCGCCAAATAAGTATGCGTTTAGCGTTTGGCGTTCGGCGTTTGGCATTCGGCGAGACCGGCATCGCGCTTTGGAGAAAACAATTGCCCTGAGAACCAACCCGATGCGTATCATTACCAGTAGTAATGCGCCCGAGATAGTGATGCAGCGTAGCAAGCGCCGAACGACAAACGCCAAGCGCCGAACGCCAAACGAGTAACGCTAAAGGTGCGAATCGCGATCCTAGCAGACATTCATGCCAACGCCTCCGCACTTGAGGCGGTGATTGCGGATCTGGAATCCCTGCAACCGGACCGGGTCATTGTCGCCGGCGATTTTCAGAACCGCGGACCTTTCCCTCGCGAGGTGACTTACCGGCTTTTCGCCTTGGGCTGGACCTTGCTGCGCGGCAATCATGAGGATTACGTTATCATCCAGAGCCAGCCGCTCATGAACGTTGACCAGATCGATACTTATTCCTGGCAACCAGCTCG
>JAFAIO010000491.1 GCA_019236675.1 Verrucomicrobiota bacterium
GAAACCGCTACACTCATTCTCGGGTTTTCGGTTTCAAATGCGGGAAAAGAATGACATCCCGAATCGATTCAGCGCCTGCCAAGAGCATTATCAAACGGTCAATGCCCAAACCAAACCCGCCAGCCGGCGGCATCCCATACTCCAGCGCCAACAGAAAATCTTCGTCAATCTTTTGGGTTTCTTCACCGGCTTGTTCAACCAATCTCTGGCGTTGAGTAATCGGATCATTCAATTCGGAATAACCAGGTGAGAATTCTACCCCGTTGATGATCAGCTCATAAACGTCCACCAGATTGGTGTCCCCGGGGTTCTGTTTTGCTAACGGTACCAACTCGGCCGGCAGATGGGTGACGAACAGAGGGTCGATCGTCTTTTCTTCCACCAATTTCTCGAACACCTGCTGAGTGATTTCGAATTCCGCCATCGCCGGTAAGATTTCAACGCCGAGCTCCTGACAACGAAGCCGTTTTTGGTCGACGCTGAGATCGAACCAAGTCGGTTCAATTTCTCGGATCAAATCATGATAGCGCGCTCGTCGCCAAGGTCGCTGCAGCTGGATAGTTCGCCGGATATTTCCTTCCGAATCCTTGTGTTCGATGGTCAACCCGCCGGTTATCAGCTCGGCCAGGTGGCAAATCAAATCTTCCACTAGCTCCGCTATCAACTCAAAGTCCGCATAAGCCCAGTAAGCTTCCAGCATGGTGAACTCCGGGTTATGCCGGCGCGAAATCCCTTCGTTCCGAAAGTTGCGGTTTAACTCGAAGACCTTGGGAAAACCACCGACGAGAAGCCGCTTCAGGTAGAGCTCTGGCGCGATCCGCAAGAAAAGATCAACTCCCAGCGCGTTATGATGGGTCTGAAACGGCTGGGCGGCAGCGCCACCAGCAACCGTCTGCATCATTGGCGTTTCCACCTCGATAAAGCCGCGGTCATAAAAGTATTGCCGGATCTCACGAAGCACCTGGCTCCGGATTAAGAATGTCCGCCGCGATTCCGGGTTTGCGATCAGGTCGAGATAACGTTGGCGATACCGGATCTCAACATCGGTAACTCCATGCCACTTATCCGGCAACGGGCGTAAGGTCTTAGATAACAGTCGAAACGATTCTGCTCGAACCGTCGGTTCACCGGTCTTTGTCACAAATGTTTCCCCGGTTACACCCAAAAAATCCCCGATATCGACAAGCCCGAACAGCTCGGCCTGTTCACGAGGCAACTCTTTCAGGTTCAAATAGACTTGTAGGCGCCCGGTCAGATCGCTCAGGTCTAAGAACTGGCTCTTACCCATGTTCCGATGAGCCGTGATCCGGCCGGCTAATGCCACTTTTCTACCCTCGACAAATCCCTGCCGGATCTCTTCGATCGTCCCGGAGACATCATACCGTCCCCCAAACGGTGACCAATTCTTTTCGATCAACTGTTCCAGTTTTTGGCGACGTACCGCCAAAAGCTCGTTCTCTTCCATCGCGCTTGACTTAAACCGGTATTGGGAGCCCTACAACCCCAGTAATCAGTAATCAGTAAGAGGTGAGCAGGGCACAAGTTGCCGGGGCGAGGTCCTGCAAGCAAAAGGGGATGTTTCGCAGAGGAGAGGAATGTTCCGCCAGGATTGCGCATAGGGCCGCACCGTTTACCTCGACTACCAGCATGACTGACCACCCTGCGAAGCGTGTCCGTGCCGACGGAAGCCTCTCCCTGCGACCAATCACTAATCACTGTTCACTGGGCCACTGATTACTGACCACTGATTACTGATTACTGATTACTGGCCCGCGGTGGCGTTTCCCCGCCGCTCCCAACAAACTCGGCGCTCATCGTATCGAAACGCGCAAGTTCACCGATCGTCGGCTCCGAACTGATCACGTAACAGACGCTGCCAACAAACTGTTTGCTCTGGGTATCGTAGATACAGACGCACTTGAGCTGGGAAGGTTCAGCCCACTTCGCCGGAAGCGCCTCGTGCTTAGCAGCAGCGTCAGCCGCCGCTGCCTGGCGCTTTTTGATGTAAGCGGCAGACTGTGCCTTATTTGGCGGCAAAGTCTTTACCGCAACGTACCGGTTTCTCGGCGGCGGCCGACGACCAGACGCAACCGCCGCGAGGTATCGTCGCACATGGACTTGCGCAGTCGAAACTTGAGCCGGACTCACCGGGCACTTAATCAGCGCAAAATCAGGACCGCCACCCCCAGTTTCGAGCGTCGCACATGCTGAGAATATTACCCCAATGGCGACCCAGCATGGCAACTGAATCCGTAAGTTCACAGGTTAGCCTTCGAATTTCCCGTGTCGCTCGTCGATGATAATATCGCGATAGGTCTTACCAGCCGGGATCATCGGCAGCACATGCTCAGTGTAAGGCACCATAATGTCGAGCACGTAGCACTCATCCGAATCCAGCATCCGTTGCAACGCTGCCCGCAGATCTTTCTTGTGCACAACGCGCTCGCATGGCACTCCGAAGCCAGTGCATAGCTGAACATAATCCGGATAAATCCGGGCCCGATCGCGAGGGTCACCGAGGAACGTATGCCCGCGGTTACTGTTGTAGAACCGGTCCTCCCATTGCACCACCATCCCCAGGTGCTGGTTGTTTAGAATGATGACTTTCGCGCCGATCCCTTCAATGTGGGCGCAAGCTAACTCCTGGACGTTCATCAGGAACGATCCATCACCATCGATATCAATCACTTGCCGGTCCGGATGCGCGACCTTAGCGCCTAACGCCGCCGGGAACCCAAAACCCATGGCTCCCAAGCCTGCCGAGGTTAGAAACTGTCTCGGTTCTTTGAACTGATAATATTGACCGGCCCACATCTGATGCTGGCCCACACCGGTCGTAATGATGGCGTCGCCCTTGGTCATATCATTCAGCAGCCGCACCACGTACTGAGGCTGGATCAAGTCTTCTGTATCCTGGAAATCGAGAGGGTACCGCTCTTTCCACTGCTGGACTTGGTTGAACCATTTCCCGTGCAAGGTGAACTTGCTGGAGTGCCGCTCATAGCCGCCCTCGGACAGCAACCGGTTCAGCTCGGTTAACGCATATTTGATATCGCTATGGATCGGCAGCCGCACCACCTTGTTTTTGTTCAGTTCCGAGAAGTCGATATCGATATGCACGATCGTGCCATGCTCAGCGAATTTCTCTACTTTACCCGTGACGCGGTCATCGAACCGCACACCTAACGCCAGCAACAGATCCGATTCGTTGACTGCGCAATTCGCGTACACGGTCCCATGCATCCCTAACCATTTCAGGGATAACGGATGATCTTCGGGAAACCCGCCGATCCCCATTAATGTGGTAGCGACCGGGATTTGAGTGCGTTCCGCGAATTCCAGGAGCTCGCCGGCCGCATGCGAGGAGATAATGCCGCCTCCCGCATAAATCATGGGGCGGTGAGCCGACTTAATCAGCCCGATCACTTCGTTTAACGCCACGGGATCGGCATGCGGAGGCAGATCGTACCCGCGCAACGTCAAATCAGGCGGAAAAATGGGTTGAGCAGTCTGGTTCTGGATGTTCTTAGGAACATCGATCACCACCGGCCCGGGACGGCCGGTTTGCGCGATGTGGAAAGCTTCTTTTACCACTCTGGGGATCTCGTGGATATCCATCACAAGATAGCTGTGTTTCACTACCGGCAGTGTCATCCCGAAAAAGTCAGTCTCCTGGAAGGCGCCCCGGCCGATCATTTCCTGAGGAACCTGCCCCGTGATCGCAACCAGCGGGATCGAATCCATATAAGCATCCGCGATACCGGTGACGAGATTGGTCGCCCCTGGACCAGACGTCGCCATACAGACCCCAGCTTTCCCGGTCGCCCGGCCGTAGCCTCCGGCAGCAAAGACGCCGCCTTGTTCATGCCGGGGCAGAATCGTGCGAATGATCTTCGATCGGGTCAACGCCTGATGGATCGGCATACTGGCCCCACCCGGATAAGCGAAAATTACTTCTACACCCTCACGCTCCAGACTAGCGACGAGGATCTCGGCGCCGTTCATCGTTTCGCCCCGCTCGGGGCCAGGATGGAGTTTGGCCGTCTTGGATGTAGTAGTGGTTTTCATAAAAACAGCCCGAGAGTATAGGAGCGAGGCGGCGTGATGACAAGCGCGTATCGGGAGGGAATGGGCGCACCGGCGAAGGGGCGATGGGGCGACACGGCGACACGGCGAATGGGCGAATGCGCGAATGGGCGAATGGGCGAAACGGGACTGGCCTCTTGCCCAGTAACGTTAATACACCTAAAGACGCTCCGAGCCGTGGCCAAGCACTGGATCATGGCTCCGACTTCGCCTGCAGGTGGTCGGTGCTCCCGTGCGGGGCTAAGAAGGCTATGTCGGACAAGTCGGCGCGCTTTCAGGCGTATTGGTGTCTTCTCGACAGGATCATCAGTCGCTCCGGATCAATCATAGGGCCGTTCGGGAGCCTCGCCCCACCAACACCCCATCGCCCATTCGCCCATTCGCCCATTCGCCGGTGCGCCGTTTCGCCCTTTCCCCCCCCTCCCCCTTCGCTATGCTACTCCCATATGATGACTCGTCGCGATGCAATTAAGACGGTCGCCCTCACCGCGGGCGCACTCACCCTGGCTCCCTCGTTACTTCAAGGAGAAAATGAGGAGAAACTCACCTACCCCTATAAAGTTCCGGACCTCGGGTATCCGTACGACGCCCTCGAGCCCCATATCGATACGCTGACAATGCAGATTCACCACGATAAACACCACAATGCGTACGTCGAAAACCTCAACAAAGCCTTAGCGGATGCTGATCCCAAATTCCAAAAAATGACCCTGGAAGAGCTACTGACCGACCTGGATCAACTACCGGAGAAAATTCGCACTCCAGTTCGGAACAATGCTGGCGGCCATTACAATCATTCGCTGTTTTGGTTGATGCTGAAAAAGAACGAAGGAGGCAAGCCCACCGGAGAGTTAGCGACCGCCATCGATAAGAAGTTCTCCAGCTACGACGAATTCAAAAAGAAACTCTCGGAAGCCGCTACCAAGGTTTTCGGCAGCGGCTGGGGTTGGTTGGTGTTGAACGGAAAAGAGCTCGAGATTACCTCGACCCCCAACCAGGATAGCCCGATATCAAAGCATCAGGTGCCGCTGCTCGCGATCGATGTTTGGGAGCATTCGTATTATTTGAAACATCAAAACCGCCGTCCCCAATATATCGAAGCGTTCTGGAGCGTAGTGAACTGGGACTACGCCGGTGAACGCTACAAAAAAGCGATGGCGTAACGTGGAGCGCTGCCTCGCTTCTCCCTTCGTCCGGCTGAGCCGGACTTCGGAGGACAAGTGCGAGGCCGATTCGCTCGGAGCCGGAATCTAGGAGCCAGGATTTGCTACCCCCGTAGCCTTGGGGGTTGGCAGTCCTGTAATGCACGGCCCCTCCCAATGTCTTGCATCATGTCTTGCACGCGGTAAACTAATCGAATGAACACGTCCACGCTCACCATTCGTCTACCAAAGGAGCAGCGTGAGGCGCTCAGGCGTTGGGCCAAAGCCCTAAAGAAAACTGAATCAGAATATATCCGGGAGCTCCTAACGCGGGATCTAGACAACCGCACGTTGAGGGAGCGAATGGGCGATCTAGCCGGAAGTTTAGACTCCTCTCAGGCGATTGGTAAACCGCATCCTCTGAAGGCTCTCATCCGAAAGCGAAACTGGCGCAAATGAGCGCTGTCTTGCTCGACACGGGGCCAATCGTTGCTAGTCTCGATCGCAGTGATCCCCATCACGAATGGGTGATGCAGCGTTTCGCTTCAATCCGAGGGCGGCTGCTGACGACCGGCGCAGTCGTAACGGAAGCGGCCTTTTTCTTGCAAGACATCAGGGGAGGTATGGAGCGGCTGGTCGATCTTATTGACACATTGAGCGTCGAGACTTGGAACTGCTTTGATCTCGGTGGCTTACGTGCCGCGGAAAGATTAATGGCTGGATTCGCAGATACGCCGATGGATTTTGCAGACGCAACGCTCGTCCTCGCGGCAGAACACTATGGAATCGGAGACATTGCGACGCTAGACCAGCGAGGCTTCCGCACATTTCGCTACGGCCGGAACAAATCTTTCCGGCTGCTTTTGCAAGAGAATTAATCGGAGGCTTTCGCCGCTACGGGCTTTCTGCCTTTGTGTGCCTGTTCTGATCGATGGGCCTTAAAGGGCGGAACGTCCTGCATGCCGGTTACTTCTTTTGCGCCTTTTGCGGCTATTCAACCTTCCCTACCAACTAACGCGCACGCCACCAGTGACAGCATTCGAATTGTAACGGCCGCGTCCTAACTGACCATCGTAGGCAGCGTAGGTCGATATCATCGGTGTCCATTGCACCGATAGTCCAGCGCTGATGACGGCGCTGTCTTGACCTTCGACTGGGCCGACAAACGTTTCATCCGGGCCAGGGAACTCCGCCAGGCTGGCGGTGATGGGTAACGCTGAATATTTGAACTCATGTTCCCAGGTCGCCTTCACGTAGGGTGCGAGGGTCACGTTGCCAGTGTGCCATTGGTAATAGGCTCTAAACCCAACATCGCTTCGTAGCGATTCTTCTGAATCGGAATGGATATTCAGCGGCAAGAGAGAACCTGTCTCGCTGAAGCTGTTTAGATACACGTTGGTGTATTGGAGCGAAGCAATCGGACCGACAGTAAGATTGCCGTGATGGAAGTCGTACCCGGTACTAAGAAAACCGCTCCATTCCTGGCCATCGGTGTTCCCGGTAGCGCTGCCACCTAGCCCGTGACGGCTGGTATCGTAGGTGTTGTATCCGCCATACACCCCTGCGTTGAGATAATAACCGCCAGTGAAATAGCCTGCATAGATACCGCCTCGGCCGCTGTTCACGGTGATTGTGCCTGGCCGTAGATCGGTCCAGGTGTAAGTGTAGTTGCCCATCACCCCGACAGCGAAATTATCCAGGAACCGGTAATCGAACCCGAGATCGAATCCACTGCTCGTGAACCGGTAACCTCTGGCGTTATAGTCCGAATCGACGTGCACGAAATCACCGAATCCGCTCGCCCATAGATCAAATACCGGGCGGCGTGCTGGTTGCAAGACTGGTTCAACCGGGTTCTTACCAGCCTTGCTAAAGCCACTGCTTTTTTGTAATTCGACGGTCCCACCCGCCGTTGGAGCCTCATTCAGCGAGCCCCAACCTGCACGCACATCGTCCAGACGGTTTTCTAACGTTAGCCGTTGGATGTTCGCATCCGAGAAGCTGATCTCATAGAAGGAAGTGAACGATTGCGGGCCAATGACCGCCAACTCGCCCGGGAGATCGCCAAAGGGTTGTGCTAAAAACAAGTTGAGCAGATTGCCGAATTGGTGTCTGAGCTCGACTGCATCCAGCAATTCGGCGGCTGCCAATTCATTCGGGGTTTGAGCAAAAGAAGCAAAGTTAAGCGTGGTAATTCTGCCCGGCGCTGTTGGAGACGTGGGCGGTACAATGTTAAGGAACTCAAGGTCGACCGTGTGCAAGCTATAAACCAGGTCAATCGTGTTAAGTCCGGGACCAGTGGTATAGGGATCACTAAAGTGATTGAACTGGCTCGTAATTTCTCCTGCCGCCTTTACCAGAGTCAAGGTTTCACCCGCTTTGGGCACAAAGCCTTGGTTAATTAGCTGTAAAGTGCCGCCGAGCGTAGCGTTGCCGGTTACATTCAAATAATCGTATTGGCCAGGATT
>JAFAIO010000527.1 GCA_019236675.1 Verrucomicrobiota bacterium
GCCACGGAACCGGAGTTAGCGGTAGGGACGGGCTCGCGTTCGTCCGGGTTCGGAAAACCGGAATAGAGACCGCCGGCTGGATCCACGCAAAAGAAGGGCGTGTGACGCGGATCAGCCCGTGGAGCGCTGCCTCGCTTGCGAGGCCGATAGCGGTCGGCACTGACAACGCGCTTCTAGTGGTGAACGCTTTTACGGTACACCTGAACTTCTGCGGTCGCCGACCCCTTCGGCCTCGCAAGCGAGGCAGCGCTCCACGGTTTGCGTCCATTCGTGTTCATTCGCGGTTGATGTACTTGTTTCACTCACCGTGTATTAGGACCGCGCCAGGCCCATTCCGAGCCACATGAATAAAAGACTCTTGCGCTCCGTCTCTTGCTCAACAACGGTTTCCAGCGAGGCTCAGACCCGCATCCGCGGTCTCTGAGCCTTGCTTTAACTAATAGGATAAGTACAAATGATCAGGATTGATAAAACGAAAACCCTCATTGTTTCGGCCGTCGTGGCGTTTTTTGGACAAACCGCGATCTCGTTGGCCGGACCAACTGAAACCAGCTCGAAAGAAGTTCTTCCGCCGGCTGCGCCGCCACCAACCTCGTTCTTCAGAGCCAACGAGTTGGACATCGGAGTGTTCGCAACCTATGACAAAGGAGTGGGAGACATTTCGGATCTAGGCATCGGTGAACACGGCTGGGGAGGCGGTCTCGATGTCGCCTATTTCCCGTGGCTATATGGGGGCTTCCGATTCCAAGGGTCAGCTCTTAACATCACCCGCGCGGATCAAACCGCTGGTATTGTCACTTACGACGCGGTTCTACGCTATCCGCTGGACCTAGTGGCACCCAACTTTCACCTGGCGCCGTATGCATTCGGTGGGGTAGGTGGATTACTCGGTGGTCTCGATGGATACAATCGGTCTGGTAACCTGCGAACCGATAGCCGTGTTCTAGGCAATTTCGGTGGCGGACTCGAGTACCGTTTCACCCCGCATGTCGGTCTCTTCAGCGAAGCCGGCTACGACCTCATTGATGGTCCGCATAACAACGCGGTCCAGGTTAACTGGGGAGCACGCTTCGCATTCTAACCACCGACGAAGTTAGCAAGTAACCAGTTACAGGGAGAGCACGAGCTGGGCTCTCCCTGTTCTGTTGAGAGGAAGAAACCAGGTGCCTCGCGCAGAGGACGCAAAGGACGAAGAGAAGAGAAGGGGAGTGATGGTTTGTTTTATTTTGTGGCCTTTGCGATCTTGCTGTGAATTCACGTATTTCTTTGGCCTACCTTGTGCCTTCGTGTCTTTGTGTGAGACTTGCGGCTCTCCTAGTCCGATTTCTCGTCGATAATCTTATGGGCTCGTTCTTCGAGCTCTGCGCAGCGTGCGCTGACAAACGCATCCTTCTCTTTAGGCGACTTAATGGCATCCCTTTGCTCCAACCAAGCCCGTTCTTCGGCGAGCAGCGCCTTTTGCTGGTCGCTTGGTAACAGGCCGTAAAGTCTGCGGTAATCGCGATTCAACGTGGTATCCATCGTTCCACCGCTCGGCCCTGAATGAATCGCGCTTTCGAGTTTCAGGACTTTGCCGCCGTCAGCAAAACGAAAATAGAAATCGTACGGCTCTCCGCCAAGCGTGTCTTCTAGACAAAACATATCGACCGTGGCGAACCGTGGGTTCTCAAATTCAGGGCCGTCATAGTCTTTAAATTTCGCAGAAATCTTCTTGGTGATGCTGTCAACTGAATTAAGAGCTTTACGGGTGACCATGTCAGCCAGAAGTACGGTCAAACTGGTCGTATGAAGGCTAAAATGTTGGTTAAGTACCACCACTAGGTAGCGACTATTTGCGGACCAGGCCGAATCCAGGAGATAGTGATCGAGATGCTCCGTTTTTAGCTGCGAAAAGTGGAGGTCGGGCAACTCGAACAGTTTTTTCGATGTGGCGATTTCAATGACCCAATTCGATACCGGGTTAGGATCATCGGTCGGATCCGCCAAATAGTCCGTTTCATCAGTAGTCGTCCAGCCAATCGCGTATTTCCCATCCGGTGAGACCGTCTCCCACAAGATATGAAGCCGCTCGTTCTCCGCGAATACAGAGAAAGGAATAGCAAGAAACGTGAGTAGAAGTAGAGGATACAACGCGCGCGGCGTCATGGGTTTAGTTATGGCAGTTTCCCGGTAAAAAGGCAGTAGAAATTGCAGACAAGACGCCCGAAGCCCATCTGTGGCGCGCTGCCTCGCTTGCGAGGCCGACAGGGGCGCCACCCTGCGTTTCCTTATGTGTCACGATAACGACGCCGATAGGAAAATAGGTGTACACCACGATAGGCGTTTGTTACCGCGGCCTCGAGCAGCAAAATGCAGGAACGTCAGGGCACAGGGTGCCTACCGCTGTCGGCCTCGCAAGCGAGGCAACGCTCCACCAATCACCAACCACTTCTGTTCCCTCGGCGTCCTTGGCGTCCTTTGCGCGAGGTTCCTAGTTTTGCTCGGCTGCTGCTAACGATGCACGCACGCCTTCCTCGTACGGCGTCTTATTCAGCGGGCCTAAGAGCTTTGCTAGCGCACTGTCGTCTAAGAATAGCGGCTGAGTGAACAGATAATGCATTTCAGCAACCTCTCGCGGAAGCGGATCGAACAATCCTAACAGCTGCAACATGCGTTTGCCGGCGACGATTTTCCGCAACCGTCTGCCAGTAGTGGATTCAACTAACTTGACGAGTTGAGCTAACGATATTTTACCGGCGCCGGCCGAATTCCAGGTGTGACCGTAAGCGCCGTCTTCCTGGATCAGACGGAACAGGATCCGCGCCGCGTCCGGGATATAGACGTATTCATGCGGGGTATTGAGTGGTCCGATCAATTGGGCTGTTTTCTGTTGAGCAGCCGCTTGAAACAAGCTGGAAAGATAACTTCGCTCAACCTTCGGTCCGTAGAAATCGGGGAACCGAAGAATGGTCCCGCGGATTCGCCCCGCGGCATCAGCAGCCAACAGAATATCTTCTTGCTGTTTGCGCATCTGGCCTTTGAATGTGTGCGGGTTCCGCGGATGATCTTCCCGGACTAGAGAGGTTTGGGCGAGTCCGAACGGATAAACCGTCCCAACCAAAACACAGCGTTCGACTCCTTGCTGGATCGCTGCCGACAACACTTGCTCTAACAAAATGGGGTGTAGCCGGAAGTCGGTATACGGCACTCCGACCAAGTAAACGAGGGTTTTAATTCCCTCTAGGGCGGTAACGGCCGTGTTAGGCTTTGCCGGATCCCAGACGGCGAAATCTGCAGCTGGGTAGGGGGCGAAGCCGGATTGAAGTTGGCTCAAGGAACGACCAACAACCCGAAAGGGTTGAGAATCAAAGAGCGGAGCTAAGGCTTGGCCGAGGGTACCGGACCCGCCGAACAAGGCAATCGAGGGTTTAACATTAGGAGTAGACATAAACAAGGGTCGCAAGAATGAACAGTAATCAAATAATGAACAGTGTTTACTAAACAGCGTTTAGTTTGCATTGGATTTCGTGGTCGTCAACCCTAATTTATTCTCCCGTGTCCACCATTGATCGCCGCATTCGACGTAAACAGGTCCTCCGCCAAAAAATCTTAGACGTCTCCCGCGAAATCCTGCTTTCTCAAGGATTCGCCGCCCTCACTATGCGACGGGTGGCTGAAGCCATCGATTATTCGGCCGCAGCGATCTACTTGCATTTTCAAAGCCGCGAACAAATCGCTCAGGAACTGTGTTTCGCCGGGCTCCGCCACCTTTATGAGCGGCTGCAGAGTGTGACCGGGAAAGACTCAGCCACTCGGCTGTCCGGTTATGCTCGTGCTTATCTTGAGTACGCTCAGAGCGACCCGGAAACCTATCGGCTCATCTTTATGGCTGATCCGCAGCTCACCAAAGCCGTTTTCACCCATCGCGACTCCGGTGGAGCCGCCGAAGGCGCACTAGGGCTGATCGTGACCGCATTCACCGAGCTCCACACCGGCTCAAAAAAAACGGGCGTCAGCCCCATGGAGCTGGCTGAGCTCTTTTGGGCCGGCCTACATGGATTGGCCAGCCTGCGCATCGCCTGTTCCCGAGCGTTAACGAGTGACGAATTCCGGTTAGCCCAGATTTTTACTGCGGAAATTACAAAGATAGAGGAAAAATCTCACGGAAAGGCGCAAGGACGCAAAGGTTAAGACAGACGAAACCGCAGATGATCAATAAGAGAGCTGAGCCTGGTTGAGCCGCGTCTTGTCAGACGTAGTCCGGCGGCTGCCGGAGGGGCGATGGGGCGAAGTCGGAGCGTTTACCCCGGAGGATGTTCCCCCGGACGCTTTCGGGGTTCGGGGGTGAATATTTGTAGCCTAGGCTGAGTTTGCGAGGCCTAGGTATCCCGTTCAAAAACGCGTGAGCGCTGAAGGCGCGACAGAACCGGCGTTCATGGGTTCATTGGTTGGTGCGGTTGGTCTGGGTCGGCCTCGTCCCGCGGCCGCGGGAAGGCAGCCGCTCCACGTTCCCTTCCGACACCGCCCCGTTTCCCTTCCGGCAGCCGCCGGACTACGTCGGACAAGTTAGCTACAACGACAAGACGCGGCACTTATAGGCCTAGCTCGGATTGAACCTTTGCGCCTTTTGCGCCTTCCGCCTCCGCCAAGCGACTCGACTGAGCTCGCCGAACGTCCTATGGCGCGACAAGTTTTTGCGGCTATTCTTTTCCGCCAAACGCCAAACACCGAACGCCGAACGCTACTACCGATTCCGCGTCGATGTCGGCGCTTCCGGCTCTCGCTCTCCTCCTTCTCCTGGCGGCCCGAGCAAGAAGGACAAAACCACGAATGTTTGTACCGCTGGTCCCGCGGAAGTAGTGCCGAACAACGGAGTCACATCTAACCGTGCGCTCCGGGTGAGCTTCCAAGCCAAACTCGGACCAAGCTCAAAGAGTTGAGTTGGATCGCCTCGAGTCGGGTGATCGGTATGGTTCCGATACAACATTTCTATCCCGAGTTTGAGCTTTTCGCGTTCCTTAAGAATCGGGACAGCCAGGCTCTGGGCAAAACCCCATTCACGTCCCCGGTCTCCGCTTAGCTCCTGTTCAAAAAAGCCGTCGAGCGCCCATTCGACTTTGTCACCGAAATCTTCTGCTAGAAGCAACCGTAATTCGTATGCGTTCGGGGTACGCTGCGGACCCCGATCCTGCTCGTCCCCTTCGTGCGGCTGCGAGCCAACCTCCGCAGTCTCATTTAATGGGCCAACCCCGATTCTGTATTCTGCAAACAAGGTCGGATTGAGTGGGATCTTGTCCCAATCTGCCAGCGCGTACCTGGTCTCAATACTGACGCTGCTTTCCCGGACTGAGCCGTGGAACGCGTCCACATTGTTTTCTATCGCGACGCCAAATCGGTAAGGCAATCCGATCTCGAGTTCTTGAGTAAACAGATGATCGGGTAACCCTTGCCGGGGAACGGTGAATTCGTAATCGAGTCCGGTATAAACTGTGAACGCCGGCAAAACGTAGGTCTGAGTGAGCGTCCCGAGACGGCTGCGAGAAAAAGCTTCGGGAGCTCCGTAAGCGCTGATTGGTGCTTGGCCGGTTACATTCACGGGTTGAAAAGAAGTCTCGCTCGATTGAGCCCAGCAATTCGTCGAGAGTGCCACTACCATGACGATGAAGGGGACACCCGCATGCCGTCCCATTAGGGCCCATATTGAAGCACTATATTTCCGATCCCTAGAAATTGCCGATTTTGTGTCCATTTGCCGCTGCTCTAATAGCCGCGACAGACGTCGCGAAGGCTATGTCGGTCAAGACAGAACGCAAAGAACACTAAAAAAAACCGCGAATCGACACGAATAGATTTGTGGAGCGCGCCTCGCTCGCGAGGCCGAACTTAGCCGCGTAGCGGTGAAATATTTCTAGTCAGGCGGCCGCCGGATCAGTCCGCGGCCTAGGTATGCGGTTTAATAATGACGGTTAGCGCTGAAGGCGCGACAGAACCGGTAACGGAGGTGCGCGGTTTCAATCACTGGATCAGTCGCCATTCGGTGTCGCGCCCGTTTCTGCCGCGCTTACCGCGCGGATGCATTTTTTAAACGGCTAACCCAGGGTTCGCAGACTCACCCTAGGCTACAAATATCTCGCCGCTCCGCGGCTGTACTAGTCTCCGCTTGGATCGAAACTTTGCGTCCCTGGCCGACGAAGCGAAAGGGGTGACGGGGCGAAGTCTGCTTTGCGCCTTTGCGTGAGATTTTCTTCGCGTCTATTCGTGTGCATTCGCGGTCGCTTTCTCTTTGTCGACCGTAATCGGGACTCCAGCCTCGCCGGCATAGAACACGATAAGCTCGACGGGCTGGTCGGTTGTGAATCCGCGATGAATCGTATCGACCGTTTCAGTCAGCGCCTGACCTTCGTGAACCGTTATCTTTTCATTTGTTCCCTGTTTTTCTACGGTTAGTTCCCCGGATACGACATAGGCGGCACTGATGACTGGGTGGTAGTGCCAGTGCAATGCAGTGTGGGGCGGAATCTTGATCCGGAGCACGGTCACCTGCGGTTGTCCCGTAGGATAGCCTTTGTAGGTAGCACCATCCCAAGCTTGAGTCGTTTGTAGAACTTGTTGGACTTCCGTTTGAGGCTCACGCGCGTTCGTAGCCCGAGGTGCTAAACAGGGGACCAAACTCAACGAGATGAACAAAAGCTTTAATCGAGAATTCATGGGTAAGAAGGAGCTCCAAATCTCACGCAAAGACGCAAAGACGCAAAGGTTAAGACCAACCGCAGATTAACCAGCCGTCGCTAAGGCTATGGCGGGCAGGCTGCAGATTTACGCGAATGAAGATTGAGATCTATCGTGTATCTATGTTGGGCGCCGCTGTGTTTATTTTTCTTTGCGTTCTTTGCGCTTTTTGCGGCTATTCCGGTCTCTTCGTCAGGCGGTCGCTTCCATAACGACCATGGGCGAACGGATTGGTTTCACTTTGGAGAAGTGGAACCCTGCCTTTTCAATCAATCGCCGGTATTCGTCCAGAGTACGTTCTCGGCCGGTCAACATCACCATCATGTTCAGGTCCATCAGCGGTCCCATTGGCGGTTCACCGACTTCGCCAAGTAATATCTCGATCACCGCGATCTTGCCACCGGGCAGGATTGATTCCCTGCACCGCTTCAAAATCGAGACCACCTCGTCGTCATTCCAATCATGGAGAACATGTTTGAGCAGATAAAGGTCGCCGGCGGGTACCCACTCGAAAAAGTTCGACGGAACAGCGGTGCTCCGGTTGCTCAGCCCTAATTCGTGAGCCGCGGCTTCGGCACTCCCGATCACCTCGGGTAAATCGACCACGATACCGCTAAGATGCGGGTTCGCAGCCATCAGGCCGTGAACCAAGGTGCCGCTGGCTCCGCCGATATCGACAGCCAGTTTTACATTCGAGGTGTCGAGTGTCTGCACCACATCCTCGATGATGCCAGATGTAAACCCATGCATGGCCTTCGTGAAGGCACCACCTTCTTCCGGTTGCTGCTTATAATAGTCCCAAATACTGGTACCAAGGGTTGGAACCGTCTGGGGCGCATTTGTCCGTATTGCTGCGGACAGTCTGCCCCAAGGTTGCCAATGTCCTGGTGAAGTCCAAGCGACTACGAGGCTTTGCAACGAACCGGGGACATCTCTCCGCAGGGTGCCAAGCAGCGGAGTCGTCGAAAACCTGGTTCCATCGTAGGTGACGAGTCCGAGCGAAGCACAAGCCCGAAGCAGTCGGAAAGTAGCCTGTGGATCGATCCCTTCCCAGGTCGCGATCTCATCCGCAGTGGCAGATCCTTTCGCCAGATGATCCGCGATAGAATAAGTGGCGACAGCGCCGGCTATCTGGGTTTGAAGGCCACCCATAACGATCCCCATCATCTGATCAAAATCTCTTCCGGTTGGCTTTGAGCTCGTAGTCATAGACCAAGCGTTTTCGCCCGAAAGCACGGTGAGTGATCCGATTGTGTCTCGACTGCCGTAAATGAGGTCCGGATGGCCGCTCGGCCGGAGTCGCGACACCCGTGGAGCGCTGCCTCGCTTGCGAGGCCGAAAGGGGTCGCCACCCCGCTTTTTTGTGCGTGTCACGACAAAGACTCGGAAAGGAATAGGTGCAGATCAGGAAGCGCTTGCTCACCGCGGCCTCGTGCCGTCAATGGCATAACCTTAAGATCCACGGTGCCGACCGCTGGTCGGCCTCGCAAGCGAGGCAGCGCTCCACGAGGCGACCCTATCTGCGTAAATCCGCGTTTATCTGCGGTTAGTCTTTCGGTCTCACACGCACGGCAGATTCGTGGCATCGACCAACAGATAAGGCAGAATTGACTGATTATTGCCCTGCATTGCCTCGGTCGCCGGATCGAAGAACCGGTGCCACGTGGCGCCGAAGTAGCCTTCTGGTGACCAGATGATCTGGCAGCCCGCACTGTACTTGTCAACGTCCTCTCCTGGCCCGCCGCTATGGAGATGGATTCCGAATTGACCGACTTCGTGAGAAACAACCTTTCCTTTCTCGTCCAGCCGATTGATGTGAAAGGCTTCAGCTTGTACAAAAGCTGAAAAGCGTCCGTCGTGCACTCCAGGTTTGAACATGTGGATGCCTTCAATCAGCTGGGCGCACCCTCTCGGATTGGAAGGATGATTAATAAAATATAACCCTGGATTGGTAGATCCTTTCCATTCCGTACAAACGTTCCCGATCATTAGGATAAGAACGTCATCATAGATTCCCAAGATGGGCACATGGTGCGGTGTCAACTCGCCTCGAATACCGATGCATTTAACGTGCTCTTTTTCACCGCGTTGCCCAGACCAAAGACTTAAGTAAATGTTAGGATCCACAATTGTCCCTGGGGCGGGTGACGCAGGGTCGGGGTGAAACCGGTTATCGAAAATACTCATGAATGCGTTGCGCTCCAGAGTGAGGACTACTAGCAGAGACTGGTTAAGGCTGTAAATAAGCAGAAATGCGTACGTCCTTTAACGGATTCACTTTGAAGACCTGTTCTGGTTCACTTGAACGGGGATAGCATCTATGAGCGGAAACCGTTCGAAGAGCAAGAAGCCAAAGCCAACAGCCAGCAAGCCGTCCGACCCGGCGTCGAGTCTGGCATCAAAGCCGGCTGCCTTACCGATCTGGAAGCAAATCGGGCAACACATCTACCGGTATCATCCACCGCGAGCGGATCATCCGTTGTTACAATTGGCCCAGCAAGCGGTCCAACTCGCTTCGGTACCGAAGTCGGTTGACTTGCGGCAGCTCTGCCCACCCATTCGAGATCAAGGGAAGGAAGAATCCTGCAGTGGATTCGCCACGGCCGCATTTCGTGAAACCAGCTACGTGGCTAAAACGGGAGTCCTCCTTCCTTACCATCTGTCACCGGCCTATCTTTATGGCTGGACCCGAATCAATGACGGCACGTTCCCGAAGGATTCCGGGGCTAGTCTAGCCAGTGAATTTACCGTTTTACAGCAGCGTGGAGTCTGTCCTGAAAGTTATCTCCCGTACAATACAAACCCGGCAGAAGGTCCAAATCCGGTGGCAGACACTGCCGCCCAGCCGTTCAGGATTGTGCAACCGGTCCAGGTCAAATGGCAGGTCCCTAAAATAGTAAAGTCAGTGCTGGCGCGCCGGCAAACGGTTGCCATCGGTTTCGCGGTGTACCAATCGTTTGAGAACCCGGATAAGCATGGGGTGGTTCAAATTCCAAAAAAGGCCAGCGAGAAATTGCTCGGCGGCCACGGCGTCCTGGTGTGCGGTTATGATGACGCCAATTCCTACTGGGTCATTCGGAATCAATGGGGAGAAGATTGGGCCGACCACGGCTATTGCTACATGCCCTAAGGGTATAAATCCTTTTGGATGGAAGCCTGGACAGCCGTGCCGACCGCGTAAGAATGGAGCGCTGCCTTCCCGCGGACGAGGCCGCAGGGGTCGCCAACCGGGATCGAAGATTCGGAATAGCCGCAAAAAGGCACAAAAAGCGCAAAGGGAAGACAAGAGCGAAGCCTCTGGTTGAGCGCTCCACGGGCGACAACGCCTGTCTATCTGCGTAAATCTGCAGCCTGCACGCAATAGTCCGGCGGCTGCCGGACGACGGCTGGTTCATCTGCGGTTCGTTTGTTTTCTCTTCGTGTTTCGCGGTTTATTTTTGCGTTCCTTGCGTTCTTTCGCGGCTATTCTATTCTGTCCTTCCTTTCCGCCCCTGCGCCCTTGCGTGAGATTTTATCGTGCCGCGGACGTATGGGAATCCAGCCCCTTGAAAAGGTCTTTTACACTGGTAGCCGTAGTTGGGTCGAAGGCAGATTCCAACATGTTAAGCCCGAGCGTGCGATAGCTCTCAAACAGCGTCTCGGTAAAAAACTGGTTTAGTAATGATTCGTCCGGAAAAGAGCTATCAATCAGCTTGTAATAGGCATTTTCGAAACTGGTCCATTGGCTGGGACTACCCAACGCTGGATAGATCCTAAAAAGAACACCGTTACTACTGACATTGCCGGCCGAGTCGTAGTACTCGATTTTGTACTTCTCCAGAGGAAACGGTTCCGGCGCCTTTGCTTCCAGAGTGAGATTCGCATTCAAATCCACGCGCGCCCGCCGTGATGCATTTGATATCCCTTTTCGCGAAGTTTCAGCGTCAAACAATAGGATACGCCGGCACTTTCGCTGCAACATTTCGTAGACCCCGGTGTTGTCGAAGTGCCCACCGTCCGAAGCATTTAACCACCCGGCTTTACGGTTGGTTAACGAGAATAATTCGGCGAACAAGGGACCTACTGCGACCAAAGGGCTCTCGCGCAACGATTCACGCTGATGCGTGGGGTTTCCCAACCACCAGCCTAACCGGCCATTCAACAAGGTTAATAAGAATGACTTGAGAGGGGAACTATAGAAGCCCATCCCCGAGTTTGCGGCTGCGCCTGAGACCGCCACTGCAGTACCAAGGGTCAGTCCGCGAGGCCCCCCGAATTGGTGTGAAGGCCGGTACCCAAATTCAGATCCTCCGCATAGCAATCCCGAGAAAGTGAACGAAAGCGCTTTCCTCTCTTGCCACGCCAGACGTTCACCCTGAGCCACGTTGACGGCCGCGCAGAGTATATGCAGAGGTCGTTGGGACGGCTCTGCGGCTGGCGCGATTTGCTCTCTGGTCGATTTGCCGACCATGTCTTGAGTTACTTGCTTCTCCATTAGCAGGTACAAAGGGAGATTGTCAGTTTGGGAGAAACCGGTGAAGGGGTTGTAAGTGCGTCTTAAATGCGAGGCACCCAGGAAGGTACGTACTAAACGATTGCGATAGGCGATGTGAGAGGAGAACCGATTTATGTTTACCGGAAAACTCAGTAGGACGCTAAAAAGACAAAGGGCTACCGTGGCGACAAAGAGCCAACACCACGTTGCTTCAGCCGGCGGGTATGGCCAGTCGGAACCGAAAATTCTTGATAGGTAAACATAAAGGCAGTTTAAGCCGTACCCGATCTCGAGGGTTAAGAAGATGGACGTAACCGCAAGAACAGCGGTGAAGACGACAATGGCGATGCCAAAAGTTGCCTTCCTAAGACTTTCGACAGGGATACCAAGCCATTTGACGGTTTCAGCGATTTGACCCTCTATGCGAGTCGCATATGCAAGCGCCCCCGATAGAACAAGTATGAACCCGTCGAATCCGCTTTCAAACGACTGTAGCTTAAAAGAGGAAACTGCAAAGCACACTCCCCCAGGGCAGGCGCCGGGGTTAAAGTTAACGATTCGACAGACCTCAGGAATGCCGACGCAAATCGTCCCAACCACGAGCCAAAGCGCGGCGGAGAGGAGGAAGTATCCTGCTGACCGCGCCCACCATTCCCGGTTATCGTCTTGAATGAGCGGGTCAACTAATCCCGCGAATATGGTACCGGACATCAGAAGCGTAATGGTAGCCAAGACTGGAAACCAAACATAGAACCCCAGCTGAGTGGTGCCGAGATGAGGAACCAGGAATACACAACTGGGAATTGCGCAAAATGAGCCCACGGTTTGTAGGCAAAAAATGGTCCTTGCCAGTCTGGGATCCATTCGCTTCTTCAAAACACCTCGCCGGCGAACGCTCACAATGATGGATGCAATCAACAGTCCAAGAACGGTACCTCCGAAACCGAGACCAACGACAAGGCCAAGCACACCGGCGACGAACGGGCTGAGTTCCTGAGGCGAGTTACCTAGTCCTTGACCGGTCTCTTTCGATACCCAGATTGTAAAAAACAAAAGCGCGATCGCGAAAGGCGCCAATCTTAGCAACAGAAAGGAAGGCACTGACAGTGTGCGCTCTTCGGAATCTTCCCTCGATCTTTCCGCTGCTTCTAAGCTTTGGCGTTGCGCAGCATCTTGAGTGATGTCTTTGAAGGCGGGTACAACTGTCGGATAAATCAAAGCAAGCCCAGCAAAAACCAAGGTTAACAGGATAAGAATTCCTTGATTCTCGATGGCCTCGGCTACCCCCAAAAACCAGAGCGGAGTGGCGAGTCCAGCTGCCAGGAGCGGTATGAGAATAGCCCAGTTCAACAACAGGTTCCTGACATAAATCGCGACCAGGGACCAACTGTCGCCAGAGAAAAGGCTCTTGCGTGGCGTGATATAGCTGCTGTTTTCCCGCAAGAATTGGAGCGCGGCCGGCTCGAACTCAGTTCTGTCGCCTTCCGCAGCTGCGTTCAGAGCTTTTTCTTTTTGTTGTACCGAGGTGAAAATCCGGGTTGTTGGCCCAACGTGGTCGTCCCCGATTACCTTCAGGAGTTTCGATAACCAGGCGCCGATGTAACCGCCGCCTGACACCGTGGACAAATAGTCGAACTGTTGGATAAGTTTTCCCTTATCCAGGGCCATGAGGGCGCCAAGACAGAAAATGGCGCTCCGGATGCCGCCACCTGAAAGACAGATTGCCGACAAGTCGTCTGGTGTCGAATCGTTTGCGGATTCCATTCCAAGTCGGGCTCGCGTGCGTTTTATGACCTTGAGCTCTTGTTCCAGCGCGGCTTTAAGGTCGACTGCTGGTTCCGGATTCATAAGCTGCTCGGACTATTCATGGTCGGATCAGAGTGAAGTATTAATCTTAACGGGTCTGGGCTAGGTCAAAGCAGTTAGAAGTGCGCACCTATCTAGAGCGCGAAGGAGTTGCATTGAGAATGTCAGGCGCCCGCGGTTTTGACCTCACTCGATGCGCTTTTGGTCGTATCCGGTACTTTCCCGGCTCCACGAACGTTCATGAATTTGCTGAGTGTATCGAACCAAAAGGGCGCACCTAAAGAGACCGCTAGAGCCGAAACTAGCAGCCCAAAGATCTTCAATATCCAGCCTAAAGGTGAGTCGGGAATCCGCTCGGTTTGAAACGGATCTTGGTCCTTGCTGGTGTTCGAGTTGATCCAACCTAATGGTAGGTTAAGGTTTTCGGCTTCTTCCAAGAGTTGTTTACGCGCCCCCTCGGCCTGAGTGGGATCCTTCTCGACTTTTTGGGCAGCGGCATCGGCTGCGGATACAATGCCGGCACGCAAGGCGCCGTCCCGAGCTAACCGGTTGGCCAACATCAAACTGTCTGCATTCGCCAGGATGACTAGGACCGCTCCAACGGCGAAGCAGATTTGCCGGGTCCAACGCTTGTACCAGCCGGCAAAACGGTCCATCGAACTATTGAACCAGTTCTCCAAATTTTGCCCAAGCTTTTCTACGGCGCGTTCGCCGGCTTGAAGTTGCCTGGCCACCTGGGATAGATCACGCCTCGTTTTGTCGACTAGTGCCAGCAGAGACTGTTTCGTGTGCCGATCGGTAAGTTTTTCGATTCCCTCCTCGATGGCTCCCAGAGGATCAGGATATTCCTTCGCTAACGCGCGGCCCATCTCGAGAGCCTTTTGCAGGGTTTCGGAGGCTGCCTTGATCCTGCCAAAATCTTTGAGTCCCTTTACCTCCTCGGCGGCAGCACCGGCGGCGGTGAATTGGGCCTCTAGTTTTTGAGCCGCGTCCGTGACCTTATTGACTGCGGCTTGGGCAGCGTCGACTGCATCCTTGAGCGGCTGGCTATTCTGATCGGCCTTTAAATTTTGCTGAGCTTGGGCCAGGTCGCTCTTCGCTTTTTGTACCGCAACCGCTCCTGCGCCTCTGGATCCGAGAATATCCATAAGCGCCAGGGCAAAATTGGTCGGTGCGATATAAGAAGGTAACCGATTCGACTTTGCGTCATCGTTTACATTTTCCATGACTCCACCGACCAATCCATGGGTGTAGACATGTTGGGCGAGACTGGTAAAAGACGGATCGTTAAGCAGGTTCTTAACTCCAGCCAACAAGTTTTTACCTCGTTGTTGGATGATATTGGCGATACCCTCGTTAACCACCGTGCAGACCAAACTGAGTAGGAGGTAAACGAAAACGATTCCTATGGCGATTTCCAGCGCGTTAGAGCCTAACATGTAGAATCTGGTTGCAAATTGTGAGTTGCTCGACCGTCAGAATTGGCAGTTAAAAGAAGAACCAACACATAAGATCGTAGATTTCTTGGAGGAAAATATCGGTGTGATGGCCGCCGGGGCCGCCCTGGAATCCGACGTTAGCCTGGTGGATCGGAGTTAAGTCAGCGGTTACGATAGCAGGACCTGGCGGGAGCGCTGGTTCGTGTCCGAGGAACTGCGAACCACGAATGACGGCGACTTGCCGGTTGTTGGCAAATGCCCCGACCGTGGCAACGCTTGGACCGGTAAAACCGAGAGCGGTATCAACCCCTGCGTGAAAAAGATCCAATCTCTGAGCCGTGGGGAAGTCGTTTCTGAGGGCGAGGTCGAGATTTGATCGCGATACCAGCATCCGCAGTCGTGGGCCGAAGGTGGGGATCACGCTGGCGTATGGGCCGCCCTGATCGAGTGCGTCCGTGGTGAACGCGGCTTGTAATAGAACGACGTTAAACGACACATTCCCAGGAATGGGAACCTGTTTTACGGCCAACTCTTGTAGAGCGGAACAGACGACCTTACAACCGAAGCTATGGCCGATTAGGTTGATCCGTAAGTTCGCGACATGCGCCGGCGCCAGAATGAGCCGTAAGATCGTGTATAGACCTTCATCGCCGATATCATCGGCGCGTTTCTGCATCTGATAAAAGGTGAAAGGCTCCAGCAGGTTCAGCGTACTACTCGGGTCATCGTCGATGATCGACGGCCAATGGATGCCGATGAGTAACGGTGACGTTTGGGGGTTTAATAGGTGCCCCTGACCTCGCAGAAAGTAAATCAAGTCGGTGGTCGCGAGGTTGTATTGTTTCAGCGCAGCGTCAGTTGTTGTCCACCAGCCGTGGGAATAGATGAAAATATCGGTTGGATTGAATACTGGGGAGACCGACTTACTGATTATATCCTGGATTTGCTCGTCAGGATCGATGGCGCCATTGGCCTTGATGGGGATGGTAACGTAGTGTGACATACAAAAGGTGGGATATCCTATCGACCGCCGAGCGACTGTTCTATACGTAAGATGACGTATGTGGAGCGCTGCCTCGCTTGACCTGTGGAGCGCTGCCTCGCTTGCGAGGCCGACAGCGGTCGGCACCATGTGCCGTGAAGTTTTTATCCGGGCTCTTTGTCGTGACAAATATAAAAGGGGTGGCCACCCCTTCGGCCTCGCAAGCGAGGCAGCGCTCCACTGGTCGCAACGCTGCACGGTTTGGTTCGCTCTGCGCTATCGGCTTGACTTGACGGTTCGATTTTGTCCAATTGGTGGCCGTGGCTCGCTCTGTTCTAGTTAGCTCGCGGGACTATTCGTTGCCTATCGCGAGCGAGGTTAGTTTTGTGACAATCCGGTCAGTTTTTAAAGGGTTGCTTCGAGTTGTTACCGGCTCATTCACTTTCTTGGTTCTGCTATCTCCGTCCCTCGTTATGGCGCAGTACACCGAGTCTAAGATTGGTGAAGATCTTAACTTTGCTGTCGCCGCGACTAACGGTAGCGTCTATGCCGGGTATAACACCATCGATTACAGTGGACCGGTTGTTTATACATCAGCGATCGGATGGAACGGGCTGCCCAGTTCAACTGGCTTAAATACTTCAGACCCGTATTACGGTAGCACGACAGGCATCAGCCGGGATGGCACCGTGGTTTCCGGTTATACCTGGGGAACCGCAACTAGCGGAACATCGGTTCAGTACGCTGTCTATTGGGTGAACGGAGTTGAAGAGTTAGTTCCTACTCCCCCTGATGATCCTAACGCGGTCACGATGTCTGCAACGGCCGTCTCCGGCGATGGAAGCACATTGTTGGTAGAGGATATTTCCGGATCCAATGGCTCAAAGATTGAGACCTATGTATTCAAGGTCGCGACTCAGAGCTTTAGATCCGTCGGCTATCTAGGAAGCACTATTCAGCAGACCTATGGTACCGCGCTTAGTTACGATGGGTCGGTTGCAACCGGATACAGCAACTTGGATGACGGAAAGAACCATGGTTTTATCTACACTAAGAAATCCGGGTTACAGGACATGGGGATTCCTCACCGTAAAACCTATTATCTAGAGCCCTCTTGTATCAGTGACGATGGAACCATTGTCTTTGGCCGTTATACCGAGCTCAATGGGTGGGTCGGGTTCCGCTACGCGACTTCGGGTGGATTTGAGGATATCGGAGGTCTGAGTCCAACCGGATGCACCGCGGATGGGAAAGAAGCCTACGGAATTCAAGATCTCTATTTTCCGGGAATTTGGACCACGACTGTGGGAGGCGGTTTCCTTGACCATTTGTTGGCCGCGAACGGGATTAAATCCACGCTCGGCGACCTGAGTGCACCGGTGGCGATCTCGCCGGATGGGACGCTTTTAACCGCAATTGGACCTTTTGCGTACTTAGGGGATCGAATCTTGGGCGGCACCTATCAGATTGGTATCCCGTCGCCGCTAACGACAGCGCCGATTGTTCCTGAGGTTGTGAAGTTGTCGGCGACTTATCAGACGACACTCCGTGTCGTGGCCCCTGGTGTTATGGGCTATTCGGAATTCACCAAAGGGGCGACCGCTGCTATCGTCACGCGTCCAAAAGATGCAGCCAGCTTTGATCTCAAAGCGAACGGCGCATTCTCTTACACCCCGAAGAATGGCTTTGGAGGTAAGACGGATTCTTTCGCCTATAAGCTGGTTGGTCCGACCGGCACCAGCACTACCGGGAGAGTGCAGATCTACGTGTCACCGGCGCCGTGAGGGGAGGGAGTGAAAGGTGAAAAGTGACAGGTGATTGGTGGAGCGTTGCCTCGCTTGCGAGGCCGACAGGGGCGCCACCCATGCCTTCCTGTTAGACAACGCAAACGCGTTTCCTCGGCTGCTCACCGTTTCTCTTAGACGCCCCCAAGCCAGCTCGACATTCGCGACCGGTCGGCTTTGCAAGCGAGGCACTCTCCACCAACCTCCTAGCTCCTTTGGGCAATTGACGAGCTCCAGGCCACAACGGACCGTTGCCACCATGGAGCAGCTGAATACGGCAAAGGGTTCAACGGAGACCGGGCTATTCACACCTCTAACGATCCGCGGGGCGAATTTTCGGAACCGGATCGCGGTTTCTCCTATGTGCGAGTACTCGAGCCAG